>NC_020504.1:7358325-7659509 GCF_000349325.1 Streptomyces davaonensis JCM 4913
CTAGCTAGCTAGGGGGGACCCCACCGTCCCCTGGGGGCTGCCGCCCCCAGACCCCCGCCTCGGCCCTGAAGGGGCCTCGTCCTCAAACGCCGGACGGGCTAAAGACAGTCCCTCCGGCGTTTGAGGAGCGGGGGTCCAGGGGGCAAGCCCCCTGGGATGGGACGGGTAGGGGCGGCGGGGGGCGAATCAACCCCCGGCGCCCCCGACTCACGGCGACGCCGGCGGGTACAGCGACCGCGGCAGCTGGGAAGCCGCCGCCGCGTCCAACAGCCACAGGGTGCGCTGGCGGCCCTGTGCACCTGCTGCCGGGGCTTGGATCTCGCCCGCGCCCGAGAGGGCGATTGCCGCCGCCTGGGCCTTGTCCGCGCCCGCCGCGAGCAGCCAGACCTCACGGGCCGACCGGATGGCCGGGAGAGTGAGGGTGACCCGGGTGGGCGGTGGCTTCGGTGCGCCGTGGACGCCCACCACCGTCCGCTCGGTCTCGCGGACCGCGGGGAGTTCCGGGAACAGCGACGCCACATGCGTGTCCGGACCGACGCCCAGCATCAGGACGTCGAACACGGGCACGGCGCCGTGGTTCTCGGGGCCCGCCGCATGGGCCAGTTCATCCGCGTAGGCAGCCGCCGCGGCGTCCGCGTCCGCGCCGTACGGGCCGTCCGACGCGGGCATGGCGTGCACCCGCTTCGGATCCAGGGGCACCGCGTCCAGCAGGGCCTCGCGGGCCTGCGTGACATTGCGCTCCGGGTCCCCCTCGGGGAGGAACCGCTCATCGCCCCACCACAGGTCCAGCCGCGACCAGTCGATCGCGTCCCGGGCCGGGGCGGCGGCCAGCGCGGCCAGCAGGCCGTTGCCGTTGCGGCCGCCGGTGAGGACCACGGACGCATGGCCCCGGGAGGCCTGTGCGTCCACGATCTTCGTGATCAGCCGGGCCGCCGCGGCCTGCGCCATCAGCTCCTTGTCGCGGTGCACGACCAGCTGCGGAGTGCTCACTTCGCCGCCGCCCTCTTGGCCGGAGCCTTCTTCGCGGGCTTCTTGGCAGGCGCCGCCTGCACGGCCTCCGCCACGGCGACCGGTTCGTCGACAGCGACCGGCTCGTCCACGACGACCGGCTCCTCGACGCCCGTGTTCAGCCGCTCCACCCCGAACCGCAGCGCCGAGGCGTAGGTGTCGTCCGGGTCCAGGCGGCGCAGTTCCTCCGCCATCAGCTCGGCCGTCTCCC
Organism: Streptomyces davaonensis JCM 4913; assembly: GCF_000349325.1. Lineage (GTDB taxonomy): Bacteria > Actinomycetota > Actinomycetes > Streptomycetales > Streptomycetaceae > Streptomyces > Streptomyces davaonensis. Next base: position 7,359,545 of record NC_020504.1, read on the forward strand.
GCCGCTTGAGCGCCACGGCGCGGTCCGGCTGGCCCTGGATGGACAGGGTCGCCAGGGAGCCGTCCGCCCGGTCCAGGACGATCGGGCCGCAGTCGGTGGACATGCGGACCGCCGTCAGACCGGGGCCCGACGACAGCGACCGCTTCACGGGAACGTCCAGCCGGTCCGCGAGCCACATCGCCAGCAGCTCACAGCTCGGGTTGAACTCCTCGCCCTCCACCTCGACGCCCCTGACCTCGCACACGACCTGGTCCAGAGCCGCGGCCAGCATCGAACGCCAGGGCGTGATGCGGGTCCACGACAGGTCCGTGTCGCCGGGGGTGTAGCTGCCGGCGCGGGCCTCCAGCTCCCGTACCGGCTGCTCGCAGGCGTAGGTGTCGGTCACCCGGCGCTGGGCCAGCGCGCCCAGCGGGTCGCTGGCCGGGTCCAGCGGCGCGTTCACCGGCCACCAGACGACGACCGGCGCGTCCGGCAGCAGCAGCGGCAGCACGACCGACTGGGCGTGCTCCACCACCTCGCCGTACAGGCGCAGCACGATCGTCTCGCCGGTGCCCGCGTCCGCGCCCACCCGCACCTCGGCGTCCAGGCGGGACTGCGTGCGGTCGCGGGGCGAGCGCGAGACGCGCTTGATGACCACGAGCGTGCGCGAGGGGTGCTCGCGCGAGGCGTCGTTCGCGGCCTTGAGCGCGTCGTACGCGTTCTCCTCGTCCGTGACGATGACCAGCGTGAGCACCATGCCGACGGCAGGCGTGCCGATGGCCCGGCGGCCCTGCACCAGGGCCTTGTTGATCTTGCTGGACGTGGTGTCGGTCAGGTCTATCTTCATGGGCGGCGCCAGCTCCGTCCGTCTCGCTCCAGCATGTCGTCCGCCTCGACGGGACCCCAGGTACCGGCCGGGTACTGGGCCGGTGTGCCGTGCTTGTCCCAGTACTGCTCGATCGGGTCGAGGATCTTCCAGGACAGCTCGACCTCCTCGGTGCGCGGGAAGAGGTTCGAGTCGCCGAGCAGGACGTCCAGGATGAGCCGCTCGTACGCCTCGGGGCTGGACTCGGTGAAGGACTCGCCGTAGGCGAAGTCCATGGACACGTCCCGGATCTCCATCGAGGTGCCGGGCACCTTGGAGCCGAAGCGGACCGTGACGCCCTCGTCCGGCTGGACGCGGATCACGATCGCGTTCTTGCCGAGCTCCTCCGTCGCCGTGTGGTCGAAGGGGGAGTGCGGCGCCCGCTGGAGGACCACCGCGATCTCGGTGACCCGGCGGCCGAGCCGCTTTCCGGTGCGCAGATAGAAGGGGACGCCCGCCCAGCGGCGGTTGTCCACCGACAGTTTGATCGCGGCGTAGGTGTCGGTCTTCGACGCGGGGTCGATGCCCTCCTCCTGGAGGTAGCCGACCGCCTTCTCGCCGCCCTGCCAGCCGGCCGCGTACTGCGCGAACACGGTGTCCCGGCCCAGGTCCTTCGGCAGCCGTACGGCACCGAGCACCTTGGTCTTCTCCGCGGCCAGCGCGTCCGCGTCGAAGGAGGCGGGCTCCTCCATGGCGGTCAGGGCCATCAGCTGGAGCAGGTGGTTCTGGATGACGTCACGGGCGGCGCCGATGCCGTCGTAGTAGCCCGCCCGGCCGCCGATGCCGATGTCCTCGGCCATCGTGATCTGGACATGGTCCACGAAGGACCGGTTCCAGATCGGCTCGAACATCGTGTTGGCGAAGCGCAGCGCCAGGATGTTCTGGACGGTCTCCTTGCCCAGGTAGTGGTCGATCCGGAAGACCTGGTCCGGGGCGAAGACCTCGTGGACGACCTTGTTGAGCTCCTCGGCCGAGGCCAGGTCGTGCCCGAACGGCTTCTCGATGACCGCGCGCCGCCAGGAGCCGCTCGACTGGTCGGCGAGGCCGTGCTTCTTCAGCTGCTGGATGACCACCGGGAAGGAGCGCGGCGGCACGGACAGGTAGAAGGCGAAGTTGCCGCCCGTGCCCTGTGCCTTGTCCAGCTCCTCGATGGTGTCCCGCAGCCGCTCGAAGGCGTCGTCGTCGTCGAAGGTGCCCTGGACGAACCGCATGCCCTGGATCAGCTGGTGCCAGACCTCCTCGCGGAAGGGGGTCCGGGAGTGCTCCTTGACCGCGTCGTGGACCTCCTGGGCGAAGTCCTCGTTCTGCCATTCCCGCCGGGCGAAGCCGACCAGCGAGAAACCCGGCGGCAGCAGACCCCGGTTCGCGAGGTCGTACACGGCGGGCATGAGCTTCTTTCGTGACAAATCGCCCGTGACGCCGAAGATGACCAGGCCCGACGGCCCCGCGATACGCGGGAGCCGTCGGTCGGCGGGGTCACGCAGCGGGTTGCTGCTCGACAAGGTTTAGCCCTCCGAGGGTGCGAGGCGCTCCAGCTCCGCCTCGGTCGACTTGAGCAGGTCGTTCCAGGACGCCTCGAACTTCTCGACGCCCTCGTCCTCCAGCAGCTGCACCACGTCGTCGTACGAGATCCCGAGCTTCTCGACGGCGTCGAGCTCGGCGCGGGACTGCTCGTAGGTGCCGGCGACGGCGTTGCCGCGGATCTGGCCGCCTTCCTCGGTGGCCTGGAGCGTGGCCTCAGGCATGGTGTTCACCGTGTTCGGCGCGACCAGTTCGTCGACGTACAGGGTCGGCTTGTAGGCCGGGTCCTTCACGCCGGTGGAGGCCCACAGCGGACGCTGCTTGTTGGCGCCCGCCTTCTCCAGAGCGCTCCAGCGGTCGGTGGAGAACACCTCCTCGTACGCCTGGTAGGCAAGACGCGCGTTGGCGACGCCGGCCTTGCCGCGGGCGGCCTTGGCCTCGTCGGTGCCGAGCGCGTCGATCCGCTTGTCGATCTCGGTGTCCACGCGGGACACGAAGAAGGAGGCGACCGAGTGGATCAGAGAGAGGTCGAGCCCCTTCTCCTTGGCCTTCTCCAGGCCCGCCTGGTAGGCGTCCATGACCTCGCGGTAGCGCTCCAGCGAGAAGATCAGCGTGACGTTGACGCTGATGCCGTTGCCGATCACCTCGGTGATGGCCGGCAGGCCCGCCTTGGTGGCCGGGATCTTGATCAGCGTGTTGGGGCGGTCCACCAGCCAGGCCAGCTGCTTGGCCTCGGCGACCGTCGCCTTGGTGTTGTGCGCGAGCCGCGGGTCGACCTCGATCGACACCCGGCCGTCCTGGCCACCGGTCGCCTCGAAGACCGGGTGCAGGATGTCGGCGGCGTCCCGGACGTCCGCCGTGGTGATCATGCGGACCGCCTCGTCGACGGTGACCTTGCGGGCGGCGAGGTCGGTGAGCTGCTGCTCGTAACCGTCGCCCGACGAGATCGCCTTCTGGAAGATGGTCGGGTTGGTGGTGACGCCCACGACGTGCTGCTGGTCGATCAGCTCGGCGAGGTTGCCGGACGTGATCCGCTTGCGCGACAGGTCGTCCAGCCAGATCGCGACGCCTTCCTCGGAGAGGCGCTTGAGTGCGTCTGTCATGGAATTACATCTCCTACGTGTCGTATGTGAGCGTCAGCGCTGGGCGGCGGCCACGGATTCCCGCGCCTTCGCGGCCACGTTCTCCGCAGTGAAGCCGTACTCCTGGAAAAGGACCTTGCCGTCGGCGGAAGCACCGAAGTGCTCCAGGGAAACGATGCGGCCGGCGTCCCCGACGTACTTGTGCCAGGTGAGCCCGATACCGGCCTCCACCGCGACCCGCGCCTTGACCGAGGGCGGCAGAACGCTGTCCCGGTACCCCTGGCCCTGCTCCTCGAACCACTCCACGGACGGCATCGACACGACCCGCGTCGGCACCCCGTCGGCCTCCAGCTGCTCGCGCGCGGCGACCGCGACGTGCACCTCGGAACCGGTGGCGATGAGGATCACCTCGGGCGTGCCCGTGGACGCCTCGAACAGGACGTAGCCACCCTTGGCGGCGTCCTCGTTGGGCTCGTACGTCGGCACTCCCTGGCGGGTCAGCGCCAGACCGTGCGGCTGGCCCTTGCCGAAGACCTTCGTCCAGCGCTTGAGGATCTCGCGCCAGGCGATCGCGGTCTCGTTGGCGTCGGCCGGGCGGACCACGTTCAGGCCCGGGATCGCGCGCAGCGTGGCGAGGTGCTCGACCGGCTGGTGGGTCGGGCCGTCCTCACCGAGACCGATGGAGTCGTGCGTCCACACGTACGTCACCGGCAGGTGCATCAGGGCCGACAGGCGCACGGCGTTGCGCATGTAGTCGGAGAAGACCAGGAACGTACCGCCGTAGACGCGGGTGTTGCCGTGCAGCGTGATGCCGTTCATCTCCGCGGCCATGGAGTGCTCGCGGATACCGAAGTGGATCGTGCGGCCGTACGGGTCCGCCTCCGGCAGCGGGTTGTCCGCCGGGAGGAACGACGACGTCTTGTCGATCGTCGTGTTGTTGGAGCCGGCCAGGTCGGCCGAGCCGCCCCACAGCTCCGGGATGACCGGGCCGAGGGCCTGGAGCACCTTGCCGGACGCGGCGCGGGTGGCGACACCCTTGCCGGGCTCGAAGACCGGAATCGCCGACTCCCAGTCCTTGGGCAGCTCGCCGGCGCTGATGCGGTCGAACTCGGCGGCACGCTCCGCGTTGTTGTTGCGCCACTCCTGGAAGGACTTCTCCCACTCCGCCTTGGCCTGACGGCCGCGCTCCAGCGCCTGGCGGGTGTGGTTGATGACCTCGTCGGTCACCTCGAAGGACTGCTCCGGGTCGAAGCCGAGGACGCGCTTGGTGGCCGCGACCTCGTCGTCGCCGAGCGCTGAGCCGTGCGCGGCCTCGGTGTTCTGGGCGTTCGGGGCCGGCCAGGCGATGATCGAGCGCATCGCGATGAAGGACGGCCGGTCCGTCACCTGCTTCGCCGCCTCGATCGCGTTGTAGATCGCGTGCGGGTCCAGGTCGCCGTCGGGCTTCGGGGCGATGCGCTGCACGTGCCAGCCGTACGCCTCGTACCGCTTGGTGACTTCCTCGGAGACGGCCGTCTCGGTGTCGCCCTCGATCGAGATGTGGTTGTCGTCCCACAGCAGGATCAGGTTGCCGAGCTTCTGGTGACCGGCGAGCGAGGAGGCCTCGGCGGAGATGCCCTCCTGGAGGCAGCCGTCACCGGCGATGCAGTAGACGAAGTGGTCGAACGGCGACTCACCGACGGGAGCCTCCGGGTCGAACAGACCGCGCTCGTAGCGGGCGGCCATCGCCATACCCACCGCGTTGGCGACACCCTGGCCGAGCGGGCCCGTGGTGGTCTCCACGCCCGTGGTGTGGCCGTACTCCGGGTGACCCGGGGTCTTCGAGCCCCAGGTGCGGAACGACTTGAGGTCGTCCAGCTCCAGGCCGAAGCCGGCCAGGTACAGCTGGGTGTAGAGGGTCAGGGACGAGTGGCCCGCGGACAGCACGAAGCGGTCCCGGGCGACCCAGTCGGCATCCGCCGGGTCGTGCCGCATCACCTTCTGGAAGAGGGTGTACGCGGCGGGCGCGAGGCTCATCGCCGTGCCGGGATGGCCGTTGCCAACCTTCTGTACGGCGTCGGCGGCCAGGACGCGGGCGGTGTCCACGGCCCGCTGGTCGAGCTCGGTCCAGTCGAGGTCTGTGGTGGTCGGCTTGGTGCTCACCCTGGGTCAGGGCTCCTCTCCACATGTCACGCATGTCGAATTGCCGGTGCACGGAGAGCCCCGGCCGTTGTCGAGCCTACCCCCGTATGTACGTGCGTTTTTTCGAGTCATTCCAGACTGCCGGGAGTCGTCGGCATCCGCCTCCCGACTGGCCCGATCCGTGTTCGGCAAGTGAATACGAGAGCGCTCGAACGAGTGCTCAATCGAGTGCTGATCGGCTCTTCCAGCGGAGCTCAACAACACGAGGCCACCCCCGCGAATGTCCGGGTCTGGGCAACGTCTACAGTGGCGTGGTACGCGCGAGCCTTTACCGGGACTTCACACGGGGAGGGCTTGCTGGGATGTCTCTGTCAGGGGTGTGCGTGACGGCCGTTGAATCCCGTCCAGCGGGGATTGTCGGGACGAGCCAGAGCCCGAGTCGGCGGCCGATCGGGGCCCGGGTCATGGCGTTCGTCGCGCTGACCAAGCCGCGGATCATCGAACTGCTGCTGATCACCACCGTTCCGGTGATGTTCCTGGCGCAGCAGGGCGTGCCCGACCTCGGCCTGGTGCTGCTCACCTGCCTCGGCGGCTACCTCTCCGCGGGCGGCGCCAACGCGCTGAACATGTACATCGACCGGGACATCGACGCGCTGATGGACCGCACCGCGCAGCGTCCGCTGGTCACCGGCATGGTCAGCCCGCGCGAGTGCCTCGCCTTCGGCATCTCCCTGGCGGTCGTCTCCACCCTGCTGTTCGGCCTGACCGTCAACTGGCTCTCGGCCTGGCTGGCCCTCGGCGCGCTCCTCTTCTACGTCGTCGTCTACACGATGATCCTCAAGCGCCGTACCTCCCAGAACATCGTGTGGGGCGGGATCGCGGGCTGTATGCCGGTGCTGATCGGCTGGTCCTCGGTCACGAACTCGCTGTCGTGGGCGCCGGTCGTCCTCTTCCTCGTCATGTTCTTCTGGACGCCGCCGCACTACTGGCCGCTGTCGATGAAGGTCCGCGAGGACTACGCGCGCGTGGGCGTGCCGATGCTCCCGGTCGTCGCCTCCAACAAGACCGTCGCCAAACAGATCGTGCTCTACAGCTGGGTCATGGTCGGCGTCTCGCTGCTGCTGACCCCACTCGGCTACACGGGCTGGTTCTACACGCTGGTCGCGCTGGTCGCGGGCGGCTGGTGGCTGTGGGAGGCACATGCCCTCCAGAACCGGGCGAAGGCCGAGGTCACGGGCGCGAAGCTGAAGGAGATGCGGCTGTTCCACTGGTCCATCACCTATGTCTCGCTGCTGTTCGTGGCCGTCGCGGTCGACCCCTTCCTGCGCTAGCCGGCCCTTCTGAGGCACGGGTCACGCACCCCACCCGTCGCCCTTTGATCTACCCGTCGGTAGCATCCTGGCCATGGCAGACACGCAAGAGGTTGACGCGAAGGCCGAGCGCCGGGCGGCCAAGCTGGCCAAGCAGATCAGCGCCTTCTCCAAGGCACACGGCGGCGCCGAGGCACAGGTGGCCTACATCGGCGAGCGCGGAGCCCGGATCGCCCTCGTCGGCGAGGACGGCAACTGGGGCAACCTGGTGGCCCCGACCCTCCAGGTCGCCGAACAGGCGGTGCAGAAGGCGGGCATCACTGTTCACGAAGAGTTCGACGGCGAGTTCGCGTCGAAGGTGAAGACCGGGCCGTACGAGTGGTCCCGGATGGCCGGAATCCAGGTCGGCGGACCGAAGAACGGCTGACCCTTCCCGCCCGCACCCCCAACCCCGGTTCACCCGTTAAGCCCCGTAAAGGCGAGCACGGGGAGAACCGGATGATCGAAACGCCGTCCCTCGTGGACCAGTACTGCCACGGAGTGCTGCGTACGGAGCTGGGCCTCGGCACCTTCGAGGCCCGGCTCGCCCGTACCGAGGGCCCGCCCGCCCCGGGCACCACCCTCTTCGACACCCAGACCGGCTTCGCGGTACGGCGCTGGTGCCCCCCGCTGCTCGGTCTGGAACCGCACTCCCCACCCGCCCGCTATCTCGCCCGGCGTCGTGAACTCGGCGTACTGGAAGCGGGCCGGCGGCTGTTGCGCGGCAGTGGCATCACGACGTACCTGGTCGACACCGGGCTGCCCGGCGACCTCACCGGACCCGAGGAACTGGCCTGCACCGGCGCCGCGCAGGCGCATGAGATCGTCCGCCTGGAACTCCTCGCCGAACAGGTCGCCGACACCTCCGGCACCGTCGAGTCCTTCCTCGCCAACCTCGCCGAGTCCGTCCACGGCGCCGCCGCCCACGCGGTCGCCTTCACCTCGGTCGCGGGCGTACGGCACGGACTCGCGCTGGCACCGGAACCGCCGGGCCCCGGCGAGGTGCGCGGCGCGGCCGGGCGCTGGCTGGCCGACCGCCGGGTCGGCGGCGAGCTGACCGACCCGGTGCTGTTACGGCATCTGCTGTGGAGCGCGGTCGCCTCGGGGCTGCCGCTGCAACTGCACGCGGGCCTGGGCGAACCGGGAGTGCGCATCGACCGTACGGATCCCGTGCTGCTCACGGACTTCGTCCGCGCCACGGCGGGCCTCGGCACCGACCTGGTCCTGCTGCACAGCTACCCGTACCACCGCCACGCCGCCCACCTGGCGGGCGTCTTCCCGCATGTCTACGCCGACTCCGGCGCCGCCCTCGTCCGCACCGGCGCCCGCGCCGCGACGGTGCTGGCGGAGATCCTTGAGCTCGCCCCCTTCGGCAAGATCCTCTTCTCCAGCGGCGGCCAGGAACTCCCTGAGCTGCATGTCGTCGGCGCCCGCCTTTTCCGCGAGGCCCTCGGCCGGGTGCTCGGCACGTGGGTCGCGGAGGGCGCCTGGTCCCTGTCGGACGCGCAACGCGTGGCGGGATTGATCGCGGCGGGGAACGCCCGGCGGGTGTACGGGCTGGCGTGAGCTGTACAGACTGGGCGGATGAAGACCGAGAAGTTACTCGACCGCTTCGTCCGCGCACTGACGGCTGTGGATCCGGTGGCCGTCTGGGCGCACGGCTCGCTCGCCGGCGGCGACTACCAGGAGGGCCGCAGCGACCTGGACCTGATCGCGATGTTGCCGGGGCGCGTCACGCCGGGCGTCGTGTGGAAGCTCGCCGTGCTGCACGCCCGGCTCCGCGTCGAACCCCTCGCGGCGAAGCTGCACTGCACCTATCTCACGCCGGACACGGCGGACGAGGCCGGGCGCAGCCATCTGACCTGGGCGCACCAGGAGCTCTACAAACGACCGGTCACCCCCGTGACCCGACGCGAGCTGCATGACTTCGGGCGGGTCCTGCACGGACGCGGGCCCACCGGGCTGCTGCCGACGGTGCCGGACCGGGAACTGCGCGCCTTCGTCGTACGCGATCAGCGGGAGTACTGGCGGCCGACCCTCGACAACGCCCGGCTGTGGACGCAGGACGTCTGGGTCGACCTGGGGATGATCACCTTCGCCCGCGCCACCGTCACCGCGCGCGAGGGGCGGCTGATCTCCAAGCGGGAAGCCCTGGACCTGCTGCCCGGCCTCGGCGCACCCGTCGAGGTCGTCGACGACATCCGCAGCCGCCGCTACGACGATCCCGCGCCGCCCACCGAGGAGTGGACGGTGCGTCGGGCCTCGTTGACCCGGGACTACCTGGGGCCCGCCATCGACGCGCTCATCGCGTCGGCCTGAGCGGGGACCTCGGGGAGCTGGGTCTCCGGCCGTTCCCGCAGTGCCAGCAGCACCCGCAGCGTCGCGATCCACACCAGGCAGGAGCCGAACATGTGGGCGCCGACCAGGACCTCGGGGAGGTCGGTGAAGTACTGGACGTAGCCGATGAGGCCCTGCGCGAGGAGGACCAGGAAGAGGTCGCGGGTGCGGGAGAGGGGGCCGCGGGGGGCGTCGACCGCCTTGAGGACGAACCACAGGGCGAAGGTGAGCGTGACCACGATCCAGGCCAGGACCGCGTGGAGCTTGGTCACGTTCTCCCAGTCCAGCGGCATCCGCTCGACCTCGCTGGAGTCACCCGCGTGCGGACCGGCGCCGGTGACCACGGTGCCGACCGCGATCAGCAGCACCGTGACCCCGGTCAGCACCCAGACCAGCTGCTGCACCGACTTGCCGACCAGCGGGCGGGGCGCGTCGTCGCCCTCCCGGGTGCGCTGCCACATCACCGTGGCGACCGCGATCAGCGCAGAGGAGAGCAGGAAGTGCGCGGCGACCGTGTACGGGTTCAGGCCGACGAGCACGACGATGCCACCGAGGATCGCGTTGCCCATCACCACCCAGAACTGCGCCCAGCCGAGCCGGGTCAGGCTGCGCCGGTACGGCTTCTCGGAGCGGGCGGCGATGATCGCCCAGCCGACGGCGGCGCACAGCACGTACGTCAGCATGCGGTTGCCGAACTCGATGTAGCCGTGCAGGCCCATCTCGCTGGTGGTGGTCAGCGAGTCGTCGGTGCACTTGGGCCAGGTCGGGCAGCCGAGCCCGGAGCCGGTCAGCCGCACCGCTCCGCCGGTGACCACGATGACCACCGACATGACGAGCGCGGCGAGGGCCGCCCGCTGAACCGTCTTCGGATCCGGGGTCCAGCGTGCGGCGATGAAGGCGAGCGGGTTGCGCACGGCCGCTACGGCGTCGGCGCGGGTCAGGTTTGGCACGCGCCCTATCGTAGGCCCGTGCTTGTGCACGCTTTCACGAGGGTCCCGGACCGGGTCATTCCCAGCGGAAGAACTTTCCGGCGGCGGCGAGTCCGGCGACCGCCCACACCGCGAGAATCCCCAGGTCGCCCCACGGCATCCCGGCCCCGTGCTGGAGCACGTCCCGCAGCCCGTCGGACAGTGCCGAGATGGGCAGCAGGGCGAGCACGTCCTGGGCCGCGTCCGGGAACTTGTCCAGCGGCACGATGACCCCGCCGCCCATGAGCAGCAGCAGGAAGACCAGGTTGGCGGCGGCGAGGGTGGCCTCGGCCTTCAGGGTGCCCGCCATCAGCAGGCCGAGGCCCGAGAAGGCGGCCGTGCCGAGGACCAGGAGCAGGATCACGGCGAGCGGGTTGCCCTGCGGGTCCCAGCCGAGCGCGAAGGCGATCACCGTCACCAGCAGCACCTGGAGGACCTCGGTGACCAGGACCGACAGGGTCTTCGCGGTCATCAGGCCCCAGCGCGGGAGCGGCGCGGAGGCGAGGCGCTTCAGGACGCCGTAGCGGCGCTCGAAGCCGGTGGCGATGGCCTGGCCGGTGAACGCCGTGGACATCACCGCGAGCGCGAGGATACCGGGGGCGAGGAAGTCGACGGCCTCGCCCTCGCCGGTGTCGACGATGTCGACGGTGCTGAACAGGACCAGCAGCAGGGTCGGGATGATCACGGTGAGCAGCAGCTGCTCGCCGTTGCGCAGGAGCATCTTCGTCTCCAGCGCCGCCTGCGCCATGACCATGCGGGGGAGCGGTGCGGCCCCGGGCTTCGGGGCGTAGGTACCCGTCGTACTCACGAGCGCAGCTCCTTGCCGGTCAGCTCAAGAAAGACGTCTTCCAAGGTGTGCCGCTCCACCGAGATCTTCTCCGGCATCACCCCGTGCTGCGCGCACCAGGACGTGACCGTCGCGAGCAGCTGCGGGTCGACCTTGCCGCCCACCCGGTACGAACCCGGGGTCAGCTCCGCGGCCGTGCAGTCGGCGGGCAGCGCCTTGAGCAGGGAGCTGACGTCGAGGCCGGGGCGGCCGATGAAGCGGAGGGTGTTCTCGGCGCCGCCGCGGCACAGCTCCTCGGGGGAGCCCTGGGCGATGACCCGGCCCGCGTCGATGATCGCCACGTCGTCGGCGAGCTGCTCGGCCTCGTCCATGTAGTGGGTGGTGAGGATCACCGAGACCCCGTCGGTGCGCAGATCGCGGACCAGGTCCCAGGTCGCGCGGCGGGCCTGCGGGTCGAGGCCCGCGGTCGGCTCGTCCAGGAACACCAGCTCGGGGCGGCCCACGACGGCCATCGCGAGCGCGAGGCGCTGCTGCTGGCCGCCGGACAGCCGACGGTAGGAGGTACGGCCGCAACTGCCGAGGCCGAGGCGCTCGATCAGGGCGTCCACGTCGAGGGGGTGGGCGTGCAGCTTGGCCACATGGCGCAGCATCTCGTCGGCGCGGGCGCCCGAGTACACACCGCCGGACTGGAGCATGACGCCGACCCGGGGACGCAGTTCGCGGGACTGTCTCACCGGGTCGAGGCCCAGGACGCGCACTGTGCCGGAGTCCGGTTTCCGGTACCCCTCGCAGGTCTCGACCGTGGTCGTCTTGCCGGCGCCGTTGGGTCCGAGTACGGCGGTCACCCCGGCCCGGGCCACCAGGTCGAGGCCGTCCACCGCGGTCTTCGTGCCGTACCGCTTCACCAGGGCCTGGACCTGGACCACGGGGTCAGTTCGCATGGCTCAAGAGTCTAGGTAGCCGCAGGGGCGCCCGGACCGCCGGGTTCAGATCTCCTCCACAGACGGGCGATGAATCTCCAGCCACCGGCGCGCGTAGGCCACCGCGTCCGCCACCGGGAACAGCCGGGCGTCGGCGGCGCCCACCTTGCCGCGTACGACGGGACGGTCCCGTTCGAAGTCGTGGCCCAGCTCGTCGAAGCGGTCGGAGCTGATGGACACCTCGGTGACGGTCTCCCAGCCCGCGGGTCCGGGGCGGCCCACCTTCACGAGGGGAGCCGGTATGCGGTACTCGGCCAGATGGAAGCTGGTGCAGGCGTCGTAGCCGGCCCCGAGCAGCAGCACACGCGCGTGCAGGGCCTCCAGCCGCGCCAGCGGGCTGTGCTCGCCGAGCCGGCAGTCGGTGGCGTGCCCGTCGAGCAGCTCAGCCGCGCGCGGGCCGACGGCGGCGAACGAGGTCTGCGGGTGCGCGCTGCGCAGGGCGCCCGGCCAGGTCCGTACGGTCTCCGGGATCACTCCGACCCCGCGCGTGGGGGTGACGCGGGGGTCGTAGGCGGGCATCGTGGCGCGGATCGGCTCCCACCACTCCTCGGGCACCGGGGGATTGCCCCACACCGCCGGGTCGGACAGGTCCGCGGACTGGGCGGGCACCACGAGCGTGCCCTCGGGGCCGAGCGCGTCCAGCAGTCCCTGGACGACCGCGACCGCGGCTCCGCAGACCCAGCCGAGTGAGCTGAGCGAGGAGTGCACCAGGAGTGTTTCGCCGGGTTTGACACCCAGCTCGGCGAGGCCGTCGGCGATGGTCGTCCGGGAGACAAGTGGGCCGGTCGGAGGGGGTGTCGGCATGGGTCGGGAGTCTTCCGGACGGGTCCTGGCGGCGCCACTGAATTGTACGTGCGTTTGATCGATCAAAGATCGTTTTCGCAGGTCAGATTAGGTAAACCTAAGTGACGCAGGGCACCGTCCACGGGTTCGATCGCCGCTTGCCCGAGTCTGAGGAATTACGCAACAATGGCGTTGTGAAAAACGTCGGCGAGGCTCATGAGGAGCTCGCGACCGGTGAGCGGTCCACCCGCAACCGGGTCGCGCGGTCCATCCTGGACCACGGCCCGTCGACCGTCGCCGAGCTGGCCGGACGGCTGGGCCTGACCCAGGCCGCCGTACGACGGCATCTGGACGCGCTGGTCGCCGACGATGTCGTGGAGCCGCGTGAGCAGCGCGTGTACGGCGCCCGGACCCGGGGCCGCCCCGCCAAGGTCTTCGCGCTCACCGACTGCGGACGCGACGCCTTCGACCAGTCCTACGACAAGCTCGCCGCCGATGCCCTGCGCTGGATCCAGGAGCGGTTCGGCGGGGACGAGGCCGTCGTCGCCTTCGCCCGCGCGAGGATCGCCGAGCAGGCGACCGCGTACCGCGAGGCCGTCCAGGCGGCCGCCCCCGAGGACCGCACCGAAGCCCTGGCCAGGGCCTTGAGTGCGGACGGGTACGCTGCTACGGCGCGCAGCGCACCGGTCGGCGAGCAGCTCTGCCAGCACCACTGCCCGGTGGCTCATGTCGCGGAAAAGTTCCCGCAGCTCTGCGAGGCGGAGACCGAGATCTTCTCCCAGCTGCTCGGCACCCACGTCCAGCGACTGGCGACCATCGCGCACGGCGACGGCGTCTGCACGACGTTCATCCCCAAGATTTCCCACAACGCATCCGCAAGCACGGCCGGGAGGAACCCCGCATGACTCTCCCCACGGAGACCGCCCACCCTGAGCTGGAAGGCCTGGGCAAGTACGAATACGGCTGGGCCGACTCCGACGAAGCCGGCGCCTCTGCGAAGCGCGGTCTGAGCGAGGATGTCGTCAAGGACATCTCCGCGAAGAAGGCCGAGCCGGAGTGGATGACCAAGCTTCGTCTCAAGGGTCTGCGCCTGTTCGACAAGAAGCCCATGCCGAACTGGGGCTCGGACCTCTCCGGCATCGACTTCGACAACATCAAGTACTTCGTACGCTCCACGGAGAAGCAGGCGGAGTCCTGGGAGGACCTGCCCGAGGACATCAAGAACACCTACGACAAGCTCGGCATCCCGGAGGCGGAGAAGCAGCGCCTGGTCGCCGGTGTGGCCGCGCAGTACGAGTCGGAGGTCGTCTACCACCAGATCCGCGAGGACCTGGAGGAGCAGGGCGTCATCTTCCTGGACACCGACACCGCGCTGAAGGAGCACCCGGAGCTCTTCAAGGAGTACTTCGGCACCGTCATCCCCGTCGGTGACAACAAGTTCGCCTCCCTGAACACCGCCGTGTGGTCCGGTGGGTCGTTCATCTATGTGCCGCCGGGCGTGCACGTGGAGATCCCGCTCCAGGCCTACTTCCGGATCAACACCGAGAACATGGGCCAGTTCGAGCGGACCCTGATCATCGTCGACGAGGGTGCCTACGTGCACTACGTCGAGGGCTGCACGGCCCCGATCTACAAGTCGGACTCGCTGCACTCCGCGGTCGTCGAGATCATCGTCAAGAAGAACGCCCGCTGCCGCTACACGACCATCCAGAACTGGTCGAACAACGTCTACAACCTGGTCACCAAGCGCGCCGTGGCGTACGAGGGCGCGACCATGGAGTGGATCGACGGCAACATCGGCTCCAAGGTGACGATGAAGTACCCGGCCGTCTACCTGATGGGCGAGCACGCCAAGGGCGAGACCCTCTCCATCGCCTTCGCGGGCGAGGGCCAGCACCAGGACGCCGGTTCCAAGATGGTCCACATGGCGCCGAACACCTCCTCCAACATCGTCTCCAAGTCGGTGGCGCGCGGTGGCGGCCGTACGTCCTACCGCGGTCTCGTGGAGATCGGTGAGGGCGCGGCCGGCTCCAAGTCCAACGTGCTGTGCGACGCGCTGCTCGTCGACACCATCTCCCGCTCCGACACGTACCCCTACGTGGACGTCCGCGAGGACGACGTGTCCATGGGCCACGAGGCGACCGTCTCCAAGGTCTCCGAGGACCAGCTCTTCTACCTGATGAGCCGCGGTCTGAGCGAGTTCGAGGCGATGGCGATGATCGTGCGAGGCTTCGTCGAGCCCATCGCCAAGGAGCTGCCCATGGAGTACGCCCTTGAGCTCAACCGGCTGATCGAGCTGCAGATGGAAGGCGCCGTCGGTTAAGACCGTCGCCCGCACGAGCAGCTAGCGAAATCTGACGTAGGAAGAGAGCAGACCGACAGCCATGGCTGAGGCTCAGAACACCCCGGTGGGCAGCAGCACCACCGCAGGCGCCATCGCGGTGGCCGCCGAGTCCACCGTCGCCACGCGCATGAGCGCGCCCCCGTCCTTCGACGTGGCCGACTTCCCGGTCCCGCACGGACGCGAGGAGGAGTGGCGCTTCACTCCGCTGGAGCGCCTGCGCGGGCTGCACGACGGTACCGCCGTCGCCACCGGCGACGGCGTGAAGGTCACCGTCGAGGCGCCCGAGGGTGTCGTCGTCGAGACCGTCGGCCGGGACGACGCGCGGCTCGGCAAGGCGGGCACCCCGGTGGACCGCATCGCGGCCCAGGCGTACTCCGCCTTCGAGAAGGCCTCGGTCGTCACCGTGCCGAAGGAGACCGTGCTCACCGAGCCGATCCGCATCGCGGTGCACGGTGAGGGCGGCACCGCCTTCGGCCACCAGGTCGTCGAGCTGGGCGCGTTCGCCGAGGCCGTCGTGGTCATCGACCACACCGGTGACGCGGTGCTCGCCGCCAACGTCGACTACCTCCTCGGCGACGGCGCCAAGCTGACCGTCGTCTCCGTCCAGGACTGGGACGACAAGGCCGTGCACGTCGGCCAGCACAACGCCCTGGTCGGCCGGGACGCCAGCTTCAAGTCGGTCGTGGTGACCTTCGGCGGCGACGTCGTACGCCTGCACCCGCGCGTCAACTACGCGGGCACCGGCGGCGAGGCCGAGCTGTTCGGCCTGTACTTCACCGACGCGGGCCAGCACCAGGAGCACCGCCTCCTGGTCGACCACGGCACCCCGCACTGCAAGTCCAACGTCGTCTACAAGGGCGCGCTCCAGGGCGAGCAGGCGCACGCGGTGTGGATCGGTGACGTGCTCATCGAGGCCAAGGCCGAGGGCACCGACACCTACGAGATGAACCGCAACCTGGTCCTCACCGACGGCGCCCGCGTCGACTCGGTGCCGAACCTGGAGATCGAGACCGGCGAGATCGTCGGCGCCGGTCACGCCTCCGCGACCGGCCGCTTCGACGACGAGCAGCTCTTCTACCTGATGGCCCGCGGCATCCCGCAGCACGAGGCCCGCCGCCTCGTCGTCCGCGGCTTCTTCGCCGAGCTGGTCCAGCAGATCGGTGTCGCCGACATCGAGGAGCGGCTCATCGCGAAGATCGAGGAGGAGCTGGAGGCGTCCGTCGCATGACGTACGTACGCGCCTGTGGGCTGAGCGAGCTGGAGGAGGACACCCCGAAGCGGGTGGAACTCGACGGCACGCCGGTCTCGGTCGTCCGCACCGAGGGTGAGGTGTTCGCGATCCACGACATCTGCTCCCACGCGAACGTCTCGCTCTCCGAGGGCGAGGTGGAGGACTGCCAGATCGAGTGCTGGCTGCACGGCTCCGCGTTCGACCTCCGCACCGGCAAGCCGTCCGGCCTACCCGCGACGCGCCCCGTCCCCGTATACCCCGTAAAGATCGAAGGGGACGACGTGCTCGTCTCCCTCACCCAGGAGTCCTGAGGCACCCATGGCTACGCTTGAAATCCGAGACCTGCACGTCACCGTCGAGGCCGACAACGCCACGAAGGAGATCCTCAAGGGCGTCGACCTCACCGTGAAGCAGGGCGAGACGCACGCCATCATGGGCCCCAACGGCTCCGGCAAGTCGACCCTCGCCTACTCCCTGGCCGGTCACCCGAAGTACACGATCACCGGCGGCACCGTCACCCTCGACGGCGAGGACGTCCTGGAGATGTCCGTCGACGAGCGCGCCCGCGCCGGCCTGTTCCTCGCGATGCAGTACCCGGTCGAGGTCCCCGGCGTCTCGGTCTCCAACTTCCTGCGCACCTCCGCCACCGCCGTCCGCGGCGAGGCCCCCAAGCTGCGCACCTGGGTGAAGGAGGTCAAGGAGGCCATGGAGCGCCTCAACATGGATCCCGCCTTCGCCGAGCGCAACGTCAACGAGGGCTTCTCCGGCGGTGAGAAGAAGCGCCACGAGATCCTCCAGCTGGAGCTGCTCAAGCCGAGCATCGCGATCCTCGACGAGACCGACTCCGGCCTCGACGTCGACGCCCTGCGCATCGTCTCCGAGGGCGTCAACCGGGTCCGTGAGACCGGCGAGGTCGGCACCCTGCTGATCACGCACTACACGCGCATCCTGCGCTACATCAAGCCCGACCACGTCCACGTGTTCGCGGGCGGCAGGATCGTCGAGTCCGGTGGCCCCGAGCTCGCCGACAAGCTCGAGGCCGAGGGCTACGAGGCTTACACGAAGGGTGGCGTATCCGCGTGACACAGCTGCCGGGCCTCCTCGACACAGAGGCGCTCCGCAAGGACTTCCCGATCCTGGACCGGGTGCTCCACGACGGCAAGAAGCTCGTGTACCTGGACAACGCGGCGACCTCGCAGACGCCGCGCCAGGTGCTCGACGTGCTCTCCGAGTACTACGAGCAGCACAACGCCAACGTCCACCGTGGCGTGCATGTCCTCGCCGAGGAGGCCACGGCGCTCTACGAGGGCGCGCGGGACAAGGTCGCGGAGTTCATCAACGCGCCCAGCCGCGACGAGGTGATCTTCACCAAGAACGCCTCGGAGTCCCTCAACCTCGTGGCGAACATGCTGGGCTGGGCCGATGAGCCCTACCGCGTGGACGCCGAGACCGAGATCGTCATCACGGAGATGGAGCACCACTCCAACATCGTGCCGTGGCAGCTGCTCGCGCAGCGCACGGGCGCGAAGCTGAAGTGGTTCGGTCTCACCGACGACGGCCGTCTCGACCTGTCCAACATCGACGAGATCATCACCGAGAAGACGAAGATCGTCTCCTTCGTGCTGGTGTCCAACATCCTGGGCACGGTCAACCCGGTCGAGGCGATAGTGCGCCGGGCGCAGGAGGTCGGTGCGCTGGTCTGCATCGACGCCTCGCAGGCCGCCCCGCACATGCCGCTGGACGTGCAGGCGCTCCAGGCCGACTTCGTGGCCTTCACCGGCCACAAGATGTGCGGCCCGACCGGCATCGGCGTCCTGTGGGGCCGCCAGGAGCTGCTGGAGGACCTGCCTCCGTTCCTGGGCGGCGGCGAGATGATCGAGACCGTGTCGATGCACTCGTCGACCTACGCTCCCGCCCCGCACAAGTTCGAGGCGGGCACCCCGCCGATCTCGCAGGCCATCGGCCTGGGCGCGGCGATCGACTACCTCAACTCCATCGGCATGGACAACATCCTCGCCCACGAGCACGCGCTCACGGAGTACGCGGTACGGCGCCTCCAGGAGGTGCCCGGCCTCAGGATCATCGGCCCGACCACGGCCGAGGACCGGGGCGCGGCGATCTCCTTCACGCTGGGCGACATCCACCCCCACGACGTGGGCCAGGTGCTGGACGAGCAGGGCATCGCGGTCCGGGTCGGCCACCACTGCGCCCGACCCGTCTGCCTGCGGTACGGAATTCCTGCGACCACGCGAGCGTCGTTCTATCTGTACTCCACGCCCGCCGAGATCGACGCTCTGGTGGACGGCCTGGAGCACGTCCGGAACTTCTTCGGCTGAGGGGTTGGCGAGCGATCGCATGAAGCTGGACTCGATGTACCAGGAAGTCATCCTGGACCACTACAAGAACCCGCACGGGCGGGGCTTGCGGGATGGCGACGCCGAGGTGCACCACGTCAACCCGACGTGCGGTGACGAGATCACCCTGCGCGTGAAGTACGACGGCTCGACGATCGAGGACGTCTCGTACGAGGGCCAGGGCTGCTCGATCAGCCAGGCCTCGGCGTCCGTGCTGAACGAGCTGCTGGTCGGCAAGGAGCTGGCCGACGCCCAGCGGATCCAGGAGACCTTCCTGGAGCTGATGCAGTCCAAGGGGAAGATCGAGCCCGACGACGCGATGGAGGAGGTCCTGGAGGACGCGGTCGCGTTCGCCGGGGTCTCCAAGTACCCGGCGCGGGTGAAGTGCGCTCTCCTGAGCTGGATGGCGTGGAAGGACGCGACGGCCCAGGCCCTGGGCGGAGCCGACGCCGAAAGGAAGACGGCATGACTGAGACCGTTGAGATGAAGCCGGCCTCGGAGGAGGAGATCCGCGAGGCGCTGTACGACGTCGTCGACCCCGAGCTGGGCATCGACGTGGTCAACCTCGGCCTGATCTACGGCATCCACATCGACGAAGCGAACATCGCGACGATCGACATGACCCTGACCTCGGCGGCCTGTCCGCTGACCGATGTCATCGAGGACCAGGCCAAGTCCGCCACGGACGGCCTCGTCAACGAGCTGCGCATCAACTGGGTCTGGATGCCGCCGTGGGGCCCGGACAAGATCACGGACGACGGCCGCGAGCAGCTTCGGGCGCTCGGGTTCAACGTCTGAGACCCGCTGGTCCTCCGGTACTCGGAAGCGGCGATGCCCTGGTGGGCGTCGCCGCTTCCGTGTGTTCAGCCCGTCAACCGGAACGCCGAGTCCGCGAGGTACAGCTCGCTCGACTGGTGGGGATCCAGCCGGAGTTGGAAGTTGCGGTGGCGTAGATAGCGGCCCGGGAAGTTCACCGACTCCAGCATGATCGCGCCGGAGTGGGACGAGGCGCGTGGGCAGAAGGTGGCGTCCTGGGCGAAGAGCGCGGAGCCGTCGTCGGGCTCGGCGCGCAGCAGGAACTCACGGTGGCGCAGATAGCTGCCGTCCGCCGTGGCGAAGGAGTAACAGGACGGCTCGGCCAGGCCCTTGAGCAGCTTGAAGGTGTCGGCGGACGTGGTGAGCCGGACCAGGCCGTCGCTCACCTGCCAGGAGCGGTCGGGGTAGTTGACCGAGCGCACCGAGCGCCAGGCGGTGGCCGGCTCCGGGGCGGAACTGGCCGACGGTTCGGCGTGGCCGCGGGAGGGGGTGGGCGTCGGAGTGGGACGCGGTGCCCGGGTCTTCGAGTGCGCGGACGGGCGGCTGTCCGGCTCCGCCGACGGGGCCGGGGAGGCCGTACTCGCCGACGGGGTCGCGAAGGAGATCAGGCCGGGTGGGTAGGCGCTCGTCGACGGGAACGCCGACTGTGACGGACCGTCAGTGGGCTTGTGGGTCACGGCGATTGCCGTCACGCACGCGCCGATCGTGGCCAGCGCCAGGGCCCCGGCCAGCCAGAGGCGGCGCGTGCCCGGCGTCCGGGAGGTTTCCGGCGCCCAGCCGCTCTCCCAGGGACGGGCCTGAGGGGGCCGGGACTTGTTGTTTGGCATGCGCTTTCCTTCAGCGGCATATGTGAATGGTGAAACAGTAGTGGAGGGTTGGACGCTTCGAGCGGGCGTTTGGGGAAATTGAAGCGAGCGCTTTCCACATCGCGTGGATGGGTGTGTGAACCGGAGTTCCCTCGCATGTGTACGCCCGTACATATAGCTGTGTACGCTTGTACGCATGGGATACCTGACGCTCGCCGGCGCCATCGCCGCCGAGGTGGCCGCCACCACCGCCATGAAGTACAGCGACGGTTTCAGCAGGCTCTGGCCGTCGCTGCTGACGGCGCTCGGCTACGTCGTCTCCTTCGCGCTGCTCGCCCAGACCCTGAAGACCGTCGGCATCGGCGCCGCCTACGCGATCTGGGCCGGTGTCGGCACCGCGAGCATCGCCGTCATCGGCCTCGTGGCGTTCGGTGAGGCACTGACCTTCACCAAGATCTCCGGGATCCTGCTGATAGTCGCGGGGGTCGTGGTCCTGAACCTGGGCGGCGCGCACTGATGGCCCGGCGCTACGACCCGGAGCGACGCCAGCGGATCATCGACGCCGCGATCCGGGTCGTGGGACAGAAGGGCCTCGCGGGTCTGACCCACCGCTCGGTCGCGGCCGAGGCCGACGTCCCGCTCGGCTCGACGACGTACCACTTCGCCACCCTCGACGAGTTGATGGTCGCGGCGCTGCGGCAGGCCAACGAGGGTTTCGCCAAGGTGATCGCCGCGCGCGGCGCGCTGACCGACCCGACGGCGGACCTCGCGCAGGAGCTGGCCGGGTGGATCGGCGAGTGGCTCGCGGGCGACCGCACGGGTGTGGAACTGGAGTGCGAGCTGTATCTCGCCGCCCTGCGCCGCCCCGCCCTGCGCCCCGTCGCCGCCGAGTGGGCGACGGACCTTGCGGAACTGCTCGCCCGCCGCACGGACCCGGTCACCGCGCGGGCGCTGGTCGCGCTGATGGACGGGATCTGTCTTCAGGTGCTGCTCACGGGGGTGCCGTACGACGAGGAGTACGCGCGGGAGATCCTCGGGCGGGTCATCGTCGCGCCGGCGCCCGGCACGTGAGATGCGGGGTGCACCGGTTCGCCCCGGCGGCCCCCGCCAAGTTAGGTTGCCCTCATGACCGACACGACTGCACCTCGCACCACCGGCGCCGTTGCCGCCGGGCTCGCCACGATCGCCGCCGACGGCACCGTCCTCGACACCTGGTTCCCCGCGCCCGAGCTCGCCGTCGAGCCCGGCCCCTCCGGCACGGAGCGGCTGTCCGCCGAGCGTGCCGTGGAGCTGCTCGGCGAGGGCGCGGCGAAGGCGCTCGGCCCGGACGCCCGCCGGGGCGTGGAGGTCGTCGCGGTGCGCACGGTCGTCTCGTCCCTCGACGCGAAGCCCATCGACGCCCACGACGTCTACCTGCGGCTGCACCTCCTCTCCCACCGCCTGGTCAAGCCGCACGGCCAGAGCCTGGACGGCATGTTCGGCTTCCTCGCCAACGTCGCCTGGACCTCGCTCGGCCCGGTCGCGGTGGACGACATCGAGAAGGTGCGGCTGAACGCCCGCGCCGAGGGGCTGCACCTTCAGGTGACGTCCATCGACAAGTTCCCGCGCATGACGGACTACGTGGCACCGAAGGGCGTGCGCATCGCCGACGCCGACCGCGTTCGCCTGGGCGCGCATCTCGCCGAGGGCACGACGGTCATGCACGAGGGCTTCGTCAACTTCAACGCGGGCACGCTCGGTACGTCGATGGTCGAGGGCCGGATCTCCGCGGGCGTCGTCGTCGGGGACGGGTCGGACATCGGCGGCGGTGCGTCGACGATGGGAACGCTGTCGGGTGGCGGCAATGTGATCATCGCTATCGGTGAGCGGTGCCTGATCGGTGCGGAGGCGGGTGTCGGTATCGCGCTGGGCGATGAGTGCGTTGTCGAGGCCGGCCTGTACGTCACCGCGGGGACTCGGGTGACCATGCCGGACGGGGAGATCGTCAAGGCCCGTGAGCTGTCCGGCGCGTCGAACATTCTGTTCCGTCGTAACTCGGTGACGGGGACGGTGGAGGCTCGGCCGAACAATGCGGTGTGGGGCGGGTTGAACGAGATTCTTCACAGTCACAACTAGCTCCGCAGAGGGGGCGGTTGGGTAGTGGGGGAGCTGCGGGCCGGTGGGGGCTGGTCGCGCAGTTCCCCGCGCCCCTAAAGCACTTCCCTGAATTTCCGCAGTGCTGCGAAGTCCGGCTCCCGTAGGCCGATTCTTGGGTTCACGTGGTGCAGCAGTGCCGGTCCCACATGGTTCTGCGCCACATACGCCTCGTCCGCCTCGCTCTGTTCGTCGTCCACCCACGCGAAGGGGCGGCCCTGCGCGTACTTCACGATCGTCGCCGTCTTCCAGTGGACGCCGTCCGGGCGTTCCGCGAACAGGTTGTCGCCGAAGTCGACGTACGGGAGTTCGGGGAGGCCGATGACCGGGGCGATCCAGCGGTTGGCGGCGTTCATCCAGGTCGTGGCCCAGCAGAGGTCGTAGTCGAGGGCCAGCAGGGACGGGCCGTGGGACGGGTTGAGCCAGACGCGCAGGGGGCGGCCGGGGCGGAGGGAGACCCGGATCGTGGTGTAGCCCTCGGGGCGGCGCTCGGGCTGGGCGGCCCAGGGGTTCAGGGGGCCGTCGACGTCCAGGAACAGCAAGGGGCGGCTCACGTGGTCACCGTACGGGAGCGATGCCCCCGACGAGGTGGGATTTTCTTTACGCCAGTGGCATAGCGGGGCGCGGTGGGACGCGTCATCCCCGGTGGAGGGGGCGGGCAACGAGCCCGCCCGGGGAAGCGAAGGTGACGATGGATGGCCAGGCGCAGGACAGGTTCCGGGAGTTCGTGGAGAACCGGTCGGCCGCGCTGTTGCGGACTGCCGTGCTGCTGAGTGGCGGGGATCGGCATGCCGCTGAGGATCTGCTTCAGAACGCGCTGATCAAGGCGGCCGGGCGGTGGCATCGGATCGACGAGCCCGAGGCGTATGTGCGCCAGATTCTGTATCGGCAGCAGATCAGCCGTTGGCGGCTGAAGTGGCGGCGGCGCGAGTTGAGTGTCGCCGAGCCGCCCGACACCGGCGCCTCCGCGGACGACTCCGGCGCCGCCGAGCTGCGGCTCGTCATACGCGGCGCCCTTGCCCGGCTCACCGCGCGGCAGCGGACCGTGCTGGTACTGCGCTACTTCGAGGACCTGCCCGAGGCCGAGGTGGCCCGGATCCTCGGCTGTTCCGTCGGGACCGTCCGGTCCACCACCCATCGCTCCCTCGCCCGGCTGCGCACCCTCGCGCCCGAGCTGGCCGGCCTCACGACGGTGGAGCGACTGCCCGACTTCTCTCCCGTGGAGGTACGTCCGTGAACGTCGAGGAACTCGTGCGTGAGACGTTGCGGGAGACCGCCGAGGCGCAGGGACCGGTCGCGCCCGGCCTCGCCGACCGGGTGCTTGCCGTGCGGCGGCGCCGCCGCGCCCGCAGGATCGCCGCCGCAGCCGCGGGCACCGTGGCCGTCCTCGCCCTCGCGGTGGGCGTGCCGCAACTGGACTCCGGGAAGGGCGATGTCCGGCCCGCCGGCCTCCTGGACGGCGGCAGCGAGACGTATGCGCGTCCGGATCAGTCGCCGCCCCGCGAGCTGATCGCCGCGGGACAGGTGGCGTTGGCCGCCTACTACACGACGGAGACGCAGGCGGAGGGCGACGATCACGGTCGCCTCGTCCGCACCTACTGGCTGCTCGACGCGGCGACCGGACGGTACGAGAAGGACACCCGGTGGTCCTACGTCGCCGTCGCCCCTGGGATGCGGACAGCCGCCGTACTGGAGCGGACCCTGCCGGCCCAGCGGATCGGGCTGCTCGACCTCGCGACGGGGGAGGTCGAGCGGTGGATCCCGGTCGGGCATGGAGTGGGCGGGCTGGCGTACTCCTACGACGGCACGCGGCTCCTTGCGACGACGTACGAGCAGGACCCCGATCTGATGCCCGAACGGGGTGTCGACGAAGAGGGTGAGCCGGTCTATTTCGCTGACCCCGAGGGGTCCACCCGGACCGGCTTCATCGTCCTGGACCCGGCGGATCAGAACGAGAACGGGAACGCCTGGAGCAGCGCACCGGACGAACAGCGCTTCAACGCCCGTTCCGACTTCGCGTTCAGCCGCGACGGGCGGTCGGTGTACGCGCAGCTCGTCGGTGAGCGGGACGGGATGCAGCAGTTCTACGACCTCGCGGGCAACGAGGTGGCCGCGCCCGCGAACGAACGGCACCTGCGGTGGGACGTCGGCGCCCGGCTCTCCCCGGACGGCACGTTGGCCGCGCTCGGGCTGACGAAGGAGGTGCCGGACAAGTCGTACTCCTCGATCCGTGATCCCCGTACCGGCAAGGAGATCACCAAGGTGCGCGGCGGCGAGCTGATCGCCTGGGTGGACGACCGGCGGCTCATCGCCTGGGAGCGATCGGCGGGTGAGGAGCTGTACCGCCCGCGGCTCGCGCTGGTCACGATCGGCAGCGACGAGGTGACGTGGCTGAGCGGGGCGCGGGAGCAGCGGGCGGATACGCGGTGGAACTGGGAGCCGGTGTTCGCGCGGTGGTGATCACTCGGCCGCGGTGAGCGTTCGGTACGCGTTCAGCAGCCCGTCGGTCGTCTCGCGGTCGGCGGGCCTCAGCGGGGGGCGGACCGGGCCTGCGGGAAGGCCGAGTTCGCCGAGGAGGGCCTTCGCGGTGACGGTGCCGGGCAGGCCCGACGACATCATCAACTCGATGAGGTGGGTGGCCTGTTGCTGTCGGACGGCGGCTTCCGCGGTCCGTCCGGCGTCGAACGCGTCCAGTACGGCCCGGAGTTGGGCCGGGGCCGCGTTTGCCACCGTGCTGATGTAGCCCGCGCCGCCCACCGCGTACAGTGCGAGGATGTGCTCGTCGCAGCCCGCGTAGTACGCCAACTCCGTGCGGGAGATGACCTTTTGGGCGGCGAGGAAGTCGTAGGAGCAGTCCTTCACCGCCACGATTCTCGGGTGCTCGGCGAGGCGGAGCAGGGTGTCCGGCTCGATGCGGACGCCGGTGCGGCCCGGGATGTCGTACACCGTGAGCGGGAGGCCGGACGCGTCGGCGATCTCCCGGAAGTGGGCCTCCAGGGCGTCCTGCGGGGGCCTGCTGTAGTACGGCGCCACGATCAACAGGCCGTCCGCGCCCGCCTTCTCGGCGGCCAGGGCCAGCTCGACGGTGTGCCGGGTGTCGGAGGTTCCGACCCCCGCGACGACGGAAACCCGCTCGCCGACGGCCTCCCGTACGGCGCGTACGAGCCGGGTCTTCTCCTCGTCCGTCGTGGTCGGGGACTCGCCCGTGGTGCCGGACGGCACCAGGCCGTCACACCCCTGCGACACCAGCCGCTCGGCGAGCCGTTGCGCTCCGGGGAGGTCGAGCGCGCCCTCGTCGGTGAAGGGCGTGATCATGGCGCAGAGGGCGCGGCCGAAGGGGGTGTCGGTGGTTGTCATGGTTGTAGTCTCGGCAGCGGGATAGTGAAGCTCCACTTAAATTTTCTACTAGGTAATGATAAGTGTTGCTGTGAGGTTGGGCTGGGTGCGGTGGGCGGCCCTATGTCCAAACTGGGGCGTCGTGGGTCACTATGGGCCGGACGGTCAACGACCACTGGTCCTGGAGGCGTCATGAAGCTCGGCAAGGCACTCGCCACCGGAGTCGCTGAAGAGCGGCCGCTGATCCATGAGAAGGCGCCGGAACTCCCCGAGAGTGTGACGGAGATCGAGGAGCTGCCGGCCCCTGAAGAGGTACCGGTCGCGCGATGAGGCTGCGGCTTCCGGAGGAACGCCCTGCGGAGCCGCCGACCGGATACAAGATCGCCCACCCGGTGCTGTCCCATGACGGTGCGCGGGCCGGGTTCACCGGTGTGTCGCTCGGCGGCGCGCTGCCGTACGGAGTCCTGGCCGACGCGTCGTGTGTGTACGGCTTGCGGCATCGGGCGCCGCATCGGCGGTGTGACTGCGGCTTCCACTGCGTGCATGAACGGGCGGCGGCGGAGGCGTTGTTGTGCACGGCGGAGCATCGGGCGGCGGTGCTGCTGGAGGTGACGGTGCTCGGGCGCTACCTCCGCTTCGAGCTCGGGTTCCGGTATGCGCGTCAGCGGGTGCGTACAGCGACTGTCGGGCCGTGTGCGTGTGGCGCGGGGGCGGTTGTGCTGGCGGATGCGGGGTGGGGCCGGCCGGGGTGGCGGGGCCTGGCACCGTCCTGCGCGAGCTGTCTGCGCGGCCGTACGTCGGTCTCCCTCGCGTCGTTCGCCCGGCTGGCGGGGGAGGGGCTGCGGGTGGTGGCGGGCGGCGCGGCGGTGTCCGTCCCGGCCGAGGAGCTGGGCGTACGCGAACTCGCGGCGGAGGCCGCACTGTTGCAGGCTCGCTTGGACTGGTTCCAGACCCAGCTGGCAGCCCTGGGGGAACGGGGCGACGACTCCCGCCCGTAGTCCTTTTTCGCCCCCGCCGCCCCTACCCGTCCCATCCCTGGGGGCTGCCGCCCCCAGACCCCCGATCGGCCCTGAAGGGGCCGCGTCCTCAAACGCCGGACGGGCTGAAACAGCCCCTCCGGCGTTTGAGGAGCGGGGTCGAAGGGGCGGAGCCCCTTCAGGATGGGACGGGTAGGGGCGGCGGGGGCGAGGATCTGGGCGTTGGTTACGCGTCCCTGTCCGGGGGTTCCGGTTTCGTCGAGAGGATGGCTCTTGCCTGGTCTGCCGCTCGCGTGATGCTTTCCGTGACGAAGTCCAGGAAGCGGGCGATGTTTTCGAGGCGGACGGCGGCCGGGGTGTCGGGGCCGAGGATGCCGACGCCCTGCCGCGCCGTCTCCACTATCTGCGCCGTCCCTCGGGCGCTGGCGATCATCGACTGGTACCAGACGTCATCGTCGACGACATACCGCTCCCGCCGCCGCTCGTCCCGCTCTCGCCGCACCAGCCCCTGACTCTCCAGAAACGTCACCGCCTTGGAGATCGACGCCGGACTCACCTGAAGCCGCTGGACGAGTTCCGACGCGGTCATGCTGCCTGAGTCACTGATGCACAGGGCGGCCATCACCCGCGCCATCATCTTGGGCGTGCCCGACTGCATGAAGACGGTCGTCAACGTCTCCTCGTACTCGCGCACGGCATCCGCGTCCCGCCCGTACGCCTGCGGTGCCGCTTCCCCACCCCGGGCCGGAGTCGGCTTGCGGCGATGTGCGCGCTGCTCCGTCGCGCGGTGAGCCAGATCCGCGCGGTACCCGGCGGGACCGCCGTTGCGCATCACCTCACGCGTGATCGTCGAGGTCGGCCGCTCCAGCCGCCTGGCGATCTCGGCGTAGGCCAGACCATCGGCCAGCCCCAGCGCGATCTGCTGACGTTCCGCCTGGGTGAGTCGGCCTCCCGGCATCGCGGTCCCGTCCTGTTCTTCCGTCGTCCGTTCCGGCGTGCAGCATAGCGTTCATTTTCCATCCATTGCAACGAGCGGCGTGGCGATGTTGCGTTCAATCGCATTCCCATTGCAATGATTTCCTGCAATCTACCTGCTGTTATTGGGATTTCGTGCAACGAAGACGTTGCCGAACCCATGAACGCAACGTAGCTTTTCCTTCATCGGAAACAGCGACCATAACGCAACCGCAGGAGCTCACGATGCAGAAGTTCGACACCCCCTCCGCCATCTCCACCGTCCTGAACATCCCCGCCGGCCGTATCCAGCTCATCGCCGCCGACCGCACCGACACCACCGTCGAGATCCGCCCGGCCGACCCGGCCAAGAACCGTGACGTCAAGGCGGCCGAGTTGGTCGAGGTCGGCTTCAGCGAGGGTGTGCTGAGGGTCGAGATCCCGGAGAGCGAGCACCGGCTCCTCGGGCCGAGCGGGTCCGTCGAGGTCACCGTTCAACTGCCCACCGGCTCCGGTGTCCGGGGCAAGACCGCCGCCGTCGAACTTCGGGGCGTGGGGCGGCTGGGTGACGTGACCTACGACAGCTCCCAGGGGCCGGTCAAGCTCGACGAGGTCGCCACCGCCCAACTCACCCTCGCCGACGGTGACATCAGCGTCGGCCGGCTCAACGGGCCCGCCGAACTCCGCACCCAGCGCGGCAACCTCCGTATCGCCGAGGCCGCCACCGGCACCGTCACCCTCCGTACCGAACAGGGCGACATCACCGTCAGCGCCGCGCACGGCGTCTCCGCCTCGCTCGACGCCGGGACCGGATACGGCCGTATCAACAACTCGCTGAAGAACAGCGGCGACGAAACGGGTCTCACCATCCACGCCACCACCAGCTACGGCGACATCACCGCCACCAGCCTCTGAGCACGATCGATCGAGCCGATCAACCCAACCCGACAGGAGCCATCTCTCATGACCGAACCGGCCATCGCGGCCAACGGGCTGCGCAAGTCCTACGGCGACAAGACCGTCCTCGACGGCATCGACCTCGCCGTCCCGGAAGGCACGATCTTCTCCGTGCTCGGTCCGAACGGCGCCGGCAAGACCACCGCCGTGAAGATTCTCTCCACGCTCATCTCCGCCGACCGGGACGGCGGTCAGGTCCGGGTCGGCGGGCACGATCTCGCCGCCGAGGCGCAGGCGATCCGCGCGGCGATCGGGGTCACGGGGCAGTTCTCCGCCGTGGACGGGCTGATCACGGGTGAGGAGAACATGCTCCTCATGGCCGACCTGCACCACCTCGGCAAGCATGAAGGGCGGGCGGTGGCCGCCGAGTTGCTGGAGCGGTTCGATCTCACCGAGGCCGCGCAGAAGCCCGCCTCCACCTACTCGGGCGGGATGAAGCGGCGGCTCGACATCGCCATGACCCTGGTCGGCAGCCCGCGGATCATCTTCCTCGACGAGCCCACCACCGGCCTCGACCCGCGCTCCCGGCACACCATGTGGCAGATCATCCGGGAGCTGGTCACGGGCGGTGTCACCGTCTTCCTCACCACCCAGTACCTGGAGGAGGCCGACCAACTCGCCGACCGCATCGCCGTCCTCAACAACGGCCTGATCGCCGCCGAAGGCACCGCCGAGGAGCTCAAGCGGCTCATCCCGGGCGGGCACGTCCGCCTCCGCTTCACCGACCCCGGCGCCTACCAGACGGCCGCCACCGCGCTCCGCGAGGCGTCCCGGGACGACGAGGCGCTCTCCCTCCAGATCCCCAGCGACGGCAGCCAGCGCGAACTGCGCTCCCTGCTCGACTGGTTGGACGCCACCGGCGTCGAGGCCGACGAACTGAGCGTGCACACCCCCGACCTCGACGACGTCTTCTTCGCCCTCACCGACACCACCAACGCAGCGGGTATCCCCGACCAGTCCAAGGAGACTGCCCGATGAGCACCTTCTCCCTCGCCGTGCGCGACTCCTCCACCATGCTGCGGCGCAACCTGCTGCACGCCCGGCGCTACCCCTCCCTGACGCTGAACCTGCTGCTCACACCGATCATGCTGTTGCTGCTCTTCGTCTACGTCTTCGGCGACACCATGAGCGCGGGCATCACCGGCGGCGGTCCGGACCGCTCCGAGTACATCGCCTACCTCGTCCCGGGACTGCTGCTGATGACCATCGGCAGCACCACGATCGGTACCGCGGTCTCGGTCTCCAACGACATGACCGAGGGCATCATCGCCCGCTTCCGGACCATGGCCATCCACCGGCCCTCGGTGCTCATCGGACACGTCGTCGGCAGCGTGCTCCAGTGCGTGCTGAGCGTCGTCCTCGTCGGGGCCGTTGCGACCGCCATCGGATTCCGCTCCACCGACGCCAACCTCATCGAGTGGATCGCGGCCTTCGGACTGCTCGTGCTCTTCGCGACGGCGCTCACCTGGATCGCCGTCGGCATGGGGCTGATCAGCCCGAACGCCGAGGCCGCCAGCAACAACGCGGTGCCTCTGATCCTGCTGCCGCTGCTGTCCAGCGCCTTCGTCCCGCTCAGCGCGATGCCGGGCTGGTTCCAGCCCGTCGCCGAGTACCAGCCCTTCACCCCGGCCATCGAGACCCTGCGCGGACTCCTGCTCGGCACGGAGATCGGCCACGACGGCTGGCTCGCCGTCGCCTGGTGCCTGGGGCTCACCGTCCTCGGCTACTTCTGGTCGACCTCGAAGTTCAACGACGACCCGAAGTGACGGCCGGAGCAACCTCCAACCGGGCCCGTACACCGATCACTTGACCTCAACCGAGCTTGAGGTCGGAGGGTGATCGGCGTACGGGCCCGTCACTTACGCACAGGAGGCCGCCATGACCCGCCGTACCCACGCCCACCCCGACCTCACCCGCCCCGAGAACGGCGCCCCCTTCTTCAGTACCTGGCGGGTGGGCACCCCCGAGCGGCAGGCGGCGGCCGTCGAGGCCATCGCCCGGACCTGGGAGCGCCGGCCCTGGGGCAGCGCCGATGTGCTCACGTACCACGTCTACGCCGGTCATGACGGCACCACCTTGATGCACTACTCGCAGTGGCGGTCCGAGCAGGGCTACGAGGCATACTTCAAGACCCTCCGGCAGGAGCGCAACGACGAGATCGACACCGCCGTACCGGGGATCGAGCGGGTGCGCCTTGATCGGTACCGGCTCTACCGCAGCCGCGCCCGCGCCGCCGGCGACACCCGGGTGCCGGGGCTCATCGTGACCGTGCGGATCGACTTCGAGGCGGATGCCGCCGAGCGGCGGAAAGAGTGGGTGGACACCGTTCTCGCCTCGCTGGGCGGGCCGGTCGGCGACCCGGGGCTCATCTCTGCCCACTTCCATCTGAGCACCGACGGCGGTCATGTCCTCAACTACGCCGAGTGGGAGAGCGATTCGGCCTACGACGCCGTCATCGACGCCCCCGAGACACCTGAGTGGGAGCGGGTGCGGACGTACCCGGGCGTCAAGGGGTTCACCGGCAGCCGGTACCGCCACAGCCTCGGGCTGGTGCCGTAGGGGTCACCCACTCGCCGACAATTCCATCCTCCTGGACAAAAAAAGTTTTCGGTGAGACGGTGGATCCATGTTGGACGTGACCGTGATCGAGGACCCCGAGGCGGCGGCCGTCTCCCTGGACCCCATACGGGCCCGGCTGCTCGCCGAGCTCGCCGCCGGACCCGCGTCGGCCGCCATGCTGGCCGGAAAGGTCGGGCTGCCCCGGCAGAAGGTGAACTACCACCTGAAGGCACTGGAGCGGCACGGCCTGGTCGAGCTGGCCGGGGAGCGCCGCAAGGGCAATGTCACCGAGCGGCTGATGCGGGCGACCGCCGCGTCGTACGTCATCTCGCCGCTCGCCCTGGCCGCCGTACAGCCCGACCCGGAGCGCTTCCGGGATCAGCTGTCGGCGCGCTGGCTGCTGGCGGTCGGCGCCCGGTTGGTGCGCGACGTCGGGTCGTTGATCACCGGTGCCACGAAGGCGCGGCAGCGGCTGGCGACGTACGCCCTGGACGGCGAGGTGCGCTTCGCCTCGGCGGCCGAACGAGCCGCGTTCATCCAGGAGTTGACGGCCGGGGTCACCGCCCTGATCCAGAAGTACGACGCTCCGGACGCCGAAGGCGGCCGTGATCACCGGATCGTCGTCGCCGTCCATCCCACGTTGAAGAAAACCGAGTCGGAATAGTTCAGGAGCGCATCATGCCCAAGGAATTCGAGATCGCCCGGGAGTTCGAGGTCGACGCCACTCCGGAGCAGGTCTTCGAGGCGGTCACCGCCGGGACCGGGGGGTATCTGTGGCCCATGGAGCCGCCGGAGCCCCGCGTCGGAGGCAAGGGGCCCTTCGGGTCCGAGGTCATCGCCTGGGATCCCCCGCACCGCTACAGCAACCTCGTGGAGAACGTCGAGGGCATCTCCGAGCAGACCCGTAACCAGCTCGACTACACCATCGAGCCGCGCGACGAGGGCAAGCGGGCCTGGGTGCGGTACGTGCACAGCGGGATCTTCGTCGACGACTGGGACAACCAGTACGACGGCGCCGCCAAGCACACCGACTTCTATCTGCACACCCTGCGCGAGTACCTCACCCACTTCGCGCCCCGCCCGGCGGCCTTCGCCACCTTCGACGGGCCCGAGGCGTCCAAGTCCGCCGACGCCCTCGAAGTCGTGGCGCGGGCCCTGGGAGTCGGAGCCGAGGCCGGCTCGCAGGTACGGGTGCACGGGCCCGACGAGTTCGACGCCGTCGTCGACTTCCGCAACCCCTACTTCATCGGGCTGCGCACCGACCGGGGCCTCACCCGGATCTTCGGGCGCAACCACTGGGGCTACAAGGTGGGCATCTCCCTGCACGACTTCGCGCCGGACGCCGAGAGCAGCATCGCGGAGTGCGAGGCCGAATGGCAGGGCTGGCTGAACAAGGTGTTCAGCCAGCCCTGAGCGAGCCGTGATCACGGCCGTGCGGTGTTACGGCCTGAAGCGCAGCACCTGCGGGTCGTGGTCGCTGATCTGGTCGTTGAACTCGGCGTTGACGTGCACGCTGTCGAACTCCAGGTCACAGGCGCGCCGGATCGACGGGCTGACCAGGATCTGGTCCAGGACCTGGGCGTTGCCCTGGTAGACGTACGAGTAACGCTCGCTCTTCGGCAGCGACTTGACCGCCGACCACAGGGCGCCGTCGCTCTCCAGGATCTTGGTGGTCTCGGAGAACTCGAAGTCGTTGATGTCGCCGAGCGTGATGACGCGCGCGTTCTTCTGGGTGTCGAGGATGTCCTTGACGAAGGAGTTCACCAGGGTCGCCTGCTGGTGCCGCTGGGTCTCCGAGCTGCGCGCCACCGGCTGGTACTGCGAGGTCAGTCCCTGGTCGCCACCCTTGGAGTTGAAGTGGTTGGCGATCACGAAGACCGTGCGGCCCCGGAAGACGAACTCGCCGGCCAGCGGCTTGCGGCTGCTGGCGAACGCGGCGTTCGCCGGGTCGATACGGCCGGGGGAGACCGTCAGCGCGGCCTTGTCGTCGATCTCGGTGACGCCGACGGCCGTGGTGGCGTCGCCGCCCGCGCGGTCCGTGAAGGAGACCCGCTCCGGGTTGAACAGGAAGACCTGGCGGATGTTGCCGCCCGGCTCGCCGCCATCGGTGTTGTTCGCCGGGTCGACGGAGCGCCAGTCGTACGTCGGACCGCCCGCGGCCGCGATCGCGTCGATCAGCTTCTGCACCGTCTGGTCGGCGGCGACCACACCGTCGTTCTTCGCGCCCGTGTTGTCCTGGATCTCCTCCAGGGACACGATGTCGGGCGACTGGAGGTTGTTCACGATCGCGGCGGCGTGCGCGTCGAACGTGGCGTCGGACGGGTCGAGGTTCTCGACGTTGTACGTCGCGACCGCCAGCTCGCCGTTCCGCTGCTTCTCCGTGGTCTCCCGCTTCAGCTCGGCGCTCTCCAGCGTGCCGAGCTTGCTCGCGACCAGGGTGTAGCCGCCGAACTGGTTGTAGTCCAGCGGGCCCGCGGTGGTGCCGGCGAGGGTGTCACCGACGTTCGCCTTCGGGAAGTCGGCGGTCGCGCCCAGCGACTGGATCTGGAGCCGGCCGGTGTTCTGCGACTCGTAGGAGCCGTAGACCGTGCCGCCGCGGCGGTTGCGGTTCTCCCACGGCTTCACCGTGACCCACAGCTCGGTGTACGGGTCGGTGGCGCCGATCACCCGGGTGTCGGAGACCTGGACGTTCATGCCCTCCAGGGACTCGTACAGGTCCAGGGCGTACTGCGACGGCTGGAGCGGCAGGCCGTTGATGGAGTTGCCCGCGGTGCTGTCACCCGCCGGGACATAGGCGCTCGGCACCGACTTGGCGTCGATGACCGTCGCGGCCGGAACGGCGTTGCCGCTGGAGACGACGGTGATCACCGGCTTGGTGATCTCGGTCAGCGCCTGGTTGCCGGAGGAGGTGCCGCCGGGCACGTACTCCGAGACCGTGCCGGAGACCGAGACCAGGTCGCCCACCGCCACGCCCTTCGGCGTGGAGCTGGTGAAGACGAAGACGCCCTCGCTGGTGGCCGGGTCGGCGTCCGCGTTCGGGTCCTGGATCCAGAAGCCGCGGGACGAACCGTAGGTGCGCAGGCCGGTGACGATGCCGGTCACATCGGTGACCTGCTTTCCGGCGTACGGGGAGATGCGGGTGCTGCCCTGGATGTCATGGATGCGCAGCGAGTCGGCGTGCGCGGGAGTGGTCAGGGCGATGGCGGACGCCGCGGAACAGACAGCGGCGACGGTGAGCGCGGCGAGGCGCGCGGACGACTTGCTCGGCAACGGGATCCCTCCGGGGACATACGTGGGTGCCGGGACGAGGGTGAAGCGTGGAATGTGGGAGCCGCAACCGGTGGGGCGGCTGTGACGCGCGTAGAGATTCGGTGAACAGGTGTCCTATAAATTTCTACGCGCGTAATCTCCTGCCTGGTCAGGCCACTTGTCAAGGTTTCGGCCATGTACACCGGTCAACGGGTAGATGAACCGGGCGGCATGGGGCCAAAGCGGTCTAGGCTGAGCGGCCGAGTGGTACGACGCGCCCGAGGAGAACCAGCCGATGTCAGACAGCTCCCCCCTGCCGCCGGTACGGCTGCACCCCGAAGCGGAGCTGGCGCGGGACGCGCTGTCCACGCCGTTGCTCGCCCGGGCCGCCCGGCTCGCCCGCTGGGCCGGTCCCGACACCCGGGTCGACGCCGGCGGCGGACTCGCCGAGGAGCAGCTCCCCGCGGCCGCCGAACTCCTCGGCCTGACCGGCGACGACGCCGCGGCCGACGCCTCCGAGGCATGGCGGGTCGCGGTCGACTCCGGGCTCGTCGAGATCACCGACGAGGACGAGGGCACCGTCGCCGCGGGCGAGGACCTCGCCCTGCTCACCGGCGGCTCCCCGCACGACGTGCTCGCGGTCTGGCTGTCCGCGCTGGAGACGGTGCTCGCGGACGCCTCGGTGCCGGACCTCGACGACCTCGTCGGCGCCGTGAACCTCGAGGACGGCGGCGAGATCGACTTCTCCCAGCTGGACTGGGACCCCGAGGCCGAGGCGGAGTTCCTCGACGAGGTGCTCGGCAACCTCTACCTCCTCACCGTCAGCGAGGACGGCCCCGGCGAGGCCCCGGTGCCGCTGCCCGCGCTGGCCGCGTCGGTCATCGTGCCCAGCGACATGGGGGAGCCCACCAACGACGTGCTGGAGCAGGTCTCCGACGCGATGATGCGCCTCGACGACCAGTTCCGGATGCTGGAGCCGGTCGGTCTGGTGGCGTACCAGCCGGTCGACGAGGCGCTGATGGCGGACGCCGACGAGGAGCCGGCCGCGCCGGTCGACGACACCGATGTCTCCCGGTACGGCATGGTCCGGCTGACCCCGCTCGGGCTGTACGGCCTGCGGGCGCGGCTGTTGGAGGCCGGGTTCTCGGCGCCGGCCGTCGGGGACCTCGCCGACAAGGGTGCCGATGCGCTGCTCGACGGTACGGCCGTGTTCCCGCCCGGTGCCGCGCAGGCGGAGACCGAGCAGTGGCTCACCCGGCGTGAAGTGCTGCCCGCGGCACGGGAGTTGCTGGCGGCTGCCCGGGGGGCGGACTCCGGGGCGCCACTGCGACGGCTGCGATGCCAGCAGGCGCTGTCTCTGGTCGGCGTCGAGGCGGAGCCCGCGCTGCGGGAGGTGCTGGACGATCCTGAGCTGGGTGGGCTTGCCCGGGTCTGGCTGACCGAGCGGGGGGCCGCGGATGTGCCGGTGCCCAGTGAGGCGATGGTGTTCTGGCTGACGATCGACACGGTTGCCGCGCAGTTGGCGGCGGAGGGGAACTCCGAGGAGCTCCGGGCCCTTGTCGAGGGGCTCGCTCAGCAGCACAGTGGGTTCTTCGCGGCGGTGTGGCGGGTGGATCATCCCGCTACCGCGGAGGTGTTGGAGGCGATGGGGCGGTTGCATCCGGACAAGCGGATCGCGAAGGAAGCGCGGAAGGCTGCGTTCAAGGCTCGGTCGCAGGCCTAAGAGGGTGGGGTGTGGGGAGCGTCGGCGGCTGCGGGTTCGCTGTGGCTGGTCGCGCAGTTCCCCGCGCCCCTTTGGGGAGTTGGGGTGCGTGTTCGTAGTTTCCTCGGGGAGTTGAGTCCTGGGGCTCGGGGTGCGCTTGCTCGGTATGGGACGCGATTCTCCTTCCCTCGTGGCTCCTTTCTCATCTCCGAAGGCGCTCTCGATTCCGATGTCTTCGTGCTGCTCTCCTCTTATGTGAAGGTCACCGCCTCGCTGACCGACGGGGGGTGGACCCTTGTTGCCGTTCGTATGTCCGGGGACCTCGTCGGGGAACTGGCAGGGATGAGCGGGGCTCCTCGTAGTGCTTCCGTCATTGCCTGCGGGTGTGAGCCCGTCACCGCGCTTCGGTTGTCGTGGGGGGAATTCGAACAGGTCAAGGCCGAACATCCGGAGGTGCTGGCGCGGCTTCAGGAGTCCGTGAGTCGGAAGCTGGCCGCGGCCACCCGCCGGCGGGTCGACTATCGGCGGCGCAGCCCCACTGTCCGGCTTGCCCGGGTTCTGGTGGAGATGGCCGATGACTTCGGGCAATCGGTGCGCGGGCGGGAGGTAATCCTTCCGATGGACCTGAAGCACCTGGAGTGGGGCGAGTTGATCGGGGTCTCGGAGAGCACCGCGTACCGCGCTCTGCGGGAGCTGCGTGATCTCGTGGACGCTCATCACCGGCGTGTCATCGTCATGGATCTGACGGGGCTCCGTGCCGTGGCCGACAGGGAGTAAACACGGGGGGCGTGCACCGGGCGCGAAGCGGGTGGCGACCCTTCGTTCGGGTGTGATATTCACCTGCTGTCACCACGGCATGGACTTCGTCCTCCTGTCAGGAGAGGTCACACCCACTTTGCAAGGCAACGCCTCCGACTCCGGTGACGGACTCGGTTCCGATTCAGTCGACAATCTCTTCGAAGCGGTTTTCGTTCGAGCCGATCTGGGCGACTACAGCAGTTTCCTCGGCCCCGAGATGGTGGAGGCGCAGGCCGCGCTCTACGGGGCCTACCAAGAGGCGCTCGCACAGATGCCCGAAGTGTTGCGCGGGGAATGGCGAGGCTTTCAGAAGGACGGTGACGGGTTTCTCGTTCTGTGGCCCAGCAAGCGGATGAGCCTGGTGGTCGCCAAGTTCGTCGCCGCCTTCCAGGACACCCTCGCCAAGAAGAACGTCGGCCGGGAACCCGCCAAACTGCTCCGGGTCCGCCTCTCCGTCGTCACCGGCCTCGCCGCGGACAGCGCGCTCGGCACCGCGGGCGAGGGGGCCGTGGAGGCCAAGCGGCTGGTCGACTGCCAGCAGGCGAAATGGCTCCAGCGGGAGTTCACCGAGCAGCAACTCGTGGTGATCGTCAGCCAGTACGTGTACGAGCAGACCGTGCGCGGCGGTTGGGCGGCCGGGGTCGATCCGGCGAGCTTCCAGCCGGTTCAGGTGCTCGACAAGCACAAGAAGAAGCGCGGGGCCTATCTCACCGCCCCCGGCCGCACCGCGGAAGAGGTGCGCAGGACGGTCAACTCCTCGTTGTTCGCCTGGTTGCGGCGCCGGGTCGGAAGAACCGTTGCACCCCGGGTCCGCCGTATCGTGCGGGCCGTCAAGTGGACGCCGAAGCTGGTGCTGGCCTCCCTGGCGGCACCGGCCCTGGCGGCGCTGACGGCGGCGGCGCTGGTCGGCTCGCTGACCTTCAGCTGGTCGCACGGCGGTGCCGGGACCGTCGACGCCTCGGTCTGGGCGGCGGAGACGGCGTCCCCTGCGCCCGAACGCCCGGGGCCCGCGACCTCACGCTCCGAGGTCGGGCGGCCCTCGCTGAACGTCCCGTCGGCCACCGCGGCGGACGAGCGCGGCGCCGTCGGCAATGTGGGCGAGGGCTCGGTCCTCGTCGCCGACGGGACCGGCGTCCGGCTCGTGGACGACCGGGAGGGCGCCGGACGGACCTGGCGGTGGAGCCCGGTGAGTGGCGGGCGGCTGAGGCTGACGACCGGATCCGCACAGGCGCTGACGCTGGACCCGGGCACGGGCCGGGTCTCGCTCGACGCGTACGCCGCCCTCCCGGCCCAGCAGTGGTGGGCCGTACCCGTACCCGGTGGCAGGGGCTCCTTCCGCCTGCACAACGGCGCCCGCCCGGACGACTGTCTCACCGCCCGGGATGACGGGCTCGGACCGCGGATGGAGGGCTGCCGCCCCGGGGACCGCACGCAGGAATGGACGGCGGGCTGACATCCGCCCCCGAACGCGCGTACGTGTCCTCCTCCGTGCCCCGGCGCCACCCCGTCACCTGACGGGCGATGCCCGCTCGCCCGGCCGGGCCACCGCACCCTGGTGGCACGGGAGTCGGGGCAGGGGGCGTCGATGTCGGAGTACGGGGGAGGCCGGGCGGTGGAGATCGCCGTGGCCGCGGGGCTGGGGGCGCTGTCGGCCTTCCAGGGATACGTCCAGGAGGCCGATGCGAAGATCAACAGCATGCTGGTGGTGCACACCGGGGGAGTGGTCGCGGTGGTGACCACGCTCGGCAACGGCGAACGGCAGCGGCACGGTTCGCTCACCGACGTCGCCCTCGCCCTGTTCGCCGTGGCCTTCCTGGTCTCCGGCTATCACCTCGCGCGGGCCATGCGGCCCCGGCTGCGCGTACCGCTGCCGCTGAGCCCCTTCGGCTTCATGGGCCTGGACATACCGCCCTCCGCCGACCCGCGCGAGCTGTGCGCCCAGCTCTGGGACATGGCACGTCTGCTGGGCGTCATCGCGCACGCCAAGAACCGCCATCTGCTGCGGGCCATGCCCTGGACCGGAGTGATGCTGTGCTGCGGGGTCGCGGTGGCGATGTCAGGAGGGTGAGTCATGGCTCCGTGGCCGCCCGGAGTTCAACTCCCGTTCAGCCGCGGGCGGGACGGTGTCGAACCGAGGTCCGCCACCCTCCACGGCACACCCACCGTCACAGGAGACAGCATGTCGCTCACCCGCAGGGACTTCGCCAGGAAATCCGCCGTCACCGGAGCCGGTGTGGCGCTGGCGGGCAGTGTCGGCGCCCTCGCCACCGCTCCGAACGCCCTCGCCGCGACCGAGACCGTGACCGACGGCGCGGACCCGCTGCACGCGTACATCAGCCTCGGGTACGGGCCGCTGCTCCCCGACCCCGACGGCATCCTGGCGCTGCCGGCCGGATTCTCGTACCGCATCCTGACGCACGTCGGAAAGACCAAGCTGGAGTCCGGCGAGGGCACGCCGTCCAACCACGACGGCACCGCCGCCTTCGACGGCCCGCGCGGTACCACCCTGCTGGTCAACAACCACGAGATCGGCGGCGCCTACGCCGACGCCGACCACCCCGTCCCGCTCGCCGAGGGCCTGGTCTACGACCCCGCAGCGGCCGGTGGCTGCACGGTCGTCGAGGTCCGCCCCGGCGGCAAGGTCGCCGAGTGGGTCGGCATCGCCGGCACCTCCACCAACTGTGCGGGCGGCACCACGCCTTGGGACACCTGGCTCACCTGCGAGGAGACCGAGGACAAGGCCGGCTCCAAGGGCATGACCAAGGACCACGGCTATGTCTTCGAGGTCGACCCCGCCGACCGCCGCGCCAACAAGAACCCCAAGCCAATCAAGGCGCTGGGCCGCTACGCCCACGAGGCCGTCGTCATCGACCCCAAGCGCGGCCACGCCTATCTGACCGAGGACGCCTCCAACCCCAACGGCCTGCTGTTCCGCTGGACCCCGCCCGAGGGCTACCGGCACGGCCGCGGCAGGTTCCGCACCCTCGCCGACGACGCGGGCCGCCTCCAGGCCTCCAAGTGCTTCGACTCCGGCGGCCAGTTCGTCGACGACCTCTCCCGCGCCACGAAGATCGGCACGGTGTACGGCGTGGACTGGATCGACGTGCCCGACCGGGACGCGAAGACCACCTCCGTGCGCAAGCAGTTCACCGCCGGCCAGATCACCCGCTGCCGCAAGCTGGAGGGCATGTGGTGGGGTGACGGCGGCGCGTACATCGTCTCCTCCTACGCCCGCGCGGAGAGCCCCGGTCAGGCGCACGACGGCCAGGTCTGGTTCTACGACCCCAAGCGCCGCACCCTCACCCTGAAGGTCCTCCTCGGCGTGAACGCCGACCCCGCTGATCCCTCGGCGGTTGGCGCCTTCGACGGCCCCGACAACATCACCGTCTCCCCCTACGGCGGCCTGATCATCGCCGAGGACGGCGAGGGCATCCAGCACCTGTTCGGCGCCACCGACCGCGGCCGCACCTACCCGATCGCCCGCAACGACCTGAACATCGGCACCGAGGAGGAGCCGGAGTACAGCGAGTTCACCGGCGTCACCTTCTCGCCCAGCGGCCGCACCCTGTACGCCAACATCCAGGACCCGGGCATCATGCTCGCGATCACCGGACCCTGGAAGCGCCAGGGGCGGTAGTTAATTCGCTCGCCCACCGAATGCTGCGCCTCCTACAGTGAGTTCACGACGTCACGCACCTCCCGGTGCGATGGCAGCGGCTACTTCTTTCTCCAAGAATCCGACGCCGCAGCCGACTTGAACTCGGGAGGCGCAGCTCATGGTGGGTGCCCGGTGCGCAGGCAACGGTTACTTCATTGGATCAGAAGGTTGCGGGTTCGAATCCCGTCATCGACTTCGGGTCGGTGTAGCTCAATCGGATAGAGCATCTGACTAGTCCGTCGCCGACTCCTGATCTCGGGCATCCACCTTTTGCGCGCCTTCCTCCGAAGACGATCCGAAACCGCTTTGAATTCGGGGGAATTCAGCATGTCCCGCTTCAACATCCGGAACATCCGGACCGCCAAGGCCCCGCCGACCTCGCGCGTGACCTCCACCGGCCGCGTCCTGCGTACCTACGAGGGCGGCCGTGGCCGTGAGCGCGACGCGCGCTCCGAGCTCTTCCTGCTCGCGGTCGCCAACTTCGTCTCCCAGCAGACCTTCTACGAGTCCGGCGACG
Organism: Streptomyces davaonensis JCM 4913; assembly: GCF_000349325.1. Classification (GTDB taxonomy): domain Bacteria; phylum Actinomycetota; class Actinomycetes; order Streptomycetales; family Streptomycetaceae; genus Streptomyces; species Streptomyces davaonensis. Next base: position 7,400,708 of record NC_020504.1, read on the forward strand.
CCCGCGACGACCGCTTCCAGAAGCTGGTGCGCGAACTCGCCGTCACCGACCCGGAGTGGACGGCCGGTCTGCTCGGCTGGCTGCGCGGCGAGGGCAACCTCCGTACCGCCGCCGTCGTGGGCGCCGCCGAGTACGTCAAGGCGCGGCTGGACGCGGGCGTCACCGAGGGCCCGTCGAACCGGCGGGTCGTGGACTCGGTGCTCCAGCGGCCCGACGAGCCCGGCGAACTGCTGGCGTACTGGACCGCGACGTACGGCCGTAACGTCCCCAAGCCCGTCAAGCGGGGCATCGCCGACGCCGTACGGCGGCTCTACAGCGGCAAGTCGCTGCTGAAGTACGACACCGCGTCCAAGGGCTACCGCTTCGGCGACATCCTCAACCTGGTGCACGCGGCGCCGGACCCGGCGAAGTCCTGGCAGGGCGAGCTGTTCCAGTACGCCCTGGACCGGCGGCACAACCCCGACACCGCGGTGCCGCCCGCGTCCAACCGGACGCTGGTCGCCCACCGCGAGCTGATGGCGCTGCCCGTCGAGGAGCGGCGTGCGGTCGTGACGTCGGACGGCGGGGCCGAGCGGCTGGCCGCGGCCGGGATGACCTGGGAGGCGCTGGCGGGCTGGCTCCAGGGGCCGATGGACAAGGCGGCCTGGGAGGCCGTCATCCCGTCGATGGGCCCGATGGCGCTGGTGCGGAACCTGCGGAACTTCGACGAGGCGGGTGTCTCGGACGAGGTCGCCGCGCAGGTCGCCGATCGGATCAGCGACCCGGCGGAGGTCGCGCGCTCGCGGCAGTTCCCGTTCCGGTACCTGGCCGCCTACCAGCACGCGCCGTCGCTGCGCTGGTCCTACCCGCTGGAGCGGGCGCTCGGCCACTCGCTGGCCAACGTGCCCGCGCTGCCCGGCCGGACGCTGGTGCTCGTCGACCGCTCGGGTTCGATGTTCTACTCGCGGCTGTCGGACCGCTCGGAGCTCAACCGGGCCGACGCGGCGGCGATCTTCGGTACGGCGCTCGCGCTGCGGGCGGCGGACGCGGACCTCGTCGAGTTCGGCACCACGAGCCGGCGGCTGACCTTCGGCAAGGGCGAGTCGGTGCTCAAGGTCCTGGAGCGGTTCGGCGACCTGGGCGGCACCGACACCACCTCGGCGGTCCGCGCGCACTACCGCGGCCAGGACCGGGTGCTGATCGTCACGGACGAGCAGTACGCGTTCAACCGCCACGGCGGCCCGACCGAGCAGATCCCGGCGGACATCCCGGTCTACACCTGGAACCTGGCCGGGTACCGGGCGGGCCACGGTCCGTCCGGCGTGCCCAACAGGCACACCTTCGGCGGCCTCTCGGACGCCGCGTTCCGGATGGTGCCGCTGCTCGAGAGCGCCCGGGACGCCGACTGGCCCTGGGTCGCCTGAGCCCTGATCGTGGCCCGCACTTCACGGGGGTGCGGGCCACACCCTTGTCCGGCGCCCGGATTGACATCTAACATTTCAGTTCATGGAGGCCATCCGACCGGTGAGCCGCACCCTGCTCAGGGACCGTGCCTACGCAGCCATCAGGGACGCCATCGTGGCCGGGGAGATCGAGCCCGGCGCGGTGGTGCGGGACGCCGAGCTGGCCGAGCGTCTCGGCCTGTCCCGGGCCCCGGTGCGCGAGGCCTTCTCGCGGCTCGTGGACGAGGGGCTGCTGGAGAGCAAGCCGCAGAGCTATACGCGCGTGACGCCGGTCGTCGCCGCCGATGTACGGGACGCCGCCGCGGTCGTCGGGGCGATGCACGAGCTGGTCACGAGGGTGGCCGTGGACAGGCTGCGGGCCTCGGACATCGAGACGATGCGGGAGGCCAACGAGAGGTTCGCCGACGCGGTCGGGACCGGTGACGTCGATTCCGCCCTGCGCGCCGACGACGAGCTGCACGAAGTGCTGATCCGGGCGAGCCGCAACCGCGCGGCCGCCGCGACCGTTGCCCGCTACACCCCCCTCATCCGCCGCCTGGAGCGACGGCGCTTCGGCGAGGGCGGCGCCTGTCGTTCGCCCGGACTGCACGAGCGGCTGATCGAGGCGTGCGCGGCGGGCGACACGGAGGCGGCGGTGCGGGTCACGGCGGAGATCTGGCGGGGGCTGGAGGAGCTGGCCGCCGACTGAGCCGAACCGAGTCGTACGGAGTCGATCCGAGTCGTACCGAGTCGAACCGAGTTCATCCGGGAGGACCGTATGTCCCTTGCTTCCTTCGAGCGTTACCCACTGCTCTTCGGCCCGTCGCCGGTGCACCGACTCGAGCGCCTCACCGCACACCTCGGTGGCGCCTCGGTCTGGGCCAAGCGGGAGGACTGCAACTCCGGGATCGCGTACGGCGGGAACAAGACGCGCAAGCTGGAGTACCTGGTCGCCGACGCGCTCGCGCAGGGGTGCGACACGCTGGTGTCGATCGGCGGGGTGCAGTCCAACCACACCCGTCAGGTCGCCGCCGTCGCGGCCCGTGCCGGGCTCAAGTGCGTGCTGGTGCAGGAGAGTTGGGTGGACTGGCCGGACGCGGTCTACGACAAGGTCGGCAACATCCTGGTCAGCCGGCTCGCCGGAGCCGATGTCCGGCTGGTGCGGGCCGGGTTCGGGATCGGGTTCAAGGAGAGCTGGGAGCAGGCGCTCAGGGAGGTCGAGGAGAGCGACGGCAAGCCGTACGCCATTCCCGCGGGCGCCTCCGACCATCCCCTCGGCGGGCTGGGCTTCGCGGGCTGGGCCTATGAAGTCGCCAAACAGGAACGGGAATTGGGCGTCTTCTTCGATACGGTCGTCGTCTGCTCGGTGACCGGGTCGACGCAGGCCGGGATGGTCGCCGGGTTCCGCGCGCTGGAGGAGGCCGGGGGCCGTACGCGGCGCGTCATCGGGGTGGACGCCTCGGCCGCGCCCGCCCGGACCCGGGAGCAGATCGCGCGGATCGCGCACGGCACCGGGCGGCTGATCGGCGTACGTGCGGAGCTGACCGTGGCGGATGTCGAACTGGACGAGCGGTACCACGCGGGGACGTACGGGATACCCGACGAGGCGACGCTGGCGGCGATGCGGCTCGCGGCGCGGACCGAGGGGATGGTCACGGACCCGGTGTACGAGGGGAAGTCGATGGCCGGGCTGATCGACATGGTGACGCGCGGGGAGATCGGGCGGGATGCGACGGTGCTGTACGCGCATTTGGGCGGGCAGCCGGCGCTGAACGCGTACAGCGCGCTGTTCTGACCTCTGGGTGACCGACGGCTCGGGCGCCCCCTGATGGGGGTCGGGGGCGCCCCGGAGCTTCTCGGCTAGTGGCTACAGCGCCTGGGCCGCGGGCTTCACCATCCCTCGGACCGTGCGGGACTTCACGAAGTCGCCCATGGCCGTCATGTCCCACTCGCCGGAGAACTGGCGGATGAGCTTGGCCATCATCACGCCGGTCTGGGGTTCGGCGGAGGTCAGGTCGAAGCGGACCAGTTCCTCGCCGGTCAGTCCGTCGATCAGGCGGCAGTAGGCCTTGGCGACCTCGGTGAACTTCTGGCCCGAGAAGGAGTTCACGGTGAAGACCAGGCCGGTGACCTCCTGGGGGAGCCGGCCGAGATCCACGGTGATGACCTCGTCGTCGCCTCCGCCCTCGCCGGTGAGGTTGTCGCCGGAGTGGCGGATGGCGCCGTTCACGATCTGGAGCTTGCCGAAATAGCAGCTGTCGATGTGATTGCGCTGCGGGCCGTAGGCGATGACCGAGGCGTCCAGGTCGATGTCCTTGCCGCGGTACGCGGGCTCCCAGCCGAGGCCCATCTTGACCTGGGAGAGCAGGGGGCGGCCGCCCTTGATGAGGGAGACGGTCTGGTTCTTCTGGAGGCTGACCCTGCCCTTGTCGAGGTTGATCTTTCCGGCGCCGGGGGCGGCGGCCGGGGCGGGGGGTGCGGCCGGGGGCATCTGGGGGGCGGGCGGGGTGACGGGGGGTGCCATGGTGGGCTGGGGCGGGGCGACCGGGGCCGGTGTCGGCGTGGGTGCCGGTGTGGGTTCCTCGACCGAGACGCCGAAGTCGGTGGCGATGCCGGCGAGGCCGTTGGCGTAGCCCTGGCCGACGGCTCGGGCCTTCCAGGCGCCGTTGCGGAGGTAGATCTCCACGATGACCAGGGCGGTCTCGGTGCCGAGCTGCGGGGGTGTGAAGGTGGCCAGGGCGGAGTTGTCGTCGGCGTTGCGGATGGTGGCCGTCGGTTCGATGCCCTGGAAGGTCTGGCCGGCGGCGTCCGGGCTGGCGGTGACGACGATCTTCTCGATGCCGGGGGGCACGGCCGTGGTGTCGACCGTGATCGCGTCGGGGGCCGTGCCGCCGCCGGAGCGGTACGTCACGCCGGGGCCCGTGGGCTGGTTGTAGAAGATGAAGTCGTCGTCCGAGCGCACCTTGCCGTCGGCGGTGAGCAGCAGGCTCGATACGTCGAGCCGCACCGGGGCGGTGACGTCCACCGTCACGCGGGCGACGGGCAGAGGGATGTTCGAGCCGGGGGTCATAGCTGTCATGTCCCTCTGAACGACCGAGGTCGCTTTACCGTTCCCTTACCAGGGGCCCGATCGGGTCAACGGCGGTTGCGAGGGTGGTTCCGGGCGGTGCGCTCGTTGCCGTGCTTGTAGTTCCCGGTCCACCGAGCCATGACAAGCTGCGCGTCCCCACGGCTGACTTCCTCGACGAACTCCTGAGCCCGGGCCCCGCGCAGCGTCCCCGCGACCCGCCCCGCATGCGTAATCCGGACGGTCCCGTCCCCCAGCACCATGTACTCAAACCCACTCGGTCTCGACATGCCGGCGATCCTACGACCGCCCCTGACCAGCAATCGAACCCTTTTTCTCGCCCCCGCCGCCCCTACCCGTCCCATCCCCTGGGGGCTGCCGCCCCCAGCCCCCCGCTATCGGCCCTGAAGGGGCCTCGTCCTCAAACGCCGGACGGGCTGAGAGGGGGCGGGCGGGGGATGGGGACAGCTGCGGTCTTGCCCTCACACGCCGGACGGGTTGAGAGGAGCGGGGCTGCGCTGCCTTGGCCCTGAGTTCCGGGCGGGCTGGAAGTGCCGGGTGCGGCAATTCAGCCCCTCCGGCGTTTGAGGAGCGGGGGTCCAGGGGGCGGAGCCCCCTGGGCGGGGTGAAGGGGCTGCCGCCCCTTCAGGATGGGACGGGTAGGGGCGGCGGGGGCGAGGAAGGGTTTTTACGGGACTACGACTATTTTGCGGCCCACTCCCGACGCGAACTGGTTCAGGGCCTCGGGGTAGTGGGCCAGGGGGAGGCGGTCGCTGATGAAGATTTCGGGGTTCAGGGCGCCCGTTGCGAAGAGTTCCGCTGCTCGCTCGAAGCTGTGCAGGACTGCCATCGAGCCGGTGATGGTGATCTCTTGGTTGTAGATGCGGTAGGGGTCGATCTCGACGCGGGTCGAGTAGTCCGCTACGCCGAATTGGAGGAACGTGCCTGCCTTGGAGACACGGTTCAGGCCGTCCTGGATTGCGGACGCGTTGCCCGTTGCGTCCACCACCACGTCCCAGCCCTGGGGACGGTCCAGTTCGTCCGCGTTCGTCGAGGAACCTGATACGCCCAACTCGCGTGCTGTTTCTAGGCGCGTCGCGTTTACGTCCACCACGTCCACACTTGCCGCACCCGTTCGCTTCGCCAGCTCCAGCATCATCAAACCCATCGTTCCCGAGCCGTAGATCAGGACATGGGCGCCGAGGCGGGAGCGCAGGACGTCGTAACCGCGTACCGCGCAGGACAGGGGTTCCACCAACGCCGCGTCCTGGGTGCGGACGTGGTCCGGCAAACGGACGCAGTTCGCCACCGGGGCCACCGCATACTGCGCCGCGCCGCCCGCCGTCGTCACGCCGATCGCTGCCCAGCGCTCGCAGAGGTTGTTGTGGCCGGTGCGGCAGTAGCGGCATTCGTAGCAGTAGAGGGAGGGGTCCACCGCCACTCTGTCGCCGATCGAGAGCTCCGTCACCTCCCGGCCCACTTCCACCACCTCGCCCGCGAACTCGTGCCCCGGCACAATCGGCAGCTTCGGTGCGAACTCGCCCTGAAGGATGTGCAGATCCGTCCCGCAGAGGCCGCACGCCGCCACCTCCACCACGACCTCCCTCGGCCCCGGCGTCGGGTCGGGGACCTCGGTGACCACGGCCCTGCCCACGGACTCGATGACGGCGGCCTTCATTTCACTGCTCCCAACGACAGGCCCTGGACCAGCTTGTCCTGGGCGGCGAACCCCGCGGCGAGCACCGGCAGGGAGATGACGAGCGACGCGGCGCACACCTTCGCCAGGAACAGGCCCTGGCTGGTGATGAAGCCGGTCAGGAAGACGGGGGCCGTTTCCGCCACGACTCCCGTCAGCACCCTCGCGAACAGCAGCTCGTTCCAGCTGAAGATGAAGCAGATCAGGGCCGTTGCCGCGATTCCGGGGAGGGCTATCGGGGCCACCACCCGGGCGAGGATCGTGGGTAGCTTCGCGCCGTCCACCCGCGCCGCCTCGATCACCGCCACCGGCACCTCGGACAGGAACGACTGCATCATCCAGACCGCGATCGGCAGGTTCATCGAGGTGTAGAGGATGACCAGCAGCCAGATGTTGTCCAGCATGTCCGTGTTCTTGGCGAAGAGGTAGATCGGGAGCAGGCCCGCTACCACCGGCAGCATCTTCGTCGACAGGAAGAAGAACAGGACGTCCGTCCACTTCTTCACCGGGCGGATCGAGAGGGCGTAGGCCGCGGGGAGGGCCAGGAGGAGGACCAGCAGCGTCGATGCCACCGACGCGACCGTCGAGTTGATCAGGGACGGCCACGGGCTCGCCCCGCCGCCGGTGCCGAAGAACTCCCGGTAGCCGTCCAGCGTGAGTGCGGCACCGAAGGACGGCGGGTTGGTCGCCGCGTCCTCCTCCGAGTGGAAGGAGGTCAGGGCCATCCAGGCGATGGGCAGGAAGAACAGGATTCCGACGAACCAGGCCAGCAGGCCGAGACCGTTGCGGCGTACGGCGTTCATGCGCGGGACACCTCCTCGCGGAACAGGGACGAGACGACCCGCAGCGCGAAGGTCGCGATGATGATCGAGCCGATGACGACCAGGACGCCGGCCGCCGAGGCGAGGCCGTTCTCATGGGCCTGGTAGAAGCTCTGGTAGACGGTGTAGGGGAGGTTCGCCGTGCCCAGTCCGCCCGAGGTGATCGTGAAGACCGCGTCGAAGTTCTGGACGATGTAGATCGAGCCCAGGAGGGCCCCGAGTTCCAGGTAGCGGCGCAGGTGCGGGAGCGTCAGGTGACGGAAGATCTGCCAGTCGCTCGCGCCGTCCACCCGGGCCGCCTCGATCTGTTGCTGGTCACGGCTCTGGAGGCCCGCCAGCAGGATCAGCATCATGAAGGGGGTCCACTGCCACACCAGGGCGGCTTCCACCGCGAGCAGCGGGGTGTTGGAGATCCAGTCCGGCTGCGGTCCGCCCACGTAGTGCAACAGCCCGTTGAACAGGCCGTATTCGGGGTTGTACAGGACGTGCTTCCAGAGCAGGGCCGCCGCCACCGGGACCACCAGGAACGGGGCGATCAGCAGGGTGCGGACCACGCCCCGGCCCTTGAACTTCCGGTCCAGCAGCAGCGCCAGGGCCAGGCCCAGGACCAGGCTGGCCAGCACCACGGCGGCCGTGAGCAGGACCGTCGTCCACACCGAGCGGCGCAGATCGGCGTCGGTGAGGACCTCCGAGTAGTTCGACAGGCCCGTGAAGCTGCGGGCGTCGGGGTAGAGGGAGTTCCAGTCGAAGAAGGAAATCACCAGCGTGGCCACGAACGGCAGCTGGGTCACCGCGATCATGAAGATCAGGGCGGGCAGGAGCGGGGCGCGGGTCGCCCAGGCGCGCAGTCGGTCCGAGGGGGGACGCTTCTCCGCGCGTACGGAGGGTGCGGCGATCGGAGCGGTGGTCGTGGCGGTCATCGTCCCTCGTACTCCTCGGAGATCTTCTCGGCGAGCGACTGCGACTTGCTCAGGGCCGACTCGACGGACTGCCGTCCGGCGATGGCCGCGCTGATCTCCTGGGAGACCTTGGTACCGAGATCGGTGAACTCGGGGATGCCGACGAACTGGATGCCGGGCGCCGGACGCGGCTGCACCCCTGGGTCGTTCGGGCGGGCGCCCTCGATGGCCTCCTTGGTCATCTCCTGGAAGGCGGCGGCCTCCGCGCGGTAGTCGGGGTTGGCGTAAGTGGAGGCACGCTTGCCCGCCGGGACGTCGGACCAGCCGACCTCGTCGCCGACCAACTGCTCGTACTGCTTGCTCGACGCCCAGGAGACGAACTGCCAGGCCTTGTCGGGGTTCCGGGAGGCCTCCTGGATGCCCCAGGCCCAGGTGTAGAGCCAGCCGGAGGACTCGGTCCGCTCGACCGGGGCGGGCGCGTAGCCGACCTTGCCCTTGACCGGGGAGTCGGCGGACTCCAGGGAACCGGCGGCGGATGTGGCGTCGTACCACATGGCGACGTTGCCCTGGGTCATGTTGTTCAGGCACTCGGCGAAGCCGGCCTGGGCGGCGCCGGACTCGCCGTGCTCACGGACCAGGTCGACATAGAACTTCGTCGCCTTTTCCCATTCCGGGGAGTCGAGGCGGGCGTTCCAGTCCTTGTCGAACCAGGTGCCGCCGAAGGTGTTCACGACGGTGGTGAGCGGTGCCATGACCTCGCCCCAGCCGGGCAGTCCGCGCAGGCAGATGCCCTTCATGTCCGGCTCGGCCCCGTCGACCCGCGCGGCGAGGTCCGCCACCTGCTGCCAGGTGGGGTGCGCGGGCATCGTCAGGCCCTCCTTCTCGAAGATGTCCTTGCGGTACATCAGGAAGGACGACTCGCCGTAGAAGGGCTGGCCGTAGAGCTTGCCGTCGTCGCCGGTCAGGGACTCGCGCATCGGGCCGAGGACGTCCTGCTCGTCGTAGGCCGGATCCTTCGCGACGTAGGAGTCCATCTCCTTCAGCCAGTCGTTGCGGGCGTAGATCGGTATCTCGTAGTTGGAGAGCGTGGCTACGTCGTACTGGCCGGCCTGGTTGGCGAAGTCCTGGCTGATCTTGTCGCGGACGTCGTTCTCGGGCAGGACCGTGAAGTTGACCTTGATGCCGGTCTCTTCGGTGAAGTGGGGAGCCAGTTTCTGGAGCTCCACCATCTGGGGGTTGTTGACCATGAGGACGTTGATCGAGTCGCCGCCCGATCCGGCCCCGCCCGCTCCGACCCAGCAGCCGGAGAGCAGCGGGGCGAGCAGCGTCCCTGCGGCGGCCGCGGCGAGCGTGGCTCGCGGCCTCCGTCGGCTCTGGGTTCGCATGGATCGCTCCTGGACGTATGGGGAGATAAGGGGTGCGAGCGGGTGTGGGTGTGCCCCGCGGGGACGTTCTCGTTCGTTTCGGGGGTCAGACTCGGATGATCTGCGGGCCCAGTAGGGAGTAGCGGTGCGCCTCCGCCGCCGGGAGCAACGTGCTCGTCACGATCGCCTCCAGCGCGCCGACCTCCGCGAACCGGCAGAAGCTGACGGCGCCGAACTTGGTGTGCACGCCCGCGAACACCGTGCGCCGGGAGGCGCGTACGGCCTGGGCCTTGACCTCGCTGACGGCGGGGTCGGGAGTGGTCAGTCCGTGCTCGCGGGAGATGCCGTTGGCGCCGATGAAGGCGAGGTCGATGACGAAGCCGGCCAGCATCTTCGTCGTCCAGTGGTCGACGGTGGCCAGCGTGCCGGCCCGGACCCGGCCGCCGAGCAGCAGTACGGAGATGTGTTCCGCCTCCGCCAGGGTGCCCGCGACCGGCAGGGACGCGGTGACGACGGTCAGCGGGCGGTCCCTGGGGAGCGCCTCGGCAATGAGCTGGGGAGTGAAGCCTTCGTCCACGAAGACGGTCTCGGCGTCCCCGAGCAGCTCGGCCGCGGCGGCCGCGATCCTGCGCTTCTCGGGTACGTGGCTGGTGGCGCGGAAGGCCAGCGTGGTTTCGAAACCGGCGCTCTCCACGGGGTAGGCGCCGCCGTGGGTGCGGCGGACCAGGCCGTGGTCCTCCAGGGCGCGGAGGTCTCGGCGTACGGTCTCCTTGGCCACGCCCAGGTGGTCGGCCAGCGCGTTGACGTCGACGGAGCCGGTGGCGCGGGCCGCGCGGATGATCTCGCGTTGGCGTTCTTCCGCGGTCTTGTTCATCTTCGTCACCCGCCCTTCCGCTGCGCTGCCCGTTCGGGCGCTTGAGGGAATTTCTACAGCGGGTGTGTGGCGGTGACCAGGTTTGTTACCAGTGTGATGCTGACCGTTGTGTGCCCGTTCGGGCGTCGGGGGTGGGGTGTGGCGGTCGAGTGCCGGCTGCGGGTGCGTCGTGGCTGGTCGCGCAGTTCCCCGCGCCCCTTGACCGGCGTTCCTGCACCGCTTCCTGGCCTGCTCGGGATGTCCTTGGGGGGTGCCCGAATGGATGGAGTGACGGGCCCGTTCTCTGCCCGTTCGCCCTCGCGCGCGCTCCTGATCGGTCAGTACGGCCAGATCGGCGGGTCGTTCACGAAGTGGCCGCCCAGGTAGGCATGGGCCTCGTTCGTGGGGTCCAGGTCGCCCTGTTCGGCGATCAGTTTCTCGGCGTAGGGCTCGGAGTCGTCCTGGGGGGCGTAGCCGAGGGCGCGGGCCGAGGTGAGGTCCCACCACAGGCGGGTGTTGGCGGAGGAGCCGTGGACGACCGTGTGGCCGACGTCCTCGGCGGTCAGGGCCGCGTGCAGCAGGCGGGCGCCGTCGCCGGGGCTCATCCAGACCGACAGCATGCGCACGCTGGTCGGCTCCGGGAAGCAGGAGCCGATGCGCACCGACACCGTCTCCAGGCCGTACTTGTCCCAGTAGAACTGGGCGAGATCCTCGCCGAAGGATTTGGACAGGCCGTAGAAGGTGTCCGGGCGGCGCGGGGTGTCGACCGGGATCAGCGGGTCGTCGCCCTGGGGGCGGGGGGTGAAGCCGACCGCGTGGTTGGAGGAGGCGAACACGATGCGCGCGACGCCCTCCTCGCGGGCGGCCTCGTACAGGTTGTAGGTGCCCTCGATGTTCGCCTTGAGGATCTTCTCGAACGGGGCTTCCAGGGAGATCCCCGCAAGGTGGATGATCGCGTCGACGCCGCGGACGGCCTCGCGCAGGGCCTCCTTGTCGGCGAGGTCGGCGACGATCGCGTCCGGTTCGCCGTCGATGGGCCGCAGGTCCAGCAGGCGCAGCCGGTAGCCGTACTCCGGGAGCAGGTCCCGCATCAGGGTGCCGAGGCCGCCGGCGGCGCCGGTGAGCAGAACGGTGCGGGGCGCTGGCATCCTCGGGTCTCCTTGAGTAGACGGTTGCATGACTGCGCGCTATTCACACTCGTGGACAAGCTATGGATCATCGCCCTGGCCCGTCAAGGGTGGCGAAGCTTGTGTTCATAAACATAAACTTCGATCAGAGACCTGCACGCACCCGTTCTAGGGAGAGCCTGTGACGCCAGCCGACCTCGCCGCTCGACTCGGCATCCCCAGCGGGCCGCTGTTCTTCCCGGTCACCGCCTACGGCCCCGACGGCGCCGTCGATCACGACGTCTACCGCGAGCATGTGCGCCGCGGGGTGGACGCCGGGGCCGCCGCGGTCTTCGCCTGCTGCGGCACCGGGGAGTTCCACGCGCTGACGCCCGAGGAGTACCAGGAGTGCGTCCGGGTGGCCGTTCAGGAGACGGCGGGCCGGGTGCCCGTCGTCGCGGGCGCCGGATACGGCACCGCGCTCGCCGCGCGCTACGCGCGGCTCGCCGAGGCGGCCGGCGCCGACGGACTGCTCGCCATGCCGCCGTACCTCGTGCTCGCCGGGCAGGAGGGGCTGCTGCGGCACTATCGCGAGGTCGCCGCGGCCACCGCACTCCCTGTCATCGTCTACCAGCGCGACAACGCCGTGTTCACCCCGCAGACGGTCGTCGAACTGGCCCGTACGGACGGGATCGTCGGGTTCAAGGACGGCCTCGGCGACCTGGACCTCATGCAGCGGATCGTCAGCGCCGTACGCACCGAAGTCCCCGGCGATTTCCTGTACTTCAACGGACTGCCGACCGCCGAGCAGACCCAGCTCGCCTACCGCGCCCTCGGCATCACGCTCTACTCCTCGGCTGTGTTCTGCTTCGCCCCCGAGATCGCCCTCGCCTTCCACAAGGCGCTGCGCACCGGCGACGACGCCACCGTGCGCCGCCTGCTGGACGGCTTCTACCGGCCGTTCGTCGAACTGCGCGCCCAGGGGCGTGGATACGCCGTGGCCCTCGTGAAGGCCGGGGTCCGGCTGCGCGGGCTCGACGTGGGGGAGGTCCGGCCGCCGCTGTCCGAGCCGGCCGAGGACCATGTCAAGCAGCTCGCGCTGCTGATCGAGCGTGGGTACGCGCTCCTTGAGGAGGACGGCAAGTGACGGCGTCGGCATTCGTCTACCCCTGGGACGTCAACGGCGACCCGGAGGCGGCCGGGCGGATCGCCGCCCTCGGTGTGTCGCAGGTGACCCTCGCCTCGGCCTACCACTCCACGCGCGCGTTGACCCCCCGCCACCCGCGCCACCGCATCGTCACCGCCGAACACGCGGCCGTGCTGTACCCGACGGACGACCGCTGGCAGGGCCGTGAACTGCGCCCCTACGCGGCCGGGGACTGGGCGCCCGGCGACGCCTACGGCGAGGCGGCCCACGCCCTCGCGGAGGCCGGTCTCGACGTGCACACCTGGGTCGTGCTCGCGCACAACTCCCGCCTGGGCGTCGAGCATCCGCACACCTCCGTCGTCAATGCCTACGGGGACCGCTATCCCTGGGCCCCGTGCATCGCACAGCCCGCCACGCGCGCGTACCTGACCGACTTGGCCGCCGAGGCGGCGGTACGGCCCGGCGCGCGCGGCACCGAGCTGGAGTCCCTCGGCTGGTACGGACTCGCCCATCTGCACGCCCACGACAAGACCGGCGGGGTCGGCCTCGGCGAGGCCGGGCAGTACCTGATGTCCCTCTGCTTCTGCCCCACCTGCCGCCAGGGCTACGGCGCCCAGGGCCTGGACGCCGACGAGCTGGCGGCGGTCGTACGGGCCGCGCTGGAGCCGCTGTGGCGGGGCGAGGGCGCCGACGAGGGCTGGGCGGACGTGGAGAAGCTGCTCGGGGAGGCCAACGCGGCCGCCACCCGCGCGTGGCGCGACGAGACCGCCCGTACGCTCCAGGAGGCGGCCGTCGCCGCGGTCCGTGCCGCCGCCCCGGCCGGGTTCCAGGTGCTGCTGCACGCCGACCCGGTGCCGTACCGCTGCGGGGCGAACGCCGGGGTGGATGCCGCGCACATACTCTCTGTCGCCGATGGTGTGGTCGTGCCCTGCACGGGCGGTACAGGCCTGCTGACGCCGTTCGCCGAGCAAGGTGGTGTTCTCGCCGCCAACTTCACCGTGGTCTCCGGGTTGGGTGGCAGCCCCGGCACCCTCGCCGACGACATCGCCCGCGCGCGGGACCTCGGCGCCACGGAACTGCGGCTGTATCACGCGGGGTTGGCGTCCGACGGCGACTTGGAGCTGGTGCGCTCGGCGCTCGCCGGGGACTGAAACAGGGCCGCCGCTGTCGCGAGCAGCGTGACTCCGGTGACGGCCAGCAGCAGCCGGTGATCGACCGCCTCGACCAGGGCCGCGCCCGCGGCGAGGCCGATCACGTTCGGGGTGAACACCAAGGTGTTCGCGGTGGCGGTGACCCGGCCCAGCAGCCGGTCCGGGGTCCGCTGCTGGACCTGGGTGAGCGCGGCGATCAGTACGGCGGGCAGGCCCGCGCCGATCGCCGCGCTGCACGCCAGCGCCACGGCGTCGGAGGGCACGGCCCGCAGCGCCACCGCCGCCCCGAACAGGGCGATCCCGCACGCAGCGAACCGCTGGGTGCCGAGGCGGCGCAGGGCGGGCCCGGAGAGCAGGCCCACCGCCACCGATCCGGCGCCCTGGACGGCGTAGAGCACACCCGCGTAGGCGGGGGAGTGGCCGAGGTCCTCGACGACCGGGTAGATCAGGGCGCCGCTGACCCCGGCGCAGAGCATGGTGGTGCCGCCCGCCAGGGTCAGGGGGCGCAGCATGGGGTGGGACCACACATAGCGGGCGCCCTCGGCGGTCCGGGTCCGCCAGTGGGCGGTGGGCGGCTCCGGTCGGCGCTCCTGGACCCGCAGGCGGGCGTAGAGACCGGCGGCCGCGACGAAGGTCAGCGCGTCCAGGAGGGCGACGCTCGCGCCGCCGTGGAGCGTGTAGAGAGCGGCGCCCGCGGGCGGGGCCAGGATCTTCATGCCCTCGCCCGCCGTCATGCGCAGTCCGTTGAAGTCGCCGAGCAGGGGCCCCGGGACGGCGGAGGCGACGAGGGCGGACTCGGCCGCGTCCTGGACGACGCCCGCGGCGCCGTACACGAAGAGGACCGCGAAGAGGAGCCACAGGGCGGTCGGGGAGTCGACCGTGAGCAGGGTCAGCAGGAGCGCAGCGAGCAGGAGGTTCGTGGCGATCAGCAGGGGTACTCGGCGGGTGCGGTCGGCGAGCGTGCCGAGCAGGGGGCCGGCCAGGGTGGGCGCCCACATCGCCAGCATGCACAGCGCGGCGAGAGCGTCGGAGCCGGTGAGGTCCTTCACCCACACGCCCGCCACCAGCCACAGCGCCGAGGTCCCGAATCCGGAGATCACGACCCCGGCCAGATAGCGCCCCGCGGTGCGGTCGCTCAGCACGCGGAGCAAGGTCCATTTCGTTGTCATGCCTGGCCATCGTGGGTCTAAGGACGTGGCGCAGGGATCGGGCAGGTGTCCTAGATACGGCTCGGGCGATGAGTTTTCGGTGGCTGGGAGGTCAACCCTTCACGACCATTCCGGGAGTGCGGAGGAGTAGCCAATGATGGATCCGATCATCGATCTCGGGCCCCAGACCCAGGTCCTGGCCCGTCTCGTCGAGGGCGTGCGCGACGAGCAGCTGATGGACGAGACGCCGTGCCCTGACCTGCGTGCCCGCAACCTGCTCGGGCACCTGCTGGGCCTGACCGTCGCCTTCCGGGACGCCGGTCGCAAGAGCCTGGGCGGCACGACCGACACCAACCCCTTCGACGCCGTTCCCGACATCGGCCCCGGCTGGCGCGAGGAGTTCCCCAAGGTCTTCGACGAGCTCGCCGAGGTCTGGCGTGACCCGCGTGCCTGGACCGGGATGACCCGGGCGGGCGGCTTCGACCTGCCCGGCGCGGTCGCCGGTGCCGTGGCCATCGACGAACTGGTCATCCACGGCTGGGACCTGGCCCGTGCCACGGGGCAGCCGTACAACCCCGACCCGACC
Source organism: Streptomyces davaonensis JCM 4913 (assembly GCF_000349325.1). Classification (GTDB taxonomy): domain Bacteria; phylum Actinomycetota; class Actinomycetes; order Streptomycetales; family Streptomycetaceae; genus Streptomyces; species Streptomyces davaonensis. The sequence continues at coordinate 7,415,967 of NC_020504.1, forward strand.
GCCCTCCAGGCCACCTACGACTTCCAGCTCGCGTCGAAGGACGACCCGAGCCGCGGCGAGATCTTCGGCCCGATCGTCCCCGTACCGGACAGCGCGCCCTTGCTGGACCGGACGGTGGGGCTGAGCGGGCGGAATCCGGGGTGGACGCCGGGGGCATGAGCACGCACCCCCCAACTTCCTTTGTCAGAAGCATTGACGAAACACAGAGGCGCTCCTACCTTCATCGCGTCGTACTTCGTACGTCATATATGAGACGCGATATGTGAGATCCGAGAGGCGCGCATGACCTCTGTGCCCACGCCGATCCCCTCCCGCACGCAATACGTGCTGGAGGAGATCAAACGCCGTATCCTCACCGGCCGGCTGACGCCGGGTCAGGCTCTGGTGGAGACCGAGCTCGCCGCGCAGTTCGGGGTGTCCAAGACCCCGGTGCGCGAGGCGCTCAAGACGCTCGCCGGGACCGGGCTCGTCGTGATGAACCAGTACAAGGGCGTCACGGTGCGCATGGTGGACGCGGACATGGCGCGCGAGGTCTACGACGTGCGGCTGCTCCTCGAACCCGAGGCGCTGAAGCGGGCGGTGCGCCGCGGCGCCTCCCTCGACGACGCACGCGACGCGCTGACCCGCGCCGACCGGGCCACCGACGCCGCCGAACGCTCCCTGGCCAACAGGGAGTTCCATCGCGCGCTGTACCTGCCCTGCGGCAACCCGCTGCTCGGCCGGATGCTCGACGAGGTCCGCGACCAGGCCGCCCTCGTCTCCGCCGTCGCCTGGGCCGCCTCGCCCTCCTGGGAGCGGGAGGCCGGTGAGCACCGGGAGATCCTCCGGCTCGCCCTCGGCGGCGACGCGGACGGCGCGGCCCGCGCCCTGCACGCCCACATCGCGTCGTTCGTCGAGCGGGCGTTCCCCGAGGCCGCGGACCAGGAAGGTCAGGAATGAGCAGCGCGACGTTCGAGACCCAGCGGGCGGCCCTGGCCGACGTGGTGTCGATCCCGGTGACCCCTTTCGCCGAGGACGGCAGCGTCGACCAGGACACCCACCGGGCCCTGCTGCGTCGACTGCTCGACGGGGGGATCCGCACCCTCACCCCCAACGGCAACACCGGCGAGTTCTACGCCCTCAGCCCGCAGGAGCGGCAGCTCGTCACCGAGATCACCCTCGACGAGGTCGGCGACCGCGGCGTGATCCTCGTCGGCGTCGGCCATGACGTGCCCACCGCCGTCGCCTCCGCCCGGCACGCCCGGGAGCGGGGCGCCGCGATGGTGATGGTCCATCAGCCCGTCCACCCGTACGTCTCGCAGGGCGGCTGGGTCGACTACCACCGCGCCATCGCCGAGGCCGTCCCCGAGCTGGGGGTCGTGCCCTACATCCGCAACGCGCAACTCAGCGGCGCACGGCTCGCCGAGCTCGCCGACTCCTGCCCGAACGTGATCGGCGTGAAGTACGCCGTCCCGGACGCCGCCAAGTTCGCCGCTTTCTCCCGGGACGCGGGTCTGGACCGGTTCGTCTGGGTCGCCGGGCTCGCCGAGCCCTACGCCCCCTCCTACTTCTCCGCGGGCGCCACCGGCTTCACCTCGGGGCTCGTGAACGTCGCCCCGGCCGTTTCGCTGAACATGATCGAAGCGCTTCGATCCGGGGACTACCCGGCCGCCATGAAGGTCTGGGAACAGATCCGCCGCTTCGAGGAACTGCGCGCCGCCAACGGCTCGGCCAACAACGTCACCGTGGTCAAGGAGGCCCTCGCCTCCCTCGGCCTGTGCCGCCGCGAGGTCCGCCCGCCGAGCAAGCCGCTGCCCGAGAGCGACCGCGCCGAGGTCGCCGCCATCGCCGCCGGATGGTCCATATGACCGGCCGCAGACGACCCGAGGAACTGAGAAGCCATCAGTGGTACGGCACCGAGGGCCAGTTGCGCACCTGGTCGCACAACGCCCGGATGCGGCAGCTCGGTTACGAGGCGGAGGAGTACCGGGGCCGCCCGGTGATCGCCGTCCTCAACACCTGGTCCGACATCAACCCCTGCCACGTCCATCTGCGCGAGCGCGCCGAGGCGGTCAAGCGGGGCGTGTGGCAGGCCGGCGGATTACCGCTGGAGTTCCCGGTCTCCACGCTCTCCGAGACCTACCAGAAGCCGACCCCGATGCTCTACCGCAACCTGCTGTCGATGGAGACGGAGGAGCTGCTGCGCTCCTACCCCGTCGACGCGGCGGTCCTGCTCGGCGGCTGCGACAAGTCGACGCCCGCGCTGCTGATGGGCGCGGCCTCGGCCGACGTCCCCTCGCTCTTCGTGCCCGCGGGGCCGATGCTGCCGGGACACTGGCGCGGGGAGACCCTCGGGTCCGGCACCGACATGTGGAAGTACTGGGACGAGCACCGCGCGGGCAACCTCACCGACTGCGAACTGCGGGAACTGCAAGGCGGGTTGGCGCGGTCGCCCGGCCACTGCATGACCATGGGCACCGCGTCCACGATGACCGCGGCGGCGGAGGCCCTCGGGATGACCCTGCCGGGTGCCTCGTCGATCCCCGCTGTTGACTCCGCGCACGAGCGGATGGCCGCCGCCTCCGGGCGCCGCGCCGTGGAACTCGCCTGGACCGGACCGGCCCCGTCCCGGATCCTCACCCGCGAGGCCTTCGAGGACGCCGTCACCACGGTGCTCGGACTCGGTGGCTCCACCAACGCCGTCATCCATCTGATCGCGCTCGCCGGTCGCTGCCAAGTGCCGCTCACCCTCGACGACTTCGACCGCATCGCGCGCACCGTGCCGGTGCTGGCGAACGTCCGGCCCGGCGGACGGACGTACCTGATGGAGGATTTCTACTTCGCGGGCGGACTGCCCGGGTTCCTCTCCCGCATCCCGGACCTGCTCCACCTGGACCGGCCGACCGTCAACGGCACGCTGGGGGAGCAGATCGAGGGTGCCGTCGTCCACGACGACGACGTCATCCGCACCCGCGAGAACCCGGTCGCCGCTGAGGGCGGGGTCGCCGTGCTGCGCGGCAACCTCTGCCCGGACGGCGCCGTCATCAAGCACATCTCCGCCGAACCGCAGCTCCTCAAGCACACCGGGTCCGCCGTCGTCTTCGACGACTACAAGACCATGCAGCGCACCATCAACGACCCGTCGCTCGGCATCACCGCCGACAGCGTGCTGGTGCTGCGCGGCTCCGGGCCCAAGGGCGGTCCGGGCATGCCCGAGTACGGCATGCTCCCCATCCCCGACCACCTGCTCAAGCAGGGGGTACGGGACATGGTGCGGATCTCCGACGCCCGGATGAGCGGCACCAGTTACGGCGCGTGCGTGCTGCACGTCGCGCCGGAGTCGTACATCGGCGGACCGCTCGCCCTGGTCCGCACCGGTGACTCCATCACCCTCGACGTCACCGCCCGCACCCTCCATCTCCACGTGGACGACGAGGAGTTGGCGCGGCGCAGGTCCGAGTGGGCACCTCCGCCCGCCCGTTACGAGCGGGGCTACGGCGCCCTCTACAACGAACAGATCGGCCAGGCCGACACCGGCTGCGACTTCGAATTCCTCGCCCGGCCGGGCCAGGTGCAGGACCCTTACGCCGGCTGAACCACCCCTCGGCCACCGCACTCTTCGGTCGAAACCTCGAACAGTGATCGGAAAGCGCTTCACCGAGAACGGAGAGACAGTCATGGCCCAAGCCGCTGCCGTGGCGAAGCCGCCCGCGCCACCGAGGCGGCGCCGTGCCTCCGCGACCCCGCGCAGGCTCCCTTACCTGCTGATCGCCCCGGCCGCCCTGCTCATGCTCGGCTTCATCGCCTACCCGGTCATCAGCGTCTTCTACTACAGCCTCCAGAACTACAACCCCACCAAGCCCTGGCGGAACGGCTACGCGGGCTTCGACAACTTCGTCCACGCCTTCACCGACGACCCGCTGTTCTGGGACACCCTGACCTTCAGCGCCAAGTGGGTCTTCGTCGAGGTCGGACTCCAGTTGCTGTTCGGACTCGCGCTGGCCCTCATCGTCAACCAGACCTTCGTCGGGCGGGCCATGGGCCGTGCGCTGGTCTTCTCGCCGTGGGCCGTCTCGGGCGTGCTGACCTCCGCGATCTGGGTGCTCCTCTACAACTCCCAGACGGGCATCACCCGTTACCTCGCGGACATGGGCATCGGCTCCTACGGCACCAGCTGGCTGTCGGACACCTCCACCGTCTTCCCGGCGGCGATCGTCGCCGACCTGTGGCGCGGGGTGCCCTTCTTCGCGATCCTCATCCTCGCCGACCTCCAGTCCGTCTCCAAGGACCTCTACGAGGCCGCCGAGGTCGACGGGGCCAGCCGGTTCAAGCAGTTCTGGCACATCACGCTGCCGCATCTGAAGGACGCCATCATCCTGTCCACGCTGCTGCGCGCGGTCTGGGAGTTCAACAACGTCGATCTGCTCTACACCCTCACCGGCGGCGGACCCGCGGGCGAGACGACGACCCTCCCGCTGTACATCGCCAACACCAGCGTCGACGCCCACAACTTCGGCTACGCATCCGCCCTGACGACGGTCGCGTTCGTGATCCTGCTCTTCTGCTCGATGGTCTATCTGCGGCTGAGCAAGTTCGGAGGTGAGAGCAAGTGAGCATCAAGGAAGCCGCCCCGGTCATGGACACCGCCCCCAAGTCCCCGCCGCCGCCCCGCCCTTCGGGCAAGCACCGCGCCTGGGACGAGGTCCCGCGCTGGCAGATCTACCTCCCGCTCGGCATCTACCTGCTCTTCACCCTGATCCCCTTCTACTGGATCCTGCTCTTCGCGCTCCGCCCGGCCGGCTCGACCTCCCTGGTGCCCTGGCCGATGACCTTCGACCACTTCGACAAGGTCTGGAACGAGCGCAGCTTCGGCACGTACTTCCAGAACAGCGTCTACGTCGGTCTCGCCACCCTGGTGATGACGACGGTGGTCGCCCTGGCCGGCGGCTATGCCCTCGCCCGGTTCGACTTCAAGATCAAGCGGGCGTTCATGCTGGCCCTGCTCTGCTCCCAGTTCGTGCCGGGCGCGCTGCTGCTGGTGCCGCTGTTCGAGATCTTCGCCGAGCTCCAGATGATCAACTCGCTGGGCAGCGTCATCCTCGCGGAGACCGTCTTCCAACTGCCGCTGTCGATGTTCCTGATCAGCAACTTCATCAAGAACGTGCCGTACTCCCTGGAGGAGGCCGCCTGGGTGGACGGCTGCGGCCGGCTACGGGCCTTCCGGGTCGTCGTACTGCCGCTGCTGCGGCCCGGACTGATCGCCGTCGGCTCCTTCGCCTTCGTGCACTCCTGGAACCACTTCCTGTTCGCCCTGATGTTCCTCAACAACCAGGACAAGCAGACCATCCCGGTCGGCCTCAACACCCTGATGAGCGCGGACAGCGTCGACCTCGGCGCGCTCGCCGCGGGCGGCATCGTCGCGGCCGTACCCGTGGTGATCGTGTTCGCCTTCATCCAGAAGTGGCTGATCACCGGCTTCAGCGCCGGGGCGGTGAAGGGATGAGACGGCACTGGTTCATCGTCCCGCCGGCCCTGCTCGGGGTGTTCGGCTTCCCCGCGCACGCCGAGGGCCGCGACATCGGCCGCGACACCCTGCCCGCGAACGACGGCTACGCCACCGACGGCTACGACCGGAAGCAGTACCTCACCGCCTACGACCCCCGCACCTGGGGCGCCGCCAAACCGAGCGTCCTGAAGGGTGCGAGCCTCCAGGTCAGGGATGCCGCCAACGTCATCGTCCGCAACCTCGCCTTCACCACCCCCGGCCATATCGAGGTCGCCGACCTGGTCAAGGGCTGGACACCTACCCTGCACACAAAGATCGACAGCGCCGCGGCGGCCGACCGAGCGGTGGCCCGTGGCGCGGGCGCAGGGAGGATCCCATGAGCGTAGACATCGTCCTGGCGGGCGCGCGCGGGCACGGCCGCTGGCACCTGGACAACATCCGACGGCTCCAGGACAAGGGCGTCGTCCGGCTCGCCGGAGTCTGCGAGCTGACGCCGCTGACCGAGGAGGAGATCCCCGAGGGGCTCGGCACGCCCGAGCAGTCCGCCGACTTCGGCTCGCTGCTGGACTCCACCGGCGCCCGGGTCGCGGTGATCTGCACCCCGATCCCGACCCACACGGACCTGGCGCTCGAAGCGGCCCGGCGCGGCGTGCACCTCCTCCTGGAGAAGCCGCCCGCCCCGTCCTACGCCGAGTTCCGGCGCATGGCCGACGGGGTCGCCGAAGCCGGGGTCGCCTGCCAGATCGGCTTCCAGTCGCTCGGCTCGCACGCGGTGCCCGCGATCCGTCGGATGATCGCCGACGGCACCATCGGCGAACTCGTCGGCATCGGTGGCGCCGGCGCCTGGGCCCGCCCCGAGTCCTACTACCGGCGTGCCCCCTGGGCCGGGAAGCGGCGCCTGAACGGCGTCGACGTGATCGACGGGGCGCTCACCAACCCGCTCGCGCACGCCGTCGCCACCGCCCTCGCGCTCGGCGGATCCAGCCGCGCCGAGGACGTCACCGACGTCGAGACCGAGCTGCTGCGCGCCAACGACATCGAGTCCGACGACACCTCCTGCGTCCGCGTCGCCACCGCCCAGGGCCACCGGGTCACCGTCGCCGCCACCCTGTGCGCCGAGCACCCCGACGAGCCGTATGTCGTGGTGCACGGCAGCAGCGGCCGGATCACCTTCTGGTACAAGCAGGACCGGGTGCTGCTCCAGCGCGCGGACCACGGCCCCCAGGAGTCCGAGTACGGCCGCACCGACCTGCTGGAGAACCTCGTCGCGCACCTCACCGACGGCGACGAACTGCTGGTCACCCCCGAACTGACCGGTGCCTTCATGAAGGTCGTCGAGGCGATCCGGCTGGCCCCCGACCCCGCCCCGCTGCCCGAGGGGGCCTGGCACCTGCTCCCCGGTGAACAGCGCCGAGTCGTGCCCGGCGTGGACGGCCTTGTCGAGGCCGCCGCCGACACCCTTGCCCTCTACTCCGAGCTGGGCGCCCCCTGGGCGCTTCCCCACGGTCTCCGCAAAGAGGTGAGCACATGATGACGTCCAGCGACACCCCGGTCCTGCGGGTCGCGGGCCGCCCGGTCGGCCGCTACGTCACCCGGCCCGAACTTCCGGCCCGGCTCTCCCCGCGCCCGTATCTGCACCCGGTCACCACCCTGTCCGGTACGGCGGTCACCGAGCTCCAGCCCGCCGACCACCTCCACCACCTCGGCGTCGGTGTCGCCGTTCCCGACGTCGAGGGGCGCAACTTCTGGGGCGGACGCACCTACGTCCGCGACCAGGGCCCGACCGAGCAGGACAACCACGGCGCCCAGCGCCACGCCGCCTTCCAACTCCGCGACCCCGACGGGTTCGTGGAGGAGCTGCGCTGGATGGCGTCCGGTGCCGAGCTGCTGCGCGAGCGCCGTACCGTCGCCGCGACCGAACTCACCGACTCCGCCTGGGCGTTGGACTTCACCTTCTCGCTCACCAACGTGACCGCGGGCGCGCTCTCCATCGGCAGCCCGGCCACCAACGGGCGCCCCGGCGCGGCCTACGGCGGATTCTTCTGGCGGGCCCGCAAGGAGGAAACGCCCCCGGACGTCCTCACTCCGGACGCGGATGGCGAGGAGCGGGCGCACGGCCGCCGGGCCGGCTGGGTCGCCCTGGTCGGCTCCTCCTGGACGCTGGTCTTCGCGGGCGCCACCGAACGCACCCGTCAGGACCCGTGGTTCGTACGCGCCGACGAATACCCCGGAGTCGGCTCCTCCCTCGCCCACGACCAGCGGCTGCCGGTGCCGCCCGGCGACACCGTGGTCCGACGGGTGGTCACCGTCGTGGCGGACGGCCGCCTCGACCGCGCCGGGGCCGCCGCCCTGGTCCGCAAGGCGGTGAGCCCGTGACGACGTACACCAACCCAGTGACCACGTACACCAACCCCATCCTCAACGCCGACTGGTCCGACCCGGACGTCCTGCGCGTCGGGGACGACTTCTACCTCACCGCCTCCAGCTTCGGCCGCGTCCCGGGACTGCCGCTGCTGCACTCCCGCGACCTCGTCAACTGGACCCTCATCGGCCATGCCCTCGAACGCCTCGAACCGGCCGCCGAGTTCCGCACCCCACGCCACGACTGCGGTGTCTGGGCCCCCTCCCTGCGCCACCACGCCGACCGCTTCTGGATCTTCTGGGGCGACCCCGACCAGGGCATCTACCAGGTCAACGCCCCCGGAATCCGGGGCCCTTGGACCCGACCGCACCTGGTCAAGGCGGGCAAGGGCCTGATCGACCCCTGCCCGCTGTGGGACGAGGAGACCGGCGAGGCCTATCTGGTGCACGCCTGGGCCAAGTCACGCTCCGGCGTCAAGAACCGCCTCACCGGGCACCGGATGCACCCCGACGGCACCGAACTCCTCGACGAGGGCAAGGTGATCGTCGACGGCGACCGCATCCCCGGCTGGTTCACCCTGGAGGGCCCCAAGCTCTATCAGCACGACGGCTGGTTCTGGATCCTCGCCCCGGCCGGGGGAGTGGAGACCGGCTGGCAGGGCGCCTTCCGCTCGCGCGGCTTCTTCGGCCCGTACGAGGAGCGGATCGTCCTCGAACAGCGGGACACCGACATCAACGGCCCCCACCAGGGCGGCTGGGTGCGCACCCCGGCCGGGGAGGACTGGTTCGTCCACTTCCAGCAGCGGGGCGCCTACGGCCGGGTCGTGCACCTCCAGCCGATGCGCTGGGCCGCCGACGGCTGGCCGGTGCTCGGCGCCGACGGCGCCCCCGTCGCCGTACACCGCAATCCCGCGCTGCCGCCGCAGTCGCCCGCCGCGCCCGCCACCGACGACAACTTCCCCGGCGGCCGGTACGGCAGACAGTGGCAATGGACGGCCAATCCGCGCGAGGGCTGGTCCACCCAGCACTCCGCCGACGGGCTCCGGCTCACCTGCGTCCGCTCGGACGACATGCACGACCTGCGCAGACTGGCGAACGTCCTCACCCAGCGGCTGCCCGGAACACCGGCCACCGTCGAGGTCGAACTGCGCCTGGACAGCGAGGAGTCGGGGGCGCGGGCCGGACTCGCGGTGCTCGGGGACGCGTTCGGCTGGATCGGGCTCCAGCGGGACGGCGAGGGCGCGGTGTTTCTGGTTCATCGCTTCGCCGAGCCGGTCGCCGAACGTGAGCGGGACGCCGCGCATCCCCGCCTCGCCCCCGAGGGCCGCGCCCGGCTCCGCGTCGAGATCACCCCCGGCGCCCGCTGCCACTTCTCCTACGACGTCGGCGACGGCTGGACGCCCTCCGGTCCCGTCTTCGCCGCCACCCCCTGGCGCTGGGTCGGCGCTCTGCTCGGCCTCTTCGCCCTCGCGCCCACCGGCCAGGGACACGCCGGCGCGGCAACCTTCTCGCGCTTCAGGGTCACTACCTCGTAACTCACCTTCTTCTTACGCCTGTTGGGAGCCGCAATGACGCAACTCCATAGCAAGCGCTTGCCATGGGCGGGCGGAACCATGGCCGCCGTCGTGGTACCGATCGCCGCCCTCGGTGGGCCGCAGGAGCACATGGGCCCGTCCCACCCCACTCACTGACCCCCACAACTCCATATCCCGCTGGATCCGGAAGACCAGAAGAAGAGAGCCGACCAATGAAGATCAGCATCCGTAGAAGCAGGCGCGCCGCCATGGCCGTCGCCCTGGGCTCCGTGCTCGCCCTCACCGCCACCGCCTGCGGAGACGACGGCAGTGGCGGCGGCGGGGACAAGGGATCCGAGGGATCCGGCAAGGGCGAGATCGTCTTCTGGGACAACAACGGCGGTGTGCGCACCGACATCTGGAAGGAGATCATCGCCGACTTCGAGAAGGCGAACCCGGACATCAAGGTCGAGTACGTGCCGATCGCCGCGACCGAGGTGCAGTCGAAGTACGACACCGCCATCCAGGGCGGCGGACTGCCGGACGTCGGCGGTGTCGGCGCCGCGATGCTCGCCGGGATCTCCGCCCAGGACGCGCTGGAGCCCGTCGAGGACCGGTTCGCCAAGTCCTCCCTCTCCGGCAAGCTCAACGAGGACATGGTCGAGTCGGTCAAGGCGGCCGGCGGCTCCGACGAGCACATGTACTCGATCCCCACCTCCGCCAACAACGGTGTCCTCTACTACCGCACCGACCTGTTCAAGAAGGCGGGCCTGGCGGAGCCGACCACCTGGGACGCCTTCTACACGGCCGCCGAGAAGCTCACCGACTCCGGCAAGAACGAGTTCGGGTACACGATCCGCGGTGGTGCGGGCTCGATCGCGCAGGCGCTGGACGCGATGTACGGGCAGAGCGGGATCACCGAGTTCTGGAACGGCGACAAGGCCACCGTCAACGACCCGAAGAACGTCGAGGCGCTGGAGAAGTACGCGGCGCTGTTCAAGAAGGTCACGCCTGCCGCCGACCTCAACAACGACTTCACCAAGATGGTCGCGCAGTGGGACTCCGGCACGATCGGGATGCTCAACCACAACCTCGGGTCGTACCAGGACCATGTGAAGGCGCTCGGGGTCGAGAAGTTCCGGGGTGTCCCGCAGCCGGTCGGTTCCACCGGTGAGCGGGTTCAGGTCTCCAACCCCGTTGACGGTCTCGGCCTGTTCAAGAGCTCCAAGAACAAGGACGCGGCGTGGAAGTTCATCGAGTTCGCGGCGTCTCACGAGGCGAACTCGAAGTGGAACGAGTCGGCGGGCGCGATTCCGTCCAACACCGAGGCTGCGCAGGACGCTTGGATCAATGAGGCCGAGCCGACGAAGCTGGCCGCTGCCGCGTTGAACGACGGTTCTACGACCATTGTTCAGCTTCCCTACTACCTGCCTGACTGGAACACGATTTCCAAGGCGGACAACGAGCCGAACTTCCAGAAGGTGCTGCTCGGGAAGATGAGTGCGGAGGAGTTCTTGGACACGGTTGCTGAGCAGCTGAATGAGGCTCAGGCCGAGTGGAACGAGCAGAAGTCCTGATCGGTCGGGTGGTTGTTATTCGTGGGGGGCTGCGGAGCCGTTGTGGCTGGTCGCGCAGTTCCCCGCACCCCTAGGGAAGAAGGGCTACGTCAGTTGTCGCTTTCCCGTAGACAGATCGCCGGTGCTGTTGTCGCAGCTGTTCCTCTCACCTTTGGTACCGCTCAGGCCGGTGAGCAGCGTCGGCGTACGGTCTTCATCGCCGGAGATTCCACCGCCGCCCAGAAATACGCGGACGCCGCGCCCGAGACCGGGTGGGGAATGGCCATCCCCTTCTTTCTTCGGAAGGGGCTTGTCGTCTCCAATCATGCTGTGAACGGGCGTAGTTCCAAGAGCTTTGTCGATGAAGGGCGGCTGGAGGTCATCCTTGGGGCCATTCGGCCCGGGGACCTTCTGGTCATCCAGTTCGCGCACAACGACGAGAAGGCCACCGACCCGGTTCGGTACACCGAGCCCTGGAGCACGTACCAGGACTATCTGCGGCTGTACATCGAGGGTGCCCGAGCCCGTGGGGCCCGGCCCGTGCTCGCCACCGCTGTTGAGCGGCGGCGGTTCGATGCCGGGGGCAACGCTCAGCCCAGTCACGGTGACTATCCGGCGGCGATGCGGGCGCTCGCCGAGGAGGAGCGGGTCGCTCTTCTCGACATTCAGGCGCTGTCGCTTCAGCTGTGGCAGTCGCTGGGGGTCGAGGAGACCAAGAAGTACTTCAACTGGACCGCTACCGAGCAGGACAACACGCACTTCAACCCGCCCGGCGCCATCGAGGTGGCGCGGCTCGTGGCGCGGGAGCTGTTGCGGACGCGGGTGTTGAGCCCGCGGGACCTTCGGCGGCTGGACGAGGCGATCCCGGAGTCGTGGATCAGCTGGCCGGAAGCCGTCTGACATCAATTGCGCAGAGAAGAGAGCCGCATTATGAACTCACAGGTATGGCATGGGCATGCCATAGGGAGAACCGTCGTACTGGCGGGCTGCGTCTCGCTCGTCCTCGGTGTCACCGGAGCCGGTGTCAGTGTCGGTGCCGCCCAGGCCGGGTCGGCCCGTGACCTCGGGCGTGAGGTGCTCGCCGCCGGGGACGGGTGGGCCTCGGAGGGCGCCGGGACCACCGGCGGTTCGGCCGCCGACGCAGCGCATGTGTACACCGTGTCCACCTGGGCGGAGTTCAAGGCCGCGCTCGCGGAGGATGGCACCGCGCCCCGGATCATCAAGGTCAAGGGCATGATCGACGCCGTCTCCGAGGGCTGTGACGCGCTCGCGGCGGAGGGGTACGACTTCCAGCGGTACCTCGCCGACTACGACCCCGCGGTGTGGGGGCACGACACCCCCGTCAGCGGTGAGCAGGAGGAGCTGCGGGCCGCGTCGGCCGTCAACCAGGACAAGATGATCAAGGCCAATGTGCCCGCCGACACCACCATCGTGGGCGTGGGCCGGGACTCCGGGATCCGGGGCGGCAGCCTTCAGATCAAGGCCGTCGACAATGTGATCCTTCGGAACCTCACCATCGAGGCCCCGGTCGACTGCTTCCCGCAGTGGGACCCGACCGACGACAACAAGACCGGCGCCTGGAACTCCGAGTACGACGGGGTCGTGGTCCACGGCTCCACCCATGTGTGGGTCGACCACAACACGCTGACCGACGGCCGCTATCCCGACAGCGCGTTGCCGGAGTACTTCGGCAAGGTCTACCAGCAGCACGACGGCCTGGTGGACGTGGTGCGCGGCGGCAACTTCGTGACCGTGTCCTGGAACTCCTTCAACGACCACGACAAGACCATGCTGATCGGCAACAGCGACAGCGCGGGCTCGACCGACACCGGCAAGCTTAAGGTCACCCTTCACCACAACCGCTTCGAGGGCATCGTGGAGCGGGCGCCGCGCGTCCGGTTCGGGCAGGTCGACTCGTACAACAACCACTTCGTGGTGACCGGCGGGCAGAAGTTCGGCTACGTCTTCGGCATCGGCGCCTCCTCCCAACTGCACGCCACCGACAACGCCTTCACGCTGGCGTCCGGGGTGAGCACCGGCAAGGTGCTGAAGAAGTGGAACGAGGCGCCGCTCACCGCCGAGAACAACTACGTCAACGGCAAGCCGACGGATCTGATCGCCGTGCACAACGCGGAGATCCCCGCCGAGACCCTCCGGTCCGGAGCGGGCTGGACGCCCACCCTGCGCACCAAGGTCGACCACCCGCGGGCGGTCCCGGGCATCGTCGACCACCGTGCGGGCGCCGGCCGCATCTGCTGAATCCGCTGAATCGCGCCACGCGGCCGGGGCGGCGCCGTCGCCCCGGCCGCCATCCGGAAAGGAGACATCGCATGCAACTCCCCCTGTCCAGACGGGGATTCCTGGTGGCAAGCGCGGGAGCGGCCGCCGCCCTCGGCGCAGTATCCCCCGCCCAGGCCGCCCCCGGCCCCCGGCCCTTCGGCCGGTACGGCTCACCCGCCGCCCGGCTCTCCCCGACCACCCTCTACGTCGACCCGCACGGCCGCGGCGACCACACCACCGTGCAGTCCGCCGTGACCGCCGCCACCGGGAGCGGCTGGACGCTGGTCCTCGCGCCGGGCACCTACCGGGAGACCGTCGCCGTCGACCCCACCCGCACCGACATGACCTGGCTCGGCGCCGGCGACGACCCCCGGGACGTCGTCATCGTCTACGACAACGCCGCCGGCACCCCGAGGCCCGACGGCTCCGGCACCTACGGCACCACCGGCTCGGCCACCACGACCGTGCGCGCCGACGGATTCACCGCCCGCCGGATCACCTTCGCCAACGACTGGCTGCGCGCCGAACACCCCGGCATCAGCGGCACCCAGGCCGTCGCCACCAAGGTCACGGGCGACCGCTCCGCCTTCCACCACTGCCGCTTCCTCGGCCACCAGGACACCCTGTACGCCGACACCAACTCGCTCACCGTCTTCGCCCGGCAGTACTTCGCGCACTGCTACGCCGAGGGCGACGTCGACTTCGTGTTCGGGCGGTCCACCGCCGTCTTCGAGCACTGCCACTTCCGTACGCTGACCCGCACCGACCTGGGCTCCGCCCCGTACGGCTTCGTCTTCGCGCCCTCGACGGCGGGCGCCAACCCGCTCGGCCACCTGGTCACCAGGAGCCGCGTGAGCAGCGAGGCCCCGGACGCCTACTACAAGCTGGCCCGCCCCTGGGTGCCCAGCTCCGACCGCACGGCCCGGCCGATGCTCACCGTCCGGGACACGGTGCTCGGCCCCGGCATCGACGCGGTCGCGCCCTACGCCAACATGTCGAACGACTACCCGTGGCAGAACCAGCGGTTCGCGGAGTACCACAACACCGGCCCCGGCGCGACGATCTCCGTCCCCGAGAACCGGCCCCAACTCGCCCCAGAACAGGCCGCGTCGGCGAACCGTGCCGCGTACCTCGGGGACTGGGAGCCGTGGAAGGAGGACTGCTGAGATGCGCCGTCGCACCCTGCTGGCGGGCCTGACCGCGGGTCTCGTGGCGACCGGCGCCGGACCGGTTCTCGCCAGTGGCCGCCACGTCCTGCACGTCCGCCCGGGTGACTACGTCCAGGCGGCCGTGGACGCGGTCACCGGCCGACCCGGCTGCACGATCGTCATCCACCCGGGGATTTATCGAGAAGTCGTCAAAGTTCCCACCGAAGCCGTCGAGTTGACCCTGCGCGGCGCAACCCGCGACCCGCGCGACGTCGTCATCGTGTACGACAACGCCAACGGCACCCAGAAGCCGGACGGTTCGGGCACCTACGGCACCGCGGGTTCGGCGACCTTCACCTCGGCCGCCCCCGGACTCACCGTCCGCGACCTCACCCTCGCCAACGACTGGCTGCGCGCCGACCACCCCGAGATCACCGGCACCCAGGCGGTCGCGGCGTACGTGACCGCGGACCGGTCGAGCTTCGACAACGTCCGCCTCCTGGCCCATCAGGACACCCTCTTCGTCGACACGACCGCCCTGGACGTCTTCGATCGGCAGTACTTCCACCGCTGCTACATCGAGGGCGACGTCGACTTCGTCTTCGGCCGGGCCACCGCCGTCTTCGAGCACTGTCACTTCCACACCGTGCAGCGGGACGTGAACTTCACCCCCAAAGGGATGGTCTTCGCCCCCTCCACGGCCCGCGCCAACCCCCACGGCATCCTCGCGCTCCGCTCCCGCATCACCTCCGCCGCCGAAGACGCGGCGTACAAACTGGCACGGCCCTGGGTGCCGTCGTACGAGACGACCGCCTGGTCCTCGCTGGTGGTGCGGGACACCTGGATCGGTCCCGGTGTCGATCCCGTCGCGCCGTACACCAACATGCGGGAGGCCTACCCCTGGCAGACCATGCGCTTCAGGGAGTTCGCCAACTCCGGCCCGGGGGCCGTGATTTCCGTCCCCGAGAACCGTCCGCAACTCGCCGCCGCAGAAGCCGAGGCACACACCAAGCGTGCCTACCTGGGCGACTGGCGGCCGTAACACAACCCCCCCACCGGCACGACGAAAGGACCGCTCCCCATGTCTCGTCGCACCGCTCTCCCCCTCACCGCCGCCCTCGCGCTCGGCGTCGGACTGGCCGTCCTCCCCACCCAGGCCCAGGCCGCGACCGTGGTCGTCGACACCACCGCCGAGCTGACCAGCGCGATCTCCGGCGCCACCGCCGGGACCGTCATCCAGGTGCGCGGCGGCACCTACTACCCGACGGCCACCCTCCAGTCGACCGCCAACGGAAGCTCCTCGAACCGGATCTACCTCCAGGCGTACGGCAGCGAGACCGTGAAGATCGACGGCTCCTCGCTGCCCGACGGTGACTGGATCTTCAAGCTGACGGCCGACCACTGGAACGTCTCCAACCTCACCTTCCAGAACTCCCCGGACAGCGCCGTCGTCTGCCAGTCCTGCGCCGGTACCGTCTGGAGCAACGTCAAGACCATCAACGGCGGCGACTCCGGCTTCACCCTCACCGGGGACGGGACCACGAACAACACCGTCAAGAACCTCGATTCCTACGGCCATTACGACTCCGCCAACCACGGGGAGAACGCCGACGGGATCGCCGTGAAGTACGGCTCCGGGAGCGGAAACCTGATCACCGGGGCCCGGCTCTACAACAACTCCGATGACGGGCTGGACTTCTGGTCCTTCTCCTCGCCCGTCACCGTCGAACACACCTGGGCCTTCGGCAACGGCGTCAACCGCTGGTCCGACTCCGCCTTCGCGGGCGACGGCAACGGCTACAAGCTGGGCGGCGACGGAGAGGTCGTCGCGCACGTCGTCAACAACTCCGCGGCCTGGGGCAACGCGGGCAACGGCTTCACCGAGAACTCCAACACCGGGGCGATCGTCATCAACCGCACCACGTCCTACGCCAACTCCAAGTGGGGCTACTACTTCGCCACCGGCGCGGGCAAGCTCGGCCGCAACCTGGCCGTCTCCAACGGCGGTGGCTCGGTGAACAAGGGCTCCTCGGTCACCTCGTACATGAACAACTGGGACTCCGGGGTGGCCACGCCGGCCTTCGTCTCCACCAACGCCGCCACCACCTACAACGCCCGCCAGTCCGACGGCTCGCTACCCGTGACCACGTTCCTGACCACGGGCAGCACCACCATCGGCGCGACGATGAACTGAGCGCTTTACCGAGCTAGCGGCCGCGCACCGGCCTGATCGACTCCAGGGTCGGCACCACCGGCTCGATCAGGCCGTCCGCTGTGAACCGCAGGCGGTCGATCGTGGTCTCCCGGTGCGTGCCGTCCCCGCCGGGCCTGCCGGGGCCGTTCAGGGCGAAGCGGTGGTAGACGACGTACCAGTCGTCCGTGCCGGGCGTGTTGACCACCGAGTGGTGGCCGGTGCCCTTGATGCCGTACTCGGGGCGCTTGGACAGGATCGTGCCCCGCTCGGTCCACGGGCCGAGCGGGGAGGGGCCGGTGGCGTAGGCGACGTGGTAGTTCTCGCTGCGGGTGTCGTCCTCGGACCACATGAAGTAGTAGGTGCCCTGCCGCTTCACGACGAACGAGCCCTCACGGAAGTTCGCCGGCGTGATGTCCCGCACCCCCGCCGGGTCGAACGACACCATGTCGTCGTCGAGCGGCACGACATAGCCCCGGCCGTTGCCCCAGTAGAGATACGACGTCCCGTCGTCGTCCGTGAACACCGCCGGGTCGATCATCTGGCCGCTCCAGGCACCGCCCTTGGCCACGAGCGGCTCGCCCAGCGCGTCCTTGAACGGACCGGCGGGGGAGTCGGCCTCCGCCACGCCGATCTGCTGCTCGGCGCAGAAGTAGAAGTAGTACTTGCCGTCCCGCTCGGCGATAGCGGGTGCCCAGGCGTATTTCTCCGCCCAGGAGACGTCCGGGCCCAGGTCGAGAACGACTCCGTGGTCCTTCCAGTGCACCAAGTCCTTGGAGGAGTACGCCTTGAACTGCATCCCGCCCCAGCCCCGGAAGCCGTCGGTCGTCGGGTAGATCCAGTACTCGCCGTCCATGTAGCGCACATCGGGGTCGGCGTTCAGCCCCGGCAGGACCGGACTCCGGGTCGGCACCGCCTCCACGGTCCACGTGCGGGTGGTCCCGTCCGCTGCGGTGACGGTGTACGTCTGCGGTGTGCGGAAGTCGCGGCGCGTCCCGGACTTGGGGCTGACGGTGGCGTCCTCACCGACCCAGAGCTTCGGGGCGAGGTGCCTGAGGTCGGCGTCCGGCCGCATCGGCAGCACGACCTTGCTCGCCGACTCGGTGACGACGGCGTACCCCTTCTGCCCGCGCGCCGTCGCGTCCACGACGGATGCGGGGCTCTCCGGGTAGGCGGCGAGGAGACGGTCGTACTCCGCCTGGGTCACCGGGATGACCGTGCCGTGCCGCGGGCTCGCGGGGAGCTGGTAGTCGGTGGACGGGGTCCACCGGCCGGAGTCGAGGTCGGTCGTCTCGAAGGGGAGATAGCCGCGGCCGCCGTACTCGTCGATGAACAGGTACCACTTCTCCTGGGTGTTGGACTTGAACACCGTCGGCCCCTCACCGCGGTCCATCGCCCCGCTGCCGATGCAGTCCGCGACGAAGTCGTACGACGTCGAGGTGAGCGAGGTGGACTTCTCGCCGGTGATGAACTTCGAGCAGGGGCTGGAGGAGCCGGGGTCCCGTTCGTCCTTGGTGTAGCGGTAGTACGTGCCCTGGTGCGCGACGACCGTGGAGTCGATCACCGAATAGCCGGGGTCGTTCCACACCTTGGGCTCGCTGAAGGTGCGGAAGTCCTTCGTCGTCGCGTACAGCATCTTGTTGTACGTCGAGCCGGTGTGCTCGGGGTCGTCCTCGGCGTACAGCTTGGACGCCCAGAAGACGACGTACTCACCGAGGGTCTCGTCCCAGTACGCCTCCGGCGCCCACGTGTTGCCCGCGGTGTCGGGGGAGACCTTCACCAGGCGCTGGTCGGTCCAGTGGACCAGGTCGGTGGACTCCCAGACCATGACGGACTTGCTGCCGTGCCGCTGCACCTGGTCCCAACTGCCGCTGGAATTGCGATACATGCGCAGATCCGTCGCGATCATGAAGAACTTGTCGCCCTCGGGGGAGCGGATCACGAACGGGTCCCGCAGACCCTTCTCGCCGATGGTGGACGTCAGCACCGGCTTGCCCGCGTTCAGCTCACGCCAGTGCAGGGCGTCGTTGCCGCGGCTGAGGGCGTAGCGGATCTGCTCGCCGTCGGCGGTGCCCTCGCCGGTGAAGTAGGCGAAGAGATAACCGGCGTACTTCGGGTGCTTCACGGGTGGTGCTCCTGAGTCGGCGGTGCCGGGCGGGGCGGTGAGCAGGGCCAGGAGGAGTGAGAGGCAGGCGACGAGCAGCAGGCGAGGGCGCATGTCGGTCCAGTCCTGTGGGGGAGTGGGGGATTCTGTTGGAAGGTGCGCGCCTTCGGAGTCTCACCAGCGGGAAACAGCACGTCAATCGGTAGCGGCGGGATGAGGGGCAGCGAAAGTTTCGCTCGTTTTCGCTGGGACACGGCAACCTCCCCGGGGCCGGTGACGACTGCTGGGCGTCCCCATCCCCTAGGAAAGGAACGCCCCGTGCGGTACAGCACCGGACGCCACCGCAGGACCCGCACCCTCTCCATCGCCGCCGCCGTGGCCGTCGCCGCGGGGGCGGGCGGCGTCTACCTCGGCCTCTCCGAAGGCGGCGCCGAGGCCGCCTCGACGACGGTCACCGTCTCCACCACCGCACAGCTCCAGTCGGCCGTCACGAGCGCGGTCGCCGGGACCACGATCCAGGTCCGCGGCGGCACCTACACGCCGACGGCCACGATCAAGTCCACGGCGAACGGCACGAGTTCGGCACGGATCACGTTGAAGGCGTACGGCGGTGAGAAGGTGAAGATCGACGGCTCCAAGCTGGCCGACGGCTCCTGGCTGGCCGGGATCTACGGCGACTACTGGACCGTCTCCGGGATCACCTTCCAGAACTCCCCGGCCCAGGGCTTCGTCGCCACCTCCTCCGTGGGCGGCGTCTTCAAGAACCTCGTCACCGCGAACAACGGCGACTCCGGGTTCACCCTGCGCGGCGACGGCACCAGCGACAACCTCGTGCAGAACCTGGACAGTTACGGCAACTACGACCCGGCCGAGCACGGGCAGAATGCCGACGGCATCGCGGTGAAGTTCGGCTCCGGGACGGGCAACCGGATCACCGGGGCGCGGCTGTACAACAACTCCGATGACGGCCTCGACCTGTGGCAGTTCTCCTCGCCGATCACCATCGACCACTCCTGGGCCTTCGGCAACGGCAAGAACCGCTGGGGCGACGGCGCCTTCGAGGGCAACGGCAACGGGTACAAGCTGGGCGGCGGGGGCGTCACGGTCGCGCATGTCGTCAACAACGACGCGGCCTGGGACAACACGCTGAACGGCTTCACCGAGAACTCCAACCCGGGCGCGATCGTGCTGAACCGGAACACCGCGTACTCCAACGCCGAGGCCGGCTTCTACTTCGCCACGGGCAAGGCACGGCTCGCGCGGAACCTGGCGGTCAGCAACAAGGGCGGGCTGTCGAAGCTGGGTTCGGGGACGGTGTCGGCCGCGAACAACTGGGACAGTGGGGTGGCCACGCCGGGCTTCAAGTCGGTCGATGCGGCCGGCGCGTACGGTGCTCGCAAGGCGGACGGGTCGCTGCCGACGACGACCTTCCTGACCACCGGATCCACCACCATCGGCGCCACGATGAACTGACCCTGGACAGACAGGAAAACGCCCCCGCCGGTCGTCACCGGCGGGGGCGCTTCTTCTGCTGACCGAGGGGGGCTCAGGCCAGCAGGTCCCTGGGGCTACTGGTACGTGATGTCAGACGCCGTGAAGCGGCACGACGTTCCGTCCGGGCCGACGCCGATCTGGGTCGGCTCGGCACCGGTGTTGTTGCCCTTGAAGCGGACGCACGTCTTGATCTTCTTGGCGCTGTCGCCGTGGATCCGGACCTTGCGCAGCGACGCCGTGTCACCGTAGTTGGCGTTGATGCCCGCGATCGAGTTCATCGGCGCGGTGACATCCACGTCGTTGATGATGACCGTGCGCTTGTACTGCGTGGAGCAGTTGCCGCAAGTGCGCACCAGCTTGCCGGAGTCGGCGACCTGGAACTTGCTCACGACCAGCTTGCCCGCGCCGTTGAACTGGAGGACCTTGTCCGAGCCGTTCTTCGCGCCGCCGCCGTAGACCGTGTACACCGACGAGGTGGACTTGCCCTTGAAGGTCGCCGCGTCCTCGCCGACGTCCAGCCACCACACGTTCTGAAGCGTGCACGAGCCCATGCAGTGCACACCGTCGGCGGCGGGGGTACCGATGATCACGTTCTTCAGGACCGCGCCGTCGGCCAACTGGAAGACCGGGTCCTGGCCCTCGTCCTGGCTGTCGCCGCCGAGCGCGCCGCTGCCGTAGAACTTCTTGTAGCCGCCGTCGTATGTGCCCGAGACCTTGATGGTGCTGCTCACAGCCTGGCTGCCCTTGGCGGTCGGCCAAGTGGACGCGGCGCCCGCGGAGGACAGCATCGTCGTGGTGACGATCGCCGCGCCGGTGATGCCGAGCGCCGACGCCCCGGCGATCACCGCCCGCCGCTTGCTGACCTTGCGGCGGTGGCGGACGTGCTGTTCAGCTGGTGCAGTCATGCCCGTTCCTTGCGTGGGGAGTTGTTCCTTGCGCTACCTGGTCGCCACGGGTCAGGAATGGGTTGCCGGGTTGGGAGAAGTTTTTCTACGAGTCGCCTTCGGCGGCCGCGTCGTCGCCCTTGCGCGGCGCGAAGTCGCCCGCCACGGACAGCTCTTCGTCGCCCGCGCGGGCCGTCGCCGCGTAGCCGTCGGCCTGCGCGTCCCGGCCGCCGCGCTCATGGTCGTACTGTCCCGCGAACACCCACTCGCCCGCGCCGACCGTACGGCCCTCCTTGAGCACCCAGGTGTAGACGAGGAAGCCGTCCCGCTCGCCGACCGTCAGCTCGAAGTCGTCCTCGGGCAGTGAGCGCCAGGCGCCGGTGGAGGTCACCCCGCCGGTCTGCGCCACCTTCAACTCGACCGTCAGTTCGGTCAGTTGCTGCTCGGTCTTCAGGGTCACATTGCTCTGCGCCCAGAAGTCGTTGCTGTGCGGGTCGACCGAGCCGTCCGACCACAGCGGGCCGTCCTCCGCACCGGCGGCCGGAGGCTTGACGGACTGTGTCGGCGGTGCCGTGGCCGGCGGGGAACTCGGCTCGCGGGACTTCTCGGAGGACTCCGGCGTCGGGTCGGCCGGGGGCGCCGGCGGGGCGGGGGTGCGGCTGGTGGCGTCCGGGGAGGGCGTGGGCGTGGGCGTGGTGGCCACCGTCTGCTGCGGGGTGTCCTCCTTCACCGCCGACGCCACCGCGTAACCGCCGATGGCGAGCACGCCCGCGACCGCCGCCGTGGCGCTGACCACCCGCACCCAGCCGAACACCGGCGGGCGGGTGGCCCGGTGGTCGGGCCCGGCCTGCTCGGACATACCGCGCTCGATCCGGGCGAGGATGCGCTCACGGTTCGGCTCGTGCGCCTCGGCCGCCTCGTGCAGCCGGGCGCGCAGCTCGTCGTGCACGTCCCGCTGCATCGTCATCGGTCCCTTCCCGCGGCGTCACCGGTGCGCGCCATCGCCGCATGCATCCTGAGCGGTGCGGCCTTGGGGCCGAGCAGTCGCTGGAGTTCCGCCATCCCCTTCGAGGTCTGGCTCTTCACCGTACCCACCGAGACACCCAGGGCGAGCGCGGTGTCCTTCTCCGAGAGGTCGAAGGCGTGCCGCAGCACCACACAGGCCCGCTTGCGGAACGGCAGTCTACGCAGCGCCTCCTGCACGTCGACCACACCGGCCACGTCCGGGTTCTCGGTCTTCTCCCCGCGCTGCGACCAGAACAGGGCCATCCGGCGCCGCTCGCGCACCGCGCTGCGGATCCGGGTGCGGGCGAGGTTGGCGACCACGCCGCGGGCGTAGGCGACGGGGTGGTCGGCCGCGCGGACCCGGTCCCAGCGGTGCCACAGCGCCAGCAGGGCGTCCGCGGCCAGATCGTCGGCGGCGTCCGCCTCACCCGTCAACAGGTGGGCCAGGCGCGAGAGTTCGGCGTAGTGGCGCTCGAAGAAGGCATGGAACTCCACCGAGGCTGCGTCGTCGACGACTGTGCCCACGGGCGACCTCTCCTGCCTGTGAGTGTGTGGATCTTGTGATCGAGATGCGGAAGCGTAGCAGTGGTCGAACACCTGGTTCGTACGGGGTCTCGAACAGCGTGTGGCGGATCGTACGTGAACTGCGCTGATTCCGTAACACGGGGAAAACCTGAACCCGGTTCAACAGGGGAACAATCCAGCCAGCATCCGCACACCGATCATTCAGGCAGCAAGGAGCCACATGAGCAGCGTCGATCGCTTCTTCAGGATCTCCGAACGGGGGTCCACGTTCAGTCGTGAGATACGCGGCGGCTTCGCCACGTTCTTCACGATGGCGTACATCCTTGTCCTGAATCCCATCATCCTGGGCAGTGCGAAGGACAAGTTCGGCGAGACCCTCGACCCGGTCCAACTCACCACCGCCACCGCCCTGGTGGCCGCGGTGATGACGGTCATCATGGGCGTCGGCGGCAATCTGCCGCTCGCGCTCGCCGCGGGCCTCGGCCTGAACGCGGTCGTCGCCTTCCAGATCGCCCCGCTGATGAGCTGGGACGACGCGATGGGTCTGGTCGTCCTCGAAGGACTGCTGATCTGCGCCCTCGTTGTGACCGGACTGCGCGAGGCCGTCATGCACGCCATCCCGCAGCCGCTCAAGCAGGCGATCAGCGTGGGCATCGGCCTGTTCATCGCCTTCATCGGCTTCGTCGACGCGGGCTTCGTCACCCGGATCCCGGACGCGGCGAACACCACGGTTCCGGTGCAGCTCGGGGGCACCGGCAACCTCACCGGCTGGCCGATCCTGGTGTTCTGCCTGGGAGTTCTGCTGACGATCGGGCTGCTCGCCCGCAAGGTCAAGGGCGCGATCCTGATCAGCATCGTCGTGATGACCGCCGTCGCGCTGATCATCAACTCGATCGCCGACATCAAGACCTGGGGCCTGACCACGCCCGAGTGGCCCGACAAGCTGGTCGACACCCCCGACTTCGGACTCATCGGGCAGTTCAGCCTGTTCGGTGCGTTCGGTGAGACCACGGTCATCACCGTCGTCCTGCTCGTCTTCACCCTGGTGCTGTCCGACTTCTTCGACACCATGGGCACGGTCGTCGGCGTCAGCGCCGAGGCCGGGCTGCTGGACGAGGAGGGCAAGGTCCCGAACCTCGGCCGGGTGCTCCTCATCGACGGCGCCGCGGCGGTCGCGGGCGGCGCCTCCTCCTCGTCCTCGGCGACCTCCTACATCGAGTCGGCGGCCGGCGTCGGAGAGGGCGCCCGCACCGGCTTCTCCAACCTGGTCACCGGCGGCCTGTTCGCCCTCGCCCTGTTCCTCGGCCCGCTGCTCACCATCGTCCCGCTCCAGGCGGCGGCGCCCGCCCTCGTCGCGGTCGGCTTCCTGATGATGACCCAGGTCAAGCACATCGACTGGGACAAGTACGAGATCGCCATCCCGGCCTTCCTGACGATCGCCGTGATGCCGTTCACGTACTCCATCACCAACGGCATCGGGGCGGGCTTCGTCGCCTACGTCCTCATCAAGACGGTGCTGGGCAAGGCGAAGGAGGTCCACTGGCTGCTGTGGGGGACCTCGGCGCTGTTCCTGATCTACTTCGCGATCGACCCGATCGAGCAGATCCTCGGCGTCGACTAGCCGGACGGCTCTCAGTCCTTGAGCGCCGCCTGCATCATCGCCTTCGCCACCGGTGCCGCGAGGCCGTTGCCGCTCACCTCGGAGCGGGCGGCGCCGGACTCCTCCACGATCACCGCGACCGCGACCTCCTTGCCGTTGGTGTCGGACTTCGCGTACGAGGTGAACCAGGCGTACGGCGTCTTGCTGTTGTTCTCGCCGTGCTGGGCCGTACCCGTCTTGCCGCCCACCGTCGCACCCGGGATCTGCGCGTTCGTCCCGGTGCCCTCGGAGACCACCGTCTCCATCGCCGACCGCAGCTGCTCGGCCGTGGAGGAGCTGACGATCCGCTCGGTGTCCGCGTCGGAGTCGTAGTCCTGAAGGACATCGCCGCCGCCGTCGGTCACCTGCGACACCATGTGCGGCGACACCAGCTTGCCGCCGTTGGAGATGGCCGCCGACACCATGGCCATCTCCAGCGGCGTCGCCGTCACATCGAACTGGCCGATACCGGTCAGCGCGGTCTGCGCCTCGTCCATGTCCGAGGGGTACACGCTGGCGTAGGCGCGGACCGGCACATCCTGCTCGTCGTCGTTGAAGCCGAACTTCTCGGCCATCGCCTTCACCTTGTCCTGGCCCAGGTCGTGGGCCATCTTCGCGAAGACGTTGTTGCAGGAGTACTGGAGCGCGACCCGGATCGAGGCGTTCTCACAGGGCGCCGACTTGTTCTCGTTCTCCAGCACCGTGACGGTGCCCGGCAGCGTGTACGGGTCGGGGCTCTTCGTCTTCTCGTCCACCGACGAGTACAGCCCGTCCTCCAGCGCCGCCGCGGCCACGACCAGCTTGAACGTGGAGCCCGGCGCCACCGGCTGGCGCAGCGCGCGATTGGTCAGCGGCTTGTCGGAGTCCTTGGTGAGCTGCTTCCAGGCCGTCCCCGCGGTGTTGGCGTCCGTCAGCGAGGAGGGGTCGTACGACGGGGTCGAGACGACCGCGAGGATCTTGCCGGTGGCCGGGTCGATCGCGACCGCCGCGCCCTTCTTGTCACCGAGCGCCTCGTACGCCGCCTTCTGCACCGCGGGGTCGATCGTCGTGATCACATTGCCCGGCTCGGCCCGCTCGTCGGTGACCGTGTCCATCACGGTCCGCAGCCGGCTGTCCGTGCCGTTGAGGACGTCCTGGTAGATGCCCTCCAGCTGGGTCGGCGCATACGCCTGCGAGGCATAGCCCGTCACCGCCGCGTACAGCTCGCCGTCGGTGTACGTGCGCTTGTACGCGAGGTCGCCGCCCTTCGTCCGTGCGGAGCCGGTGATGGACTCCCCGGCCACGATGATGTTCCCGAGCGGTGCCGCGTACGTCTGTATCGCGTTCCGCCGGTTGTCCTTGTCGTCCGCGAGTGCCCGGCCCTCGTAGAACTGCACCCAGGTCGCCCTCACCAGCAGGGCCAACACCAGGAGCAGCGAGAGGACCGATGCGCGCCTGATCGTCTTGTTCATCCCACCGTCAGGACGAGGGCGCCGGGGCGAATCGTTCCCTTGCGTCGCTTTTCTCATCGAGTGTTCATGAAGTCAGCGACTGTTCATGAACCCCGCCTCGTACGCGGCGATCACGGCCTGGGTGCGGTCCCGGGTCCCGGTCTTCGCCAGCACCGCCGCCACATGCGACTTCACGGTGGCCGGACCGACCTCCATCCGCTCGGCGATCTCCGCGTTGGTCAGCCCGCCCGCCATCAGCCGCAGCACCTCGCTCTCCCGTCCGGTGAGCCGGGCCACCCAGGGCGGCGGCGCGGGATGGGCACGCGCGTGCTCGGCCGCGAGGGTGCGTACGGCCGCCGGGAACAGCAGGGTGTCGCTGCGCGCGACCAGCCGCACGGCCTGCACGAGTGCGTCGGCGTCGGCCCGCTTGAGCAGGAACCCGGCGGCTCCGGCGCGCAGGGCGTCGTACACGTAGGAGTCGTTCTCGAAGGTGGTGACGACGACGATCCGGGGCGGGTCCGTGACGGTGGCCAGGATCTGCTCGGTGGCCCGGATGCCGTCGACCTCCGGCATCCGGACGTCCATGAGGACGACGTCCGGGGCCTGTTCCCGGACGACGGACACCGCCTCGGCGCCGGTCGCCGCCTCTCCGACGACCTCCAGGTCCGGCTCGGCGGAGAGGATGGCGCGCAGGGCGGTGCGGACCATGCGCTCGTCGTCGGCGAGAACGATCCGGACGGGGGGACGGTCGGTCATACGGGTCCTCTCATGGGGGTCACGCGGGTCCTTTCAGAGGGAGGCACACGCGCAGTCGCCAGGTGCCGGACTCGGCGCCCGCCGCCACCGTGCCGCCCAGCAGCCGGGTCCGGTCCGCGATGCCGCGCAGGCCGTGGCCGCCGCCGGGGCGGCAGGCGGAGGCGGAGCCCAGGGGGTTCTCCAGGACGATCTCCAGCCGGTCGTCCGCGATCCCGATCCGCAGGACCACCGTGACCTGATCGCCCGCGTGCTTCAGGGCGTTGCTCAGCCCCTCCTGCACGATCCGGTACGCCTCCCGCGACAGCACCGGAGGCAGCGCCTCGGGGTCGGCGTCGACGGAGGCCTCGACGCGCAGTCCGCCCGCCCGGGTGCGGCGCAGCAGCCCGTCGAGATCGGCGGCCAGCGTCGGCGCGGGCGCCGTGCCGGGCGCGTCGCCCTCCCGCAGCACCCCGAGGACGGCGTCGAGTTCACCGACCGTGCGTCGGGTGGTGTCCTCGATCGCGGCGAGTGCCTCCCGGACGAACTCCGGGTCGCTGTCGAGCAGTCGGCGGGCCGCGCTCGCCTGGAGGGTGACGGCGCTCAGGGCGTGCCCGACGGAGTCGTGCAGCTCGCGGGCGAGCCGGTTGCGTACGGCGAGATCGGCGGCGCGGGCCTCGGCCGCCGCGAGCCGGTCCCCGGGCGTCGGGCCGAGCAGCGCCGGGGCCCAGCGGGCGAGCAGGGCGCCCGCCCCGGCCGCGCACGCGGCGAGCGCCACCAGCAGGGCCACGCCCACGACCGGGGTGAGCGCCAGCACCCAGGGCTGGTCCCAGGCGGCGGGCATGCCCCACAGCCCGTCGCTGAACACGGCGACCAAGGGCAGCACCACGAGGACGAAGGCGAACGGCGGCACCGCGAGCGACATCCCGGCGATGATCCCGCCGAAGCCGAGGTGCAGGGTGAACCAGGCCGCGGTGCGCTCCTTCGCGGTCCGGCCGCGGGCGGGGGCGTAGGAGAGCCGGTCCGCGTCGACCCCGCACAGCGCGCGCACCGCGTTCGCCTCCAGTGAGCGGGTCAGCGGGAACAGTGCGGCGGTGAGCGCGGCCAGCGGCAGGCCCACGGCGAACGACAGGAGTTGGCCGAGGAGATCCTCGAAGACATAGCGCGTGTTGGTGACGGGGCCGATGATGATCTCGCCGACGAAGACGTACGGCATGGCGAGCGCGCCGCCGAGGATCAGATGGATCCAGCGCCGGCGCGTCCCCCGCCCGAACAGGAACCGGGCGATCTCCCTCACGCGCGGCGCCGGGGGAGGACGGCGGACCGCCGCGCGAGGAAGTGGACCCCTACGGCGGCCACCAGGATGCCGGTGATCATCTGACCGGCGTGGGTGAGGTGCTGCCCCGTGGAGTGCTCGTCGACGACGAGCGAGGCCAGCGACATCCAGGCGCCCCAGCAGGCCGCGGCGCCGGAGCCGACCCAGACGAGGGCGAGCGGGACCCGGACCGGCAGCGCGGGGGCGCGGCCGAAGGCGAGGACCAGGGCGCCGCCGACGGCCGCGAGGAGGTAGAGGGCGTCCATGGCCCGGAGGATCTCACCTCCGAAGGCGGAGCGCAGTTGGAGAGTGAGCGGGACCACGGCGACCACGGCGGCCGCGACCGCGCCGACGCGCTGGGAGGGGCCGACGCAGGAGCGGGGCAGCTCCCACATCCGGCCCTGCCACAGGTGACCCCAGCGGTCCCGGGCGTACAGGGCGAACAAGGTGCCCAGGGCGAGGCCCTGCACGATGAAACCGCCGTACACGACGCTGAACACCCAATCGTGGAGGAAGGGTTCGGAGGAGCTGTCGTCCGTGCCGGTGCCCGTCAGGAGCTGGAGCGGGAAGCCGGTCATGATCGGTGCGAGCAGCCCGGTGGCGACCCACACCGGCACCGCCAGGAGCCAGGCCGGCACCCGCATCCCCCAGGGCCGGGTCAGCACGAACGCGAGCACGATGACGCAGGCGTCCATCAGCAGCGTGACGCCGTTGGCGACGGCCACCTCGCCCCGGTGCTCCAGCAGCGAACTCCCCTTGGGGATCCCGACCTCGCTGCCCGAGAGCCAGGCGACCTTCAGCCCGAGATACGGCAGACAGGAGACGATCGCGACAGCGCGCAGCAGCGCACGGGGGCGGGAGGGGGCGAGGGTGCCGCCGGGGCGGGAGAGGAGTGACTGCGTCATGCGTTCAGGCTCTCGCGGCGGCGGCCCCGCCCACCTCCTGCACGGTGACGATCCCGCTCCGCCTGACGGGGGAGAAGGGGGTCGGCCTCAGAGTCGGCGGGTGGCCAGCGTCAGCCGGTCCCGCGCGTCGAACAGGGCGTCCTTCACGAGCTGTTCGTGGGCCGGGGTCAGCCGGGCCACCGGCACCGAGCAGCTGATGGCGTCGCGGGCCGGGGTGCGGTACGGGATCGCCACGCCGAAGCAGCGCAGACCCAGGGTGTTCTCCTCGCGATCCACGGCGAAGCCCTGCTCGCGGACCTGGTGGAGCTCCTCGATCAGCTTCTCGCGGTCGGTGATGGTGTTCTCGGTCAGCGCCGGAAGCGTCTCCGGGAGCATCTTGCGGACCTGCTCGTCCGTGTAGGTGCTGAGCAGCGCCTTGCCGAGCGACGTCGAGTGCGCGGGGAGGCGGCGGCCCACCCGGGTGAAGGGGCGCAGATAGTGCTGGGACTGACGCGTGGCCAGATACACCACGTTCGTGCCGTCCAGGCGTGCCAGGTGGATGGTCTCGGTGGTGTCGTCCGACAGCCGGTCCAGTGTGGGACGCGCGGCGGCCACCACCTCGTCGCCGTCGATGTAGGAGGTGCCGACCAGCAGCGCCCGCACCCCGATGCCGTACCGCGTGCCGGTTGCGTCGGTCTCCACCCAGCCCAGCTCCACGAGCGTGCGCAGCAGCATGTACAGGCTGGACTTGGGGTAGCCGACCGCCTCCTGGACGGCCGCGAGGGAGTGCATTCCCGGGCGTCCGGCGAAGTATTCGAGCAGTTCGACCGTCCGCACCGCGGACTTGACCTGCGCCCCGCCCACCGTCTCGCCTGCCGACATCGCCCTTGACCCCTTCGTTCGACGCGAAATAGTCTCACCAGCGTATTCACCATGAAAGACAGCGTTCAGTATATCGAACAACCCTGGTGAATGACCCAAGTACTGCGGCAATACAGTGTGGAGGGACCCGCGGTGGCAGCAGCACCAGTCTGGAGTGTCGACCCCCGAACCGGGAAGCAGCGCGAACAGGTTGCGGTGGAGGCCACAGCCCAGGAGGTGGACGCCGCCGTCCGCGCCGCGCAGGAGGCGCGCGGCGCCCTCACCGACCGGACCGTCCGCTCGGCCTTCCTGCGCACCGCGGCAGAGCGGCTCGAAGCCGCGAAGGACCAGCTCGTCGAGGCGGCCGACGCCGAGACCGCGCTCGGCCCGGTCCGGCTGACCGGCGAACTCGCCCGCACCTGCTACCAGCTGCGCGCTTTCGCGGACATCGTCGACGAGGGCGCCTTCCTGGACGTCGTCGTCAACCACCCCGACGACACCGCGACCCCGCCGATCCCGGACCTGCGCCGCTACAAGGTGCCGCTCGGTGTCGTCGCCGTCTACTCCGCCTCCAACTTCCCCTTCGCCTTCTCGGTCGCGGGCGGCGACACCGCGAGCGCGCTGGCCGCGGGCTGCCCGGTCGTCGTCAAGGCCCACCCCGACCACCCGGCCCTGTCCGAGCTGGTCGCCAAGGTCGTGCGGACGGCCGCCCAGGAGCACGGCATCCCCGAGGGCGTCCTCGGCCTGGTGCACGGCTTCGAGGCGGGCGTCGGGCTGATCAAGCACCCGCTGGTCGCGGCGGCCGGTTTCACCGGTTCGGTACGCGGTGGGCGGGCCCTCTTCGACGCGGCGGCGGCGCGGCCGGTGCCGATCCCCTTCCACGGTGAGCTGGGCTCGCTGAACCCGGTGCTCATCACGGAGGCCGCGGCCGCCGAGCGTGCGGAGGCCATCGGCACCGGGCTCGCGGGCTCCATGACGCTCGGCGTCGGACAGTTCTGTGTGAAGCCCGGCCTGGTGCTGGCGCCGGCCGGGGCCTCCGGTGACCGGCTGGTGAAGTCCCTGACGGACGCCGTCAGTGACACCGACGCGGGTGTGCTGCTCGACCACCGGATGCGGGACAACTTCGTCGCCGGGGTCGCCGAGCGCGCCGAGCTGCCCGACGTGGACTCGCCCGTGACGCCGGGCGCGGGCGGCGAGCACACGGTCAGCGCGGGCTTTCTGACGGTGCCGGCCGAGAAGCTGGCCCAGGAGGGCGCGCACGACCTGCTGCTGGAGGAGTGCTTCGGTCCCGTCACCGTCGTGGTGCGCTACACGGACGAGGCCGAGGCCAAGGCGGTCCTGTCGCGGCTGCCCGGCAACCTGACAGCGACGGTCCATCTCTCCGCGGAGGAGGCGGCGGGCCAGGGCCGGGGTCCCGAGCTCCTTGCCGAGCTGACGCCGCTGGCGGGACGGGTCCTGGTCAACGGCTGGCCGACCGGTGTCGCGGTGGCCCCGGCCCAGCACCACGGCGGCCCGTACCCGGCGACCACGTCGACGTCGACCTCGGTGGGCGGCACGGCCATCGAGCGGTGGCTGCGGCCGGTGGTGTACCAGGGGGCGCCCGAGGCGCTGCTTCCCCCGGAGCTGAAGGACGACAACCCGCTCGGGCTGCCGCGCCGGTTCAACGGCGCTCTGGAGGGCCGTGGCTAGAGCCCGGCGTCCCTGGCCAGCAGGGCCGCCTGGACCCTGTTCTCGCACTCCAGTTTGGTCAGGATCCGGCTGACGTACGTCTTCACCGTGGCCTCGCTCATGTGCAGCCGGGCGCCCGCGTCCGCGTTGGACAGGCCCTCACCGAGCAGGGCCAGTACGTCGCGTTCCCGTTCGGTGAGGTCGGCCAGGCGACGGCGGGCTTCCTCGCCGCGCAGGGTGGCGGCGGGGGAGGCGAGGGTGTCCACGACGTGCCGGGTGGCGGCCGGGGAGAGATAGGCGTTCCCGGCCGCCGCCGCGCGCACCGCGTGGATCAGCTCCTGCGGCGCGGAGTCCTTCAGCAGGAAGCCTGCGCCGCCGTGGCCGAGGGCCCGCAGGACGTTGTCCCGTTCGCCGAAGGTGGTCAGGATCAGCACCCGGACCCCCGGTGCGGCCCGGCCCAGCTCGGCCAGCGCGGTCAGCCCGTCCATCACCGGCATCCGGATGTCGAGCAGAGCCACGTCGACCGCGTTGCTCCGGGCGGTCTCCACCGCCTCCCGGCCGTTCGCCGCCTCGGCGACGACGTCGATGTCGTCGGCCGAGGTGAGGATCATCCTGATGCCGGCCCTGATGAGCGGCTCGTCGTCGGCGACGAGGACCCGGATCACACGGCCTCCTGCGCGGTGTCGGTGCGATGAACTGATGACGGAGCCCCGTCATCATGCCCGATCCCGGCAGCGGCCCTTACGGCTCGTACGCGTAGGACTCCTTGGTGACCAGCTCCCCGCCCCGGAAACAGAACCGGTAGACGATGTCCGCGTCCGCGTCCACGAAGTGACGGCAGGTGGCGTTCTCGGGCAGCGCCGGCCCCTGCTCCTCCACGCCGTCGGTGAGGATGGAGTCCCCGTCCGGCAGCTTCTTCTCCACGTCCGCCTCGGCGTCGCCGACCCGCACGGACCCGTACACGCCCTTCGTTATCGTGCCGCTCTCCACCTCGTCCCACAGGGCCTTCAGCCCCCACACCACCAGGGTGCCCACGCCCACGACGAGGACCACTGCGGTGACGGCACAGCCGAGGGCGACCTTCTTCTTGCTGCTCATGATGGCGGCGAACTCCCCTTGCGGATCGGAACGGTCGATGACCGCTCCACCCTCGTGTGCCGCCCCGATGCCGATCTGCCCCCGAAGGTCGTCGTTCACCGCGACGGAGGTCGCGCCCTTCGGCCGGGGCCGGGGTTCGTCGCCGTACGGCAGGACGCCCGCGAGGCGGAAGCCGCCCTCGGGGGTCGGGCCGGTGTGCACCATGCCGCCGACCAGCCGGGCCCGCTCCCGCAGCCCCGCGAGCCCCTGGCCGCCGCTGACCGCCGCCCTGGACCCGGCCGACCCCGGTCCGTTGGCCACTTCGACCACCAGGCTGTCCGGCTCGTACCGCAGCGCCACGGTGATCGGGGCACCCGGCGCGTGCTTGTGCGCGTTGGTCAGGCCCTCCTGGGCGATCCGGTACGCCGCCTGATCGGCGGCCGGGGCCAAGGGCCGTACCATGCCGGACCGCTGGAGCTCCACGGCCGCGCCCGCCGCCCGCGACGACTCCACCAAGCCGTCGACGGTGGCCGCCCCGCGGGCCGGTGGCGGCTCGGTGTCCGGCTCCTGGTCCTCGGGCACGCCGTCCCGCAGGATGCCCACCACCTCCCGCAGCTCCCGCATCGCCGCCACCGAGGCCTCGCGCAGGATGCCCACCCCCTGTCGCTGGCGGTCGCCCAGGTTCGGGTCCACCTCCAGCGCACCCGCGTGCACGGAGATCAGGGCGAGCTGGTGGCCGAGGCTGTCGTGCATGTCCTGGGCGATGCGCTGGCGTTCCAGGAGCCGGGCCTGCCGCGCCACCATCGCCTGCTCGCGCACCAGTTGGGCGTTGTGCCGGCGCAGGGTGTCGAGGAGCGCGTGCCGCTGGGCGCGGTAGCGGGAGGCGAGCCCCGGCACGACCACCAGTGCCAGGAAGGAGCCCGCGCCGATCGCCGCCGTCGCGAGGGGCGACAGCCGGACCTCCTCGTCGGCCGCCCCGTACACGGCGAGCGCGACATGCAGCACGAACCCGGCGGCGTACGCGGCCAGCGCCCGCCCGGGCCGCAGGATGCGGCTGCCCGCCGACCAGCTCGCGTACATCAGCAGCGGCGTCGCCCCGGCCACCGCCCCCGCGAGGGCCGCCGAGACGATCAGCACCGTCGCGGGCAGCGACCGGCGGGCCAGGGACAGCACGGCGACCGCCAGGATCACGGCCCCGGTCCGCGCCCCGAAGCCGGCCTCCGTGGTGTCGAACAGCCCCGCCAGCGAAACGAGCACGACCGTGAGCACCGCCTCCCCCGCGATCCGCTTGCGGGGCCACGGGGAGGCGGCGGCCAGCCGGGAGCGGAGGGTCAGGCCGGGTGCGGGTATGTCTGCGCTTGCGTCCACGCGCCGACGATAGTCAGCGGGCCGGGGCGGCGACCGTCATCTTTGGTCGCTGCGGACGGCGACTTCTGGAGACTGCACGGGGCCGTGGGGCCCGCCGACGATGGATCCGCAGTCGAGTTCGTCAGCAGGGGGAGTGGAAGAGTGGGAAACGAGCGATTCACCGTCCGGCAGAAGACGACCCTCATGGTCAACCGCTATGTCGTCACCGAGGCCCTGCCGGACGGCTCCGACGGCAAGGTCGTCGCCTTCGCCGAGCAGAAGCGGATGACGCTCAGGGAGCGGATGACCTTCTACACCGACGAGTCCAGGGACCGGGTCCTGTTCACCGCCGAGGCCTGCCAGGTCCTCGACGTCGGCGCGGTCTACGACGTCAAGGACGCGACCGGCACCTCCATAGGCACCTTCCGCAAGAAGTTCGGTGCCTCGCTGCTGCGCTCGACCTGGGAGATGGACCAGCCGGGCTCCATCACCGCCACCGGGCGCGAGCGGAACACGACCGTGGCGGTGCTGCGCCGGGTGTGGGAGCTGCTGCCACTGGACCTCGTGCCGTTCGCGTGGCCTTACCACTTCGACTTCGCCGACGGGGAGAAGCCGGTGATGAAGGTCGACAAGAGGTTCGGGCTGCGCGACCGCTATCTGCTCGACGTGGCCTCGCCCGGTCTCGACCTCCGCCTCGCCATCGCCCAGACCGTGGCCCTGGACGCCCTCCAGTCCCGCTGACCGGGTGCCCGGCGCCGGGCGGGGCCTGCAAGAATCCCGCCATGGACGTGGAACTCCCCGAACTTCCTTTCCCGCTCCGCACGTACGGCCCCGACGGCCACTGGTCCTACGAGGACGGCGTCCTCGCCGGATGGGCCGGCCCCCGGCAGGACCGCTTCGTACCACCCACCGGCGAGGCCCTCGACCCGGCCTCCGACGCGCCCCGGCTGCTCGGAGCGCCCGAGGGCGATTTCCAGCTGATCGCCCGGGTCACCGTCGGGTTCGCCGGGGCCTTCGACGCCGGCGTCCTCTACGTACACGTCGGGGAGCGGGCCTGGGCAAAACTCTGTCTGGAGTACTCCCCGGACGTCCCCACCGTCTGCACGGTGGTCACCCGGGGCCACTCCGACGACGCCAACTCCTTCACCGTGGAGGGCAGTTCGGTGTGGCTGAGGGTGAGCCGCACCGGGCGGGCCTTCGCCTTCCACGCCTCCCGCGACGGCGAACGGTGGACCTTCGTCCGGCTGTTCACCCTCGGCGACGAGAAGGAGACCGGCGCGGCGCTGATCGGCTTCCTGACGCAGTCGCCGATGGGGGAGGGGTGCGTCGTGACCTACGACCATCTCCGGTTCCGCCCGAGCTGGCCGCACGACCTGCGAGACGGAAGCTGAGGGCGCAGGTCACCGCGAGCAGCCCCGCGCTGATCAGCAGGCACAGCCGCATCCCCGCCACGAACCCGTCGGAGACCAGCGCCCCGAACAGGGCGATGCCCAGCGCCCCGGCCATCTGCCGGGCCGAGTTGAGGACACCTGCCGCCAGGCCCGCGCGCTCGGCGGGTACCGCGTCCAGCATCGCCGCGGTCAGCGGCGGCACCGTCAGCGCGCAGCCCAGCGCCATGGGGACGAGGAGAAGGGCGACCAGGACCGCGGGGGTGCCGGCGTCGACGTACAGCATGAGGAGCAGTCCCACGACGGCCAGGCCCTGTCCGAGCACCATGGGCAGCCGGGGGCCGTGCCGGGCCGCGAGCTTGCCCGCCAGCACGTTCGTCACCGCGATCAGGCCCGTCATCGGCAGGAACATCAGCCCGGCCTGGAGCGGTGAGCGGCCCTGGACCTGCTGGAAGAAGAGGGAGAAGACGAACACCATGCTGTAGAAGGCCACGCTGACGGCCGCGCCCGCGGCCACCGTCGCCACGACCGTCCGGTCGCGGAAGAGACCGAGCGGGACGACCGGGTGCGGTTGGCGGGCCTCGACCCGGAGGAAGGCGACCATGGCCAGGGCGGCCACCACCAGCGCCGCCCAGCCGACCGGGCCGCCCTCGATCACCGCGAACACCAGCGCCGTCAGCGCCACCACCGCCGTCACCTGACCGGGCAGGTCCAGCGGCGCCGGACGGCGCTGCGAGCGTGGGGCGCGCAGCAGCAGGACAAGGATCAGCGCGCCGATCGGCACATTCACGAAGAAGATCCCGCGCCAGTCCCACGCCGTGGTCAGCGCACCGCCCGCCACGGGGCCCAGTGCCACGGCCGCCGAACCGCCCGCCGCCCACACGGCCACCGCGCGCGCCCGTCGCGTCGGATCGGCGTACGCCTGCCGCACCAGCGCCAGCGACGCCGGCAGCACCACGGCCGCCGCCACGCCCTGCACCGCCCGCGCACCGAGCAGCACCGACAGGTTCGGTGCGAGACCGCAGGCGACCGAGGCGAGCGTGAACACCGTGGCCCCGAGAGCGTACGCCCGGCTCGCCCCCACCCGGTCGGAGAAGGCGCCAGTGGACAGCATCAGCGCGGCGAAGGCCAGCGTGTACGCGTCCACCACCCACTGGAGCCCGGACATTCCGCTGCCCAGGGAGTCGCCGATCGCGGGCAGGGCCACGTTGACCACGGACGCGTCCAGGCAGACGAGACCGAAACCGAGAAGGGCGGCGGCCAGGGACAGCACGGGGGAGGGGCTCTTGGCGGGCAACGGGAGGGCGGGTGCCGTCAGTTGGTCGGCCTGGTTCGTTGGCATGCCCCCATGCTGCGGATCTTCGCCGTCGTACAGTAGTGGCCCGAATGCCATACGTCCGGAGGATCTGGCCATGCATCGTGTCGCCGTCATCGCCCCCTTCCGGGTGTCGATGTTCAACCTCGCCATCCCGGAGCTGTTCTTCGAGCGGACCCTCGTCGACGGCGTTCCCGGCTACGAGGTGACCGTCTGCACGCCCGAGCCCGGGGTGATCGTCACCACCGGTGGCCTCGACCTGCATGTCGGACGCGGCCTGGAGGCCCTGGACGACGCCGACACCGTCCTCGTCGCGGGCACCGGCGAGCGGTTCCAGCCCGAGGCGCGCACCGTTGTCGCCGTCCGCGAGGCCGCGGCGGCCGGCAAGCGCGTCGCCTCCATCTGCAGCGGCGCCTTTGTGCTGGCCGAGGCGGGTCTGCTGGACGGCCGCAGCGCCACCACGTACTGGCAGCTCACCGAGGAGCTCCGCGAGCGCTACCCGGCGCTCGACGTCAAGGGTGACGTCCTCTACGTCCAGGACGGCCAGATCCTCACCGCCTCCGGCTACGCCGCGGGCATCGACATGTGCCTGCACATCATCCGCACCGACTACGGCGCGGCCGTCGCCAACGAAGTGGCCCGGCTCGCCCTCGTCGCCCCGGTCCGGCCCGGCGGCCAGACCCAGTTCACCCAGACCCCGCTGCCGCCCGAGCGGGGCACCGCCTGCGCCGACACCCGGGGCTGGGCCATGCGCCACCTCGACCAGCCGCTCACCCTCACCGACCTGGCCCGGCACGCGGGCGTCAGCGTGCGCACCCTCACCCGGCGTTTCCACGCCGAGAGCGGGGTGAGCCCGCTGCAGTGGCTGCTCCACCAGCGCATCGAGCGGGCCAAGGAACTGCTGGAGACCACCACGCTCCCCATGGACCAGGTGGCCCGCGCCTGCGGCCTGGGGACCGCCGACTCCCTGCGCGTCCATGTGGTGCGCCGCACCGGGCTGACCCCGAGCGCGTACCGGACGCAGTTCAGCCGCATGGGAATGAAGACGGTCGCTTGAATGTTCACCCATGTTGGCGGAGGCAGTCTCCGCTTCCGTCCGACCTGGAGAGCCGAGAACATGCGCGTCGAGATCTGGAGCGACATCGCCTGCCCCTGGTGCTACGTGGGCAAGGCCCGCTTCGAGAAGGCGCTCGCGGCCTTCCCGCACCACGACGAGGTCGAGGTCGTGCACCGCTCCTTCGAGCTGGACCCGGGGCGCGCCAAGGACGACATCGGCCCGGTGATCCCGATGCTCGCCAAGAAGTACGGCATGAGCGAGGCCCAGGCCCAGGCGGCGGAGGACAACCTCGGCGCTCAGGCCACCGCCGAGGGCCTCGTCTACCGCACCCGGGACCGCGACCACGGCAACACCTTCGACATGCACCGCCTGCTGCACTTTGCCAAGGAGCACGGCCGCCAGGGCGAGCTGATCCAGGCGCTGTACGAGGCGAACTTCGCCGAGGAGGCGTCCGTCTTCACCGGCGACGAGCGACTGGTCGCCCTCGCCGCCGCCGTCGGCCTGGACGCGGACGCCGCCCGCAAGGTGCTCGCCGACCCCACCGCCTACGCCGACGAGGTCCGCGCGGACGAGCGCGAGGCCGCCCAGCTCGGCGCGAC
Organism: Streptomyces davaonensis JCM 4913; assembly: GCF_000349325.1. Classification (GTDB taxonomy): domain Bacteria; phylum Actinomycetota; class Actinomycetes; order Streptomycetales; family Streptomycetaceae; genus Streptomyces; species Streptomyces davaonensis. The sequence continues at coordinate 7,453,826 of NC_020504.1, forward strand.
CGGTGTGCCGTTCTTCGTCATCGACCGCAAGTACGGCGTCTCCGGCGCCCAGCCCGCCGACGTCTTCACCCAGGCCCTGACCCAGGCCTGGGGCGAGCGCTCCCCGCTGACCCTGATCGACCAGAGCGCGGGCGAGGCCTGCGGCCCCGACGGGTGCGCGGTGCCGCAGAGCTGAAAGCCGCTGGTCGGGGCGGACCTATAAGGACTGCTTAGCGAAACCACGTAAAGAATCGCAATGGACGGGGAGTTCCCGGGACCGCAGAGTGGTCCCATGGAGACCTTCGAGAGCCTCGTCCGTACCGAGTTCGCCCCGGAGCACACCTACCTCAACACCGCGAGCAACGGCCTCCTGCCGGCCCGCACCGTCGCCGCCGTACAGGAGGCCGTGCGGCTGCGGGCCGCGGGGCTGCCGATCGGCTCCCTCTACGAGGACGCGGAGCGTGTTCGCGCCGCCTTCGGACGGCTGGCCGGGGTGCCGGCCGAGCGGGTCGCGATGGGCGCCTCGGTCGCCGAGTACGGCGGTCTGATCGCCGCCGCGCTGCCCGCCGGGGCCGAAGTGCTCACCGCCGAGGCCGACTTCTCCTCCCTGGTCAACCCCTTCCACATGCGCGGCGACCTCAAGGTGCGGGCCGTCCCGCTGGAGCGGCTCGCCGAGTCGGTCCGCCCGGAGACCGCGCTCGTCGCGGTCAGCGTCGTCCAGTCCGCCGACGGCCGGATCGCCGATCTGCCCGCGGTGCGCGAGGCGGCCCGCGCCCACGGCGCCCGGACCTATCTCGACGCCTCCCAGTCGGCGGGCTGGCTGCCCCTGGAGGCGGACTCCTACGACTTCCTCGCCGCCGTCGGCTTCAAGTGGCTCATGGGCCCGCACGGCAACGCCTTCTTCGTCGCCCCCGAGGACTTCGGCGGCCTGACCCCACTGCTGGCGGGCTGGGTCGCGGGCGAACTCCCCTGGGACAGCTGCTACGGCCCGGTCCAGGAACTCGCCCACTCCGTACGGCGGTTCGACGTGAGCCCCTCGCTCCTCACCTACGCCGGACTGCGCGCCTCCCTCGCCCTGATCGAGGAACTCGGCATCGACGCCGTCCACGCCCACGACCTCGCCCTCGCCGACCGCTTCCGCGCCGGACTCGCCCGCCTCGGCCACGAACCCGTCCCGTCCCCCGGCTCGGCGATCGTCTCCGTCCCGCGCCTCGGCCACCGCCAGCCCGAGCTGAGCGCGGCGGGCATAGAGGTGTCCGACCGCGCGGGCAACCTGCGCGCCGCCTTCCACCTGTACAACACAACCACCGACGTCGACCGGCTCCTGGACGTCCTGTCCTCCTGAACCACTGGCGCGGGCCCGGCCGGGACGCTAGGAAGGGCACCAGGGGTGGTGGTGCCGGTGGAGTCCACGGGCGAGACGTCCGTAAACCCGGCCGCCGACACGGAGCTGCACCGGCGGCTGGTGTACGGCGACGAGTCCGCGCTGGCCGAGGTGTACGCGGCCTACGGGCCGCTGGTGCGGCGGATCGCGGTGCGGGTCACCCGCGCCCCGGCCGCCGCCGAGGACGTGGCGCAGGAGGTCTTCGCACACCTGTGGAGCAGGCCGTACAGCTTCGACGCGGGCCGCGGCTCGCTGCGCACCTGGCTGTCCATGCTCGCCCACCGGCGGGCCGTGGACTGGGTGCGCGGCGAGGCCAGGCACCGCAAGCACACCCACGCCGACGACGACGTCCTGCACACCATCCCGGAACCCGGCCCCGGCCCGGACGAGACGGTCGTCGACCGGGAGCGCTCCCTGCTGCTGCACTCCGCCCTCGCCGAACTGCCCGAGCCGCAGCGGGAGGTGGTGCACCTCGCCTATTTCGCGGGCCGCACCTACCGGCAGGCCGCCGTGGAACTCGGCATTCCCGAGGGCACCGCCAAGACCAGACTGCGCACCGCCCTGCGCTCGCTGGCCGAAACCCTGGCCGACCCACCCGACCCCGCGCTGGAAAGAGGCGCATGATGGCGGTAGGGGTCCGTGCGCCCCGGGAAGGAGGCCCCCGGTGACCGAGCACGAGGACGTACGCGAGCTGCTGGCCGCCTGGGCCTTCGGCGCCCTGGACGCGGCCGAGGCGGAGCGGGTCCCGCCGCACCTCGCGGGCTGCGAGAGCTGCGCCGCGGAGGCCGCCCGGCTGCGCGAGACGGTACGGCTGCTCGACGGCCCCCCGATCGGCGGACTGCCCGCCCGCCCCGCCACCGGACTCCCGCCCGCCCTGCTCGCCCGCCGCCCCGCGGCGCCCCGCACCGCCGCACACGCCGCGCCCTACGCCGCCGCCGTCCAGGGACTGCGGGCGCTGCTGCCGGAGGCGGAGGGCCGCTGGGCCACTCCGGTGGTGCACGACTGGGACGTGCACGCGACCGTCGCCCATCTGCTGGCCGCCGACGAGGCGCTGGCCGGGCGGCTCGGCATCCCCGCCCGGGTCCCGGCGACCGTGCTCCCGCAGACCGTGCTTCCCCAGGACATGCGCTGGGAGGACGCCTGGAACCGCCGTACCGCCGATGTCATCGCCCATGAGCACGGCCGTACCCCCGAGGAGACGGTCGCCGCCTGGGCGGGGCAGGCCGACGCGCTGCTGGCCACACCCGAGGCGCGGGACGCCGAACTCGCGGCGCGGGCCGAGCTGTTGATGGGGATCCGGCTGCCGGTCGCCGATCACTTCGTGGTGCGGGCCTTCGAGGCGTGGATCCACACCGACGACATCGGCCGGGCTCTTGGCCTGGTCGTACCGCCGCCGCCCGCCGAGCACCTGGGGCAGCTGGTGCGGCTCGCGGTCCGTGTGCTCGGCCTCGCGCTCGGGCCGGACGCGGCGCCGGTGCTGTTCTCCGTCAGCGGCGACGAGCAGTGGGTGCTGGGCTCCGAGGACGAGCCGGTGGCGGCCGAACTCGCCCTGGATCCCGTCGACTTCTGCCTGCTCGTGGGCGGACGGTGCACGCCCGCGGAGGTGCCGAGGGGAGCGAGCGGCGACGCGGCCGCCGTACGGAACGTACTGGAGACGGCCGCGTCGCTGGCGTGGCTGTGAGGGCTACTGCTGCTTCACCGGGCTCTACTTGACCGGGGTGAAGTCACGCGCCCCGATGAACTCCGGCCGTCGCACCGGAGCCGCGAACGGCTCGACCGCCGCGTTCTCCACGCTGTTGAAGACGATGAAGACGTTGCTGCGCGGGAACGGCGTGATGTTGTCGCCGGAGCCGTGCATGCAGTTGCAGTCGAACCAGGTCGCCGAACCGGCCCGGCCGGTGAACAGCCGGATGCCGTGCCGGGTGGCCAGCGAGGTCAGCGCCTCGTCCGAGGGCGTGCCCGCGTCCTGCATCTGAAGCGACTTCTTGTAGTTGTCCTTCGGCGTCGCGCCCGCACACCCGAGGAACGTCTTGTGCGACCCGGGCATGATCATGAGCCCGCCGTTGGTGTCGTAGTTCTCGGTCAGCGCGATCGAGACGGACACCGTCCGCATGTTCGGCAGCCCGTCCTCGGCGTGCCAGGTCTCGAAGTCGGAGTGCCAGTAGAAGCCGCTGGCCCCGAACCCGGGCTTGACGTTGATCCGGGACTGGTGGACGTACACGTCCGAGCCGAGGAGCTGGCGGGCCCGGCCGACGACGCGCTCGTCGCGCACCAGCGCGGCGAACACCTCGCTGATCCGGTGCACTTCGAAGACCGACCGGATCTCCTTGGACTGCGGCTCGATGATGGAGCGTTCGTCCATGCGGATCGCCGGGTCGGCGACCAGTCGCTCCAACTCCTGGCGGTAGACGGCGACTTCGTCGTCCGTGATGAGCTGCTCGACGGGCAGGAACCCGTCGCGCTCGTACGCCTGGAGCTCCGGGACCGAGATCGGGCCCGGCGCGCCGGGCGGGGACCAGACGACTGGGTCCTGGCGCGGGGTGGAGACCTCGGCGGGGCCGCGGCTCGGGTACAGGTCGGTGGTGGCGGTCATGGTCAGCCCTCCTCCGTCAGCAGGGGATAGACACCGTTCTCGTCGTGGTCCTCCCGGCCGGTCACCGGCGGGTTGAAGACACAGATGCAGCGGAAGTCCTGCTTGACCCGCAGCGTGTGCCTCTCGTGGCCGTCCAGGAGGTACATGGTCCCGGGCGTGATCGTGTGGGTCTGCCCGGACTCGTGATCGGTCAGTTCGGCCTCGCCCTCGACGCAGACGACCGCCTCGATGTGGTTCGCGTACCACATCGACGTCTCCGTACCCGCGTACAGGATCGTCTCGTGCAGCGAGAACCCGACCCGCTCCTTGGCGAGGACGATGCGTTTGCTCTCCCAGGTGCCGGATGCCGCCTTCACATGCCGGTCGGTGCCTTCGATGTCCTTGAACGAACGGACGATCACGTGCTGAACAGCTCCTTGACTCAGACGGTTTCGCGGACGGCTCGGGCGAGGACGCTGAGGCCCTCGTCCAGCTCTTCGGGGGTGATGGTCAGCGCGGGCAGCAGCTTCACGACCTCGCTCTCCGGACCGGACGTCTCGATGAGCAGCCCGAGTTCGAAGGCGCGGCGTGCGATCCGCTCGGCGCGGGACTTGTCGTGGAACTCCAGGCCCCACACCAGACCGCGGCCGCGGTACTCCTTCACATCGGCGAGGTTCTCCTCCGTGATGGAGATCAGCGCCTGCTCGACCTGCTCACCGCGGGCCCGGGTCTGCTTCTCCATCGCCGATCCGTCGGCCCAGTAGGTCTCCAGGGCCGCGGTGGCGGTGACGAAGGCGGGGTTGTTGCCGCGGAAGGTGCCGTTGTGCTCGCCCGGCTCCCAGATGTCCAGCTCGGGCTTGAACAGGCACAGCGACATGGGCAGTCCGTAGCCGCTGATGGACTTGGACACGGTGACGATGTCGGGCGTGATGCCCGCCTCCTCGAACGAGAAGAAGGCCCCCGTCCGCCCGCAGCCCATCTGGATGTCGTCGACGATCAGCAGCATGTCCTGCCGCTCGCACAGGTCGGCGAGCGCGCGCAGCCACTCCGGGCGGGCGGCGTTGATGCCGCCCTCGCCCTGCACGGTCTCCACGATCACCGCGGCGGGCTTGTTCAGCCCGGAGCCCTGGTCCTCCAGCAGCCGCTCGAACCACAGGAAGTCCGGGACCTGGCCGTCGAAGTAGTTGTCGAACGGCATCGGCGTGCCGTGCACCAGCGGGATCCCGGCACCGGCCCGCTTGAAGGCGTTGCCGGTGACGGCGAGGGAGCCGAGCGACATCCCGTGGAAGGCGTTGGTGAACGAGACGATGGCCTCCCGCCCCTTCACCTTCCGCGCCAGCTTCAGCGCGGACTCCACGGCGTTGGTGCCCGTCGGCCCCGGGAACATGACCTTGTACGGCAGATCGCGCGGCCGCAGCACCAGGTCCTGGAAGGTCTGGAGGAAGGCGCGCTTGGCACTGGTCGACATGTCGAGCCCGTGCGTGACGCCGTCCCGCTCCAGGTAGTCGAGCAACGCCCGTTTCAGCACCGGGTTGTTGTGCCCGTAGTTCAGTGAGCCGGCCCCGGCGAAGAAGTCCAGGTACTCGTGGCCGTCCTCGTCGTACATGCGGCTGCCTCGCGCACGGTCGAAGACGGTGGGCCAGCCTCGGCAGTAGCTGCGCACCTCGGACTCCAGGGTCTGGAAGACGCTGAGGTCGGGCTGGGTGATGGTCACGACGAATCGCTCCTCGTAGCGTGGGGGTGGCTGGGGAGGTTCAGTGGGGGAGGGGACCGATGCGGTACAGGACCTCGGGGTCGTGCGGCCCGTCGGGGAACAGGCCCGCCTCGAACAGCACCTCGCGCTCAAGGGCGGCGCCGTGCCGCTCGGCGAACGAGGTGAACAGCCGCTCGGAGGCGGTGTTGCCGGGCGTGATGGTGGTCTCCACACCCGTGACGCCGTACGCGTCGCCGACCCGTGCGACGAGCCCGTCGAGCAGCGCGGCGGCGATGCCGCGGCCGCGCTGGGCGCCGTCCACCGCGACCTGCCAGACGAGCAGGGTGTGCGGACGGTCCGGCCGTACGTAGCCGGTGACGAAGCCGACCGGCTCCCCGTGCTCGTCCCGGGCGACCGCCGAGGTGCCGGCGAAGTCCCGGCACCACAGCAGATAGCTGTAGGACGAGTTCAGGTCGAGGGCCTTGGAGTCTTTGGCGATCCGCCACAGTGCGGCGCCGTCGGCCACCGTCGGCCGGTCGATTTGCAGGTCTGCTTGTGCGGCAGTCATGCGAATTGAACTTACCGAGGTAAATTCCAAATTGCATGGCCGTCAGGGGTTACGTGAGCGGACTCGATCGTGTTATCCGCGCGAGGGGAGGAATGCCCCGATATTCCCGGCCCATAAGTCGCAAAACGGTCGCGATGTGGAACGCGTCACAACCGTGTAATCCGCCTGAAAATCTTAGCGTTTAGGTCGAGGAAAAGCGGGCAGAAGAGAACGGGAAGCTACCCCCATAAAGAATTCCATAATTACGCCGAATTCAAGTCCCGGTAACTCCGTCGATGTGCTCGCGCAGGATGTCGGCGTGACCGTTGTGCCGGGCGTACTCCTCGATCATGTGCAGGATCACCCAGCGCAGACTGACCTCGGCCCCGCCGATCGGCCCACCGCCCGGGATGTGACCGACGTCGTCCAGCGAAAGCCCGGCACATACCTCGCGCCCCCGCTCGATCTCCCGCCGCCACGCCTCCAGCGCCGCGTCGAGCCCCCGCTCGTCCGTGAGCCGGTACCCGGTCTCCTCCTCGAACACCGGCTCGGGCCCCACCGCCCCGAACGCCCGCTGGAACCAGTTCCGTTCCACCTCCGCCATGTGCTGCACCAGCCCCAGCAGGGTGAGTTCGGACGGCTCGGCCGACACACTCCGCACCTGCTTGTCGTCCAGCCCGGCGCACTTCACCGCCAGCGTGCCCCGATGAAACTCCAACCAGCTTTCCAGCATGGGTCGTTCGGGGGCGGTGAGCAGGGGGACGGGGCGGCCGTCAGGGAGCGTGGCGGGGGTCTCGGAGGGAGTCATGCGGCCAGCTTGGCACCCTCACCGAGACCGCGACAGCTCCGTCAGCGCCGAACCCAGCGCGGCCAGACAGCGCCGTACCGTCTCGGGCGTCGCGTCCGCGCCGTAGTGGTTCACCCGGACCATCTCCTTGGCCAGCGCGCCGCCGCCCGCCGCCAGCGGCAGCGAAGGGTCGGCGGCCAGGGCCCGGGCAACCAGCTCCGAGGCCGTGACGCCCGCCGGGGTCCGCAGGGTCGTGGCGACCGGGGCCGCCTCGTGGGCCTCGTATACATACGGCTCGAGGCCGCCGTCCAGCGCCGCCGCGCCCGCTCGGGTCGCCGCCGCGGCCGAGGCGTGGCGGGCCATCACCGAGTCCAGGCCCTCCGCTTCTATCCGGGCCAGGCACGCGTCCAGCGCCAGCATCTCCAGCTGGGCGGGGGCGTGCAGGAGGGCGCGGCGGCCGCCGTCGATCCAGCGGGTCTTCCAGTCCAGGAGGGAGAGGTAGGAGCGGCGCGGGGCGTGCGGGTTCGCCGCCATCCGGGTCCAGGCGCGCTCGCTCACCGACACCGCCGACACGCCCGCCGGGCCACCCATCGCCTTCTGCGCGCCGATCACACACAGGTCCACGCCCCAGGCGTCCGGCAGCACCGGCTCCGCGCCGATGGAGGCGACGGCGTCGAGGTAGAAGAGGGCGCCATGGGCCCGGACCACCTCGCCGATCTCCGCCACCGGGTTCGTGTTGCCCGTCGCCGCCTCCGCGTGGACCAGGGAGACGAAGTCGATCTCCGGGTGCTCGGCGAGGGCCTCGCGGATCTGCGTGGCCGTGACCGCCGTGTGGAAGGGCACCGCCAGATCGATCACCGTGGCACCGCAGTCCCGCAGCCAGTCGCCGAAGGTCTGTCCGTAGGGGCCGGTGATCACGTTCAGGGCCGTCGTGCCGGGACCCGCCGTGCCGCGGATCGCGCCCTCCAGCGGCAGCAGCGCCTCGCCCTGCATGATCACGACGTCCTGCCGGGTGTCCAGCAGGCGTGCCACCCGGTCCTCGATCGAGGCGAACTGCGCTGCGCCCATCGGGGCGAGGTCCAGGAAGGGGTGGGTCACGGCGGTGTTCTCTTCTCTCACTACGGACGACCTGTTGAGGGTAGTCGCCCCACTTCGACACCCGACTTCTTAGGCCGAACGCCGTCAGAACCATGGGTTTGATTTGAGGCACTCAAACTTCTCCTTATAATCGGAACGCACAGTTCCCGTACAGGAGGCCTCCCGTGAAGACGAACCTCGGGCGCCGGACCCGCATTCTGGCCGCAACCACCGCGACGGCCGGGCTGGTGCTCGTGGCCGGCTGCTCATCGGACGACGACGGCGGCAGCGGCAGCAAGACCGCCGCCGGTGGCGTCGAGCTCGTCAAGGCGGGCCAGCTCACCACCTGCACCCACCTGCCCTACCCGCCCTTCCAGTCGGAGATCGACGGCAAGGTGCAGGGCTTCGACGTCTCCCTCATCGACCTGGTCGCGGACGATCTGGGGGTGAAGCAGGAGATCCTCGACACGCCGTTCGAGAACTTCAAGACCGGCGCGTTCCTCAACTCCGGCGAGTGCGACCTGGCCGCCGCCGGTATGACCATCACCGAGGAGCGGAAGAAGAACGTCGACTTCTCCGACCCGTACTTCGAGGCCACCCAGGCACTGCTCGTCGACAAGGACAGCGGGATCGCCTCCCTCGCCGACGCCAAGAGCAAGAAGGTCGGCGCCCAGGCGCAGACCACCGGTGAGGACTACGCGAAGAGCCAGGGCCTGGACCCGGTCTCCTTCGAGTCCTCCGACGCCGTCCTCAACGGACTGCGCACCGGCCAGGTCGACGCCGTCGTCATCGACTACCCGGTCGTCCAGGGCTGGCTGAAGGACAAGGCCAACGCCGACGCCTTCGAGGTCGCCGAGCAGATCAACACCGGTGAGCAGTACGGCATCACGGTGAAGAAGGGCAACACCAAGCTGCTCGCCGCCATCGACAAGGCGATCGCCGACGCCAAGGCGGACGGCACCTACAAGGAGATCTACGAGAAGTGGATCGGCCCGTACGACGAGTCCGCCGCCTCGCCGGCCGCGTCCTGACCCCATGGCCGACACCGACACAGCACTCCAGCCGAAGAAGAAGGGCCTGACCCGGCGGCAGAAGCGCAAGCTGTCCCGGGGCATCCAGTACGTCGTCTTCGCCGCGGCCGTGATCGCCTTCGCGGTCGCGGCCGACTGGGACCGGCTCCAGAACCAGTTCGCGCAGGCGGACATCGCCGAGCAGATGTTCCCGGACATCATCACGCTGGCTCTGAAGAACACCGTGCTGTACACCCTGTCCGGCTTCGCCTTCGGACTGGTCCTCGGCATGGCGATCGCCCTGATGCGGCTGTCGTCCGTGGGCCCGTACCGCTGGTTCGCCGGGGTGTACATCGAGATCTTCCGCGGACTGCCCGCCCTGCTGATCTTCATCTTCATCGGCGTCGCCGTCCCGCTGGCCTTCCCCGGCACGGAGATCCCCGGCGGCACCTACGGCAAGGTCGCGCTCGCGCTCGGCCTGGTGGCGGCCGCCTACATGGCCGAGACGATCCGCGCGGGCATCCAGGCGGTGCCCAAGGGGCAGCTGGAGGCGGCCCGTTCGCTGGGGTTCTCGCCCGCCCGCGCGATGGTCTCGATCATCATCCCGCAGGCGTTCCGGATCATCCTGCCGCCGCTGACCAACGAGCTCGTCCTGCTCTTCAAGGACTCCTCGCTGGTGCTGTTCCTCGGCGTCACCCTGGAGGAGCGCGAACTGTCCAAGTACGGCCGTGACCTGGCCAGCACGACCGCCAACTCCACGCCGATCCTGGTCGCGGGCCTGTGCTACCTGCTGGTCACGATCCCGCTCGGCTTCGTCGTGCGCCGCATGGAGGCCAAGGCCCAGGAGGCCGTCAAGTGAGTCGTCCCGAGATCCACGTCAAGGACCTGCACAAGTCCTTCGGCGACAACGAGGTCCTCAAGGGCATCGACCTGGAGATCCGGCAGGGCGAGGTCGTCTGTGTCATCGGACCCTCCGGCTCCGGCAAGTCCACGCTGCTGCGGTGCGTGAACCTCCTCGAAGAACCCACCAAGGGCCAGGTCTTCGTCGGCGGCACCGAACTCACCGACCCGGATGTCGACATCGACGCCGTACGCCGCCGGATCGGCATGGTCTTCCAGCAGTTCAACCTCTTCCCGCATCTGACGGTGACCGAGAACCTCACGCTGCCGCAGCGCCGGGTCCTCAAGCGGAGCAAGGCGCAGGCGGCGCAGGTGGCCGCCGAGAACCTGGAGCGGGTGGGCCTCGCCGAGAAGGCGTCCGCCTACCCGTCCTCCCTCTCCGGCGGCCAGCAGCAGCGCGTGGCTATCGCCCGGGCGCTGGCGATGGGCCCCGAGGTGATGCTCTTCGACGAGCCGACCTCGGCCCTGGACCCGGAACTGGTCGGCGACGTCCTCGCGGTCATGCGCATGCTGGCCAATGAGGGCATGACGATGATGGTCGTCACCCATGAGATGACCTTCGCGCGCGAGGTCGCCGACCGGGTCGTCTTCATGGACGGCGGAGTGATCGTCGAGGACGGCGCCCCGGCCCAGGTCATCGGCAACCCGAGCCACGAACGCACCCGCCACTTCCTCTCCCGCCTGCTGGACCCGGCGATGGCCGAGGTGGAGGAGACCTCGGACCAGGTGGGCAAGAGCGAGTAGCGGCTGACTAATGTGCGGTACATGAGCGATCACGCGGTACTGCACGTGAAGGGCCGGATCCTGGTCGGGCCCGAGGACGTCCGGGACGAGCTGTGGGTCGTCGACGGCCGGATCTCCTACGACCGTCCCACGGCCGCCCAGGACATCCGTACCGTCGACGGCTGGGCCCTGCCGGGCCTGGTCGACGCGCACTGCCATGTCGGCCTCGGCGCACACGGCCCCGTGGACCGGGACGTCGCGGAGAAGCAGGCACTGACCGACCGCGAGGCCGGCACCCTGCTGATCCGGGACGCGGGCTCGCCCTCCGACACCCGCTGGGCCGACGACCGCGAGGACCTCCCGAAGATCATCCGCGCGGGCCGGCACATCGCCCGCACCCGCCGCTACATCCGCGGCTACGCCCACGAGATCGAGCCCGAGGACCTGGTCGCGTACGTCGCCCAGGAGGCCCGCCGCGGCGACGGCTGGGTCAAGCTGGTCGGCGACTGGATCGACCGCGAGGTCGGCGACCTCGCCCCGAGCTGGCCGCGCGCCGAGGTCGAGGCCGCCATCGCCGAGGCCCACCGGCTGGGCGCCCGGGTCACCGCGCACTGCTTCGCCGAGAACTCCCTCAAGGACCTCGTCGAGGCGGGCATCGACTGCATCGAGCACGCCACCGGACTGACCGAGGACCTCATCCCGCTCTTCGTCGAGCGCGGGGTCGCGATCGTGCCGACCCTGGTCAACATCGCCACCTTCCCCCGGCTCGCCGCGGGCGGCGAGGACAAGTTCCCGAGCTGGTCGGCCCATATGCGCCGACTCCACGAACGCCGTTACGACACGGTGCGCAACGCCTACGACGCCGGCATCCCGGTCTTCGTCGGCACCGACGCGGGCGGCACCCTGCCGCACGGCCTGGTCGCCGCCGAGGTCGAGGAACTGGTCACCGCGGGCATCCCCGCCACTCAGGCGCTCTCGGCGACCACTTGGGGCGCACGGCGCTGGCTCGGGCGCCCCGGACTCGACGAGGGCGCGCCGGCGGACCTGGTGGTCTACGAGAGCGACCCGAGGGCCGATGTGCGGGTGCTGGCGGCGCCGCGGCGGATCGTGCTGAACGGCCGCGTCATGAGCTGACCGGGTGACTGTGGAGAACGTGCGTGCCCAGGGATTCGAAGATGTGCACGGAACAGTCACGTAGGAGTGAACCCTCGTCAGCCTGCTGACGGGCACCTGTCCGCGAGACATCCTTACGGGGTCCCAAGCATGTCTCTCTGGGGGTCCCACCACCTTGAACGGCAACCACTTCCGCATGCCCGCACGCCGTCTCGCCACTGCCCTGGCGGCCACGGCCCTCGCCGCCGGACCAGCGGCACTGGCCGGCGCGGGCAGCGCGCACGCGACCGACGACCACGGTCGCGCGAGCGCCGTAGTACTGCGCACCGGACTCGATGTGTCTCTGCTCAACAAGACCGTGAACGTCCCGCTCGCGGTCTCTCTCAACGAGGTCCAGGCACCGCAGAGCGCGGAAAAGACCGCGCTCACCGCCCAGTTGGACGGTGTCGACGGCGGCGAGCCGTTCAGCGTCCTCGCCGCGGAGGTGGCCTCGGCCAAGGCCACGGTCACCGACGCCAAGGCCGAGGGGTACACCAACCTCGCGCACGCCAAGGTCCATGTCCCGGGCCTGCCCTTGCTGTCCCTCATCGAGCTGGAGGGCGTCACCTCCAAGGCGACCTGCGAGGCTGGGAAGGCCCCGGCCGCCACCTCCAACCTGCTCGGCGCGGTCACCGTCCTCGGCAAGAAGGTCACCGTCACCACCGGCGGCCCCACCGACGTCCAGGTACCCGGGGTCGGCGAGGTCCGCCTGGACCTGTCCAAGACGGAGACCACCTCACGTGCGGCGGCCGCCACCGCCCTCGAACTCACCGTCTCCGTCAACCCGTTGAAGCTGAACGTGGCCGAGGTGACCGGCACCGTCACGCTGGCGAAGGCCACCTGCGAGGCACCGGTCGCGGCGAGCGCGGAACCGGCGCCCGAGGTCGAGACGCAGGGTGGCCCGGTCCAGGAGGCGGGCCTCGCCGAGACCGGCGGCAGCTCGCTCACCCCGTATCTCGCGGGCGGCGCGGCCGTGTTGCTCGTCGCGGGCGGGGGAGCGGTCGCACTGGCCCGCCGCGGCAAGGGCTGAACGCGGGCCCGTCAATGCGCATTTCTGCGCATTGACGGGCACTTCGCCCGGCAGGACGGTGTGCCCCACCAAGACTCCGGGGGAGGACCACATGAGCATCGACGACATCGAGGGCACGACGGAAGCCGCGGCGGCCGGCGACACGGAACCGTCCGCCATCCCGATCCCCTTCCAGCGGCGCAGCGGCGTCTACGGCCTGGAGCTGCCCCGGCCCACCGTCCCCGGCACGGGCGGCCCCAGCCTGCTCGTGCTGGAGGAACTCCGCGTCGACGTCGACGGATTGATGCCGACCATGACCGTCAGCGGCACCAGGACCCAGCTCTTCGGCGGCCAGGTCACCTGGATCGCCAGGGTGGCCTGGGACGCCGCACAACAGGGGTACACGGGAACGATCTTCTACCGCGACGGGAAGACGTCCCTCGTCCCGCACACGGACGTGCTGGTGAAGCTCTTCGGCGGCTTCCCGTTCGGCGGGCAGCGCAGGGCCCGGGTGACGTTCACCGGCGGTCCGGCCGCGGTGACCCGCACCTTCGTCTTCCGGCGGACCGCCTTCCGCGAGGTGGGCATCGAGTACGACTGCGCCAGCGACGCCACGGCCGTCACCGACTACCGGCTGCACGCCCACCCGAACCGGCCCGCCGACCTGCCGGACACCCACCTGACCATCGAGAGCGCCTTCACCCGACTCGGCATCGCCGTCACCAAGACCGGCGGCGACGACGTGGTCCCGGTCATCAAGGCGGGCTCGGACGGCCTGTGGACCGACATCGAGATGCACGACGCCATGCAGGTGCACTGGTCCAAGTGGGCCGACGCCCCGCAGTGGCAGGTGTGGACCCTGTTCGCCGGACGGAGCATCCGGGGCCACGGGCTCGGCGGCATCATGTTCGACGACATCGGCACCGCCCAGCGCCAGGGCTGCGCCGTCTTCAGCAACTCCTTCATCTCCGACCCCCACCCGGGCGACCCGGACTCCGACCAGGCGGTCCAGCGGCTGCGCTTCTGGACGGCCGTGCACGAGATCGGGCACACCTTCAACCTCGCGCACTCCTGGGACAAGGACGAGATGACCCGGTGGATCCCGCTGGCGGAGGAACCGAACGCCTTCAGCTACATGAACTATCCGTTCCGCTTCCCCGCCGGCGAGGCCGCCTTCTGGGCCGGATTCCGGTACGGGTTCAGCGAGAACGAACTGCTCTTCCTGCGTCACGCCCCGGAACGCGTCGTCAAACAGGGCGCCGCCCCCTGGTTCGACGAGCACGCCTTCGAGCAGATCCGGCAGGCCACCTCGAACGCCCTGGAACTCTCCCTGCGCGTCAACCGGCCCACCACCCGCTTCGAGGCGCTGGAGCCCGTGGTCGCCGAGGTGAAGCTGAAGAACACCTCGTTCGTGCCGGTCGTCGTGGACCGCAACGCCCTGCTCGGCGAACGGCTGACCGTGATCGTCTCCGCCGACGGCCGCGACCCCCGCCGCTGGGTGCCGTACGCCCGGCACTGCTACCTGGACGACCCGTACATCCTCAAGCCCGGTGAATCCCTGTACGCGCCGCTGTTCCTGAGCGCCGGACTCAACGGCTTCGATCTCGCCGAACCCGGGCGCTACCGGATCCACGCGATGCTGGACACCGCCTCCGGCGAGATCCTCTCCGCGCCGCTCGGCATCGACGTCCGGCCGCCCAGGAGCCGCGAGGAGGAGCTGCTGGCCCCGGACGTGTACACGGACGAGGTCGGCCGGGTGCTCGCCTTCGGCGGCAGCCGCGGCCACGCCCCGGCCCTGGACCGCGCCAACGACGTCCTGCGCGAGGCGGTGGAACGGCTCCCGGACAGCGCGCTCGCCGTCCACGCCGCCGCGGCCCTCGGCAACACGGCGGCCGTGCCGGGCCGGATCCTGGTCCAGGACTCCACGGATCCGCGCGACCGCGAGTTCAAGGACGTCGTACCCGACCCGGAGCAGGCGCTCCCCCTGATCGAGAAGGCCTACGGCAACCCCGTCGCCGCGGCCGACACCCTCGGCCACATCGGACTGACCCGGCAGGTCGAACAGGTCGCCGTCGCCCTCGCCGCGGGTGGCCTCGGCAACCCCCAGGAGGCGGCCCGGCTGACCAACGACCTCGCCGACACCCTGGACGCCCGAGGCGTCCTGCCCTCGGTCGTGGAGTCGGTACGCGACACCGCGGCCGAGCTCTCAGGCTGACGCCACCAGCGCCCGGTCCAGCGCCTGGAGAAAGGAGTTCACCGTCGCCCGGTCCCGCACCGCCAGCCGCAGCCATCCGTCGTCGAGCCCGGGAAAGGTGTCCCCGCGCCGCACCGCGAACCCCAGGTCACGCAAGCGGCGCCGGACACCGGCCGCGTTCGGCAGCCGGACCAGGACGAAGGGGCCCTCGGCCGGTTCCGCCACCGTGAGGCCCTCCGGGGCGAACTCCCGGAGCCCGGCGACGAGATGGGCCCGGTCGGCGGCGATTCGGTGCGCCGCGTGCCCCGCCTCCGCCAACGCCCGCGGCTCCACGCAGGCCGCGGCGGCGGCGAGCGCCGGGGTGGACACCGGCCACAGCGGCTGGGCCCGCTCCAGTTCCGCGATCGTCTCCGGGGCGGCAAGGACGTAACCGATGCGCAGCCCGGCGAGACCCCAGGTCTTGGTCAGGCTGCGCAGCACCACGAGTCCGGGCACGTCCGTACGCCCGGCCAGCGCCTCCCGCTCGCCCGGCACCGCGTCCATGAACGCCTCGTCCACCACCAACGTCCGCCCGGGCCGGGCAAGTCGGGCGATGGCATCGGCCGGGTGCAGGACCGAGGTCGGGTTCGTCGGGTTGCCGATCACCACCAGGTCGGCGTCCTCGGGGACGGCCGCCGGATCGAGCCGGAACCCGTCCGTCGCGCTCAGCAGTACCCGGTCCACCGTGTGCCCGGCATCCCGCAGCGCGGCCTCCGGCTCGGTGAACTGCGGGTGCACCACGACGGGTTGACGGACCTTCAGAGCGCGCGCCAGCAGCACGAACGCCTCCGCGGCGCCCGCCGTCAGCAGCACCCGCTCCACCGGCAGCCCGTGCCGCGCCGCCACCGCAGCCCGCGCCGCCCGCCCGTCGGGGTAGGCGGCGAGACCGGTGAGCGAATCGGCGATGCGGGCCCGCAGCCACGGCGGCGGCGTGTCCGCGCGGACGTTCACCGCGAGGTCGACCAGCGCCGAACCGTCGTCCCGGACCTCGGCGTCCCCGTGGTGGCGCAGATCATGGCTCAGGCCATGGTCCTCAGTGCGCATGGGAGTGCGCCCCGTGGTGGTGGCCGTGGTGATGGTGACCGTCGTCATCGGGGTGGAAGTGCGGCTGCTGGGGCAGGCCCACCTTGTCCTCGAACCCGGGCAGGGCGATCCGGTACACGCACGAGTCGCAGTTCATCCGCAGATCGCCCTTGACGGCCTCCGCGTACCGCTCCATCACCAGGTCCAGCAGCTCCGGCTCCGGACCGATCACCTCGGCCGAGCGGACCTCCACCTCCGGGTGCACGGCCGCCCAGCCCTCGGTCTGCTGCTTGACCCGGTCCGGCAGGATCCCGGTGAACAGGAAGTACGGCAGCACCACGATCCGCTTCGCGCCCAGCTTCACACACCGGTCGAGGCCGCTCGGCACGTCCGGCGCGGCCAGCGACACGAAGGCCGTCTCCACGCCCGCGTAGCCGCGCCCCTCCCACAGCAGCCGGGCCGCCTTGTGCACCTCGGCGTTGGCGTCCGGGTCGGTCGAACCCCGGCCCACCAGCAGCACCGTGACATCCGCCCGGTCCTGCACATCCCGCCCGCCCAGCGCCTCGTCGAGCCGCCGCTCCAGCACGTTCAGCAGCGAGGGGTGCGGGCCCAGCGGGCGGCCGTAGGTGTAGGAGATACCGGGGTGGCGCTCCTTCTCGCGGGCCAGTGCCGCCGGGATGTCGCCCTTGGCGTGCCCGGCGGAGACCAGCATCAGCGGCACCGCGGCGAACCGGCGCACGCCCCGCTCCACCAGTTCGGTGACGGCGTCGCCGAGCGGCGGCGGGGACAGCTCGATGAAACCGCCCGCGACGGGCAGTTCGGGGTGGCGGCGGCCCAGCTCCCGTACGAAGTCGCGGAACGCCTCGGCTCCGGCGTCGTCCCGGGTGCCATGGCCGGCGATGAGCAGCGCGGGCGGAGGGGTGGTCACGGATTCTCCTCGGGTGAAGTGGGGTGGTACAGCAGGGCGTTGAGCGCGGCGGAGGCGACCGCCGAGCCGCCCTTCTCGGACACGTTGCTCACGGCGGGCAGCCCGCTCTCGCGCAGCGCGGCCTTGGACTCGACGGCCCCGACGAAGCCGACGGGCAGCCCGATGACGAGCGCGGGGTCGGCGTCCAGCGTCAGCAGTTCCTCCAGCGCGGTCGGCGCGTTGCCGATCACCCAGAGGGCGCCGGGACCGACCTGCTCGTAGGCGAGCCGGATGCCATGGGCGGAGCGGGTGAGCCCCGGCCCGGCCACCCCGTCCTTCAGCCGGCAGACGGTCTCGCGCCGGGTGATCCCGGCCCCGACCATCTCCACGTCGACGACCACGGGCGCGCCCGCGTGCAGGGCGGCATGCGCCTTTTCGAGGGGGCCCTCGTCCATGACGAGATCGGTCGCGTACTCCAGATCCGCCGCGGAGTGGATGACCCGCTCCACGACCGCCCGGGTCAGCGGCGGGAAGTGCGAGGTGTCCAGACGGGCGCGCAGCCGCCGGTAGGACTCCACCTCGATCGGATGGACGACTCGGTTCACTTCGGGTCCTCCTGGCCTGCCTGCCAGCGATAGCCGCGTGGCGTCACCATGCGCCCGGCGACATCCCGGGTCGCGGTGTTGCCGACGGTCACGACCGTCATCATGTCCACCCACGCGGGGTCGATCGCGCCCAGCGTGGTGAGTCGGCTGGATTCGTCCGGCCGGGAGGCGTTGCGGACGATGCCGACCGGCGTCGTCGGCTCGCGGTGCTCGGACAGGATCGCCAGCGCCTTCGGCAGCTGCCAGTCACGGCCGCGCGAGCGGGGGTTGTAGAAGGTGACCACGATGTCCGCCTCGGCCGCGGCCCGCACCCGACGCTCGATGACCTCCCACGGCGTGTGCAGGTCGGACAGGCTGATCGACACATGGTCGTGGCCCAGCGGAGCACCGAGGATCGCCCCGGCGGCCAGCGCCGCGGTGACTCCGGGCACCCCGACCACCTCGATGTCGTCGCTCGCCTCCGCGAGCGCGGGGGAGGCCATGGCGTACACCCCGGCGTCCCCGCTGCCGATCAGCGCGACGGCATGGCCCTCGCGGGCCTCGGCCACGGCGGTCCGGGCCCGCTCCTCCTCCGCGCCGAGCCCGGACTCCAGCACCCGGGTGCCGGGGCGCAGCAGATCGCGGATCTGGTCGACGTACTGGTCGAGGCCCACCAGCACGGAGGCGCGCCGCAGTTCGGCCTTCGCGCGCGGGGTGAGCAGATCGCGGGCGCCGGGTCCCAGCCCGACCACCGCGAGGCGTCCGCGCGCGGGACGCCGTACGACCGCGCAGGTCGCCATCGCCGACTTCCGCTTGGGGACGAGGAGTTCACCGCCGTCCCGGAGTGCCGACGCCTCGGCGACGGACGGGGTGCCGACGGCGGCGAGGGGATGGGCGGAGGGGTTGGGGACCTCGATGTCCGCGAGTTCCGCGGCCGGGTACGTCACCAGCGGCACCCCGAGCCGCCGCGCGGCCTCGACGATGCCGGGCTCCTCGGCCTTGGCGTCGACGGTGGCGAGATGGGCGACCGAACGGACCGAGAGCCCCTCCAGCGAGCCGTGGACGAGAGCGAGGATCTCCTCGGCCGGCGCCCCCTTCGAGGCCCCGACGCCGATGACCAGGGACGGCGGCCGCAGCACGACCTCACGCTCACCGGCCTCGACGTCACGATCGGTCAGCCGGACCGTGTACGCACCCTCCTGGGCGACCTTCAGCGCGGGCAGCGGCCACGCCAACTCGGCCTTCAACGCGACCGGTTCACCGTCCAGCAGGGCCCGCGAGACCCCCGCGACATCGCCCTCCACCGGGAAGCCGAGGGTGTCCAGACCGGGTAGCCCGACGGCATCGGTCGCCGTAGTCACGACAGGCTGCGCCCCCAGCAACTCCGCGACCTCGTCCGCGAGTTCATTGGCACCGCCGCCATGCCCGCCGACCAGGGACACGGCGAACCGCCCGCCCTCGTCGACACAGACCACGCCCGGGTCGGTCCGCTTGTCCCCGAGCAGAGGCGCGACAAGACGCACCACCGCCCCGGTGGCCAGGAAGCACAC
This sequence comes from Streptomyces davaonensis JCM 4913, assembly GCF_000349325.1. Lineage (GTDB taxonomy): Bacteria > Actinomycetota > Actinomycetes > Streptomycetales > Streptomycetaceae > Streptomyces > Streptomyces davaonensis. Next base: position 7,472,956 of record NC_020504.1, read on the forward strand.
GAGCTGCTCGCACTCCGCGAACGCGGCCCGTACGGCGTCCGCCACGGGACCCTCGTACACGCGCGTACGGTCCGGCCACGCCGCGGCCAGCCGGTCCCGCGCAGCCGCCCCCGCCGCGGTGGCGGAAATCAGGCCGATCACTGAGCAACTCCTTTGTCAGAAAGGGGAGTTCGCACACCCCAGAGCAGAAAAACGGGATTGGTCGCCGCCAGCCGGGACACATCCCCCGGCAGCGGCGCGAGCCGCGAGGACTGAAGCAGCACCCCGTCGCAGGCGAACCCGGCGCCGGTGAGCGCCGCCTGCGCGGCAGGCACCCGGTCCAGCGCCGCCATGGCGACGACCACGGTCCGCCGGGCGCGCCGCGCGCACGCCGTCACGATGGCGGGCAGCTCGGCCCCGCCCCCGCCGATGAACACGGCATCGGGCTCGTCGAGATCGGACAGCACCGTCGGAGCGGACCCGTGCACGGCCCGTACGTCGACCCCGTGCGCGGCGGCGTTGGCGTGGATCCGCTCCACACCGTCGGGGGTCTTCTCCACCGCGGTGACGGCGGCACCCAGCCGCGCGCACTCCACGGCCACCGAGCCCGAGCCCGCGCCGACGTCCCAGACCAGGTCGCCGAGCCGGGGCCCGAGCCGGGCCAGGGCCAGCGCCCGCACCTCGAACTTGGTGATCATCGAGTCCCGGTGGGCGAACTCCGCCTCGTCCAGCGCCCATCCGGCGGGCCCGGCGGGCGGTCCGGCGACGGTACGCACCGGCCCCAGCAGCCGCGTCTCGTCCAGGCACAGGACGACACTCACCGCCGTACCCCAGTCCCGGGTCGCGGCCTCGGCGGGCGTGACCCGCTCGACGCGCTCCTCGGCGGTGCCGAGCGCACAGGCGACGAGCAGCACCCGCGCCTCGCCCTCGAGGGCCGCGCCCAGTTCCGCGGGACCGGACCCCGGCCCGGTCAGCACCGCCACCTTCGGCCGCGCCCGGCACACGTTGACGGCGGTACGCAACTCCCGCCCGTGCGCGCTGACGACGATTGCGTCGTCCCAGGGCACACCGACGCGCGCGAAGGCGGTGGCGACGGAGGAGACCCCCGGCCGTACGTCCAACTGCCGCGAGCCGAACCGCTCGGCCAGCACCCGCACGATCCCGAAGAACCCCGGGTCACCGGAGGCCAGGACGACCACCCGGTGCGCCTTGTCCAGATGCCGCTCGACGACGTCGAGGGCCGGAGCCAGCGGACCGAGGACGACGCGCTCGGCATCGGCAGGGACGGGAGCCGCTTCCAGGTGCCGCTGCCCGCCGACGACGAGCCGCGCACCGGCCAGGGTCCCGGCGTCGAGCGGCGCCCCCGTCCCCGTACCGACGACGGTGATCACGTGCTCGCCCCCCGCTCACGCAGCGCCCGACGGGCCTCCGGGTCGGCCTTGCGGAACCCGTGGAAGTGGCCGGGGTGGTAGAGGTGCGAACGGGTCCCCTCCGCGGAGAGCGCAGGTCCGACCAGGAAGAGGGTGTGCTTCCAGAGCTTGTGCTCCTTGACGGTCTCCTCCAGCGTGCCGACCGTGCATCGCACGATCAGCTCCTCCGGCCAGGTGGCCTGGTAGGCGACCACGACGGGGGTGTCGGTCGGATAGCCGCCCTCCAGCAATTCCCGCACCAACTGCCCGCTCCGGGCCGCCGACAGGAAGATCGCCATGGTGGTCCCGTGCTTGGCGAACTCCCGCACCTCCTCCCCGGGCGGCATGGGCGTCTTGCCGCCGCCGAGCCGGGTCAGCACGACCGACTGCGCGACCTCCGGGATGGTCAACTCGCGCTGGGCGAGCGCGGCGACGGCGGAGAAGGCGGAGACGCCGGGGATCACCTCGGTCGCGATCCCGATCCGGGCACACCGGTCGAGCTGTTCCTGGGTACCGCCCCACAGGGCGGGGTCGCCGGAGTGGATCCGGGCGACGCGCAGCCCCTGGTCGCGGGCCCGCTCGTACACGGCGACGACGTCCTCCAGGGACATGGTCGCCGAGTCGAGGATCTCGGCGTCCTCACGCGCGTGCTGGAGGACCTCCGCCTGAACCAGGCTGGCCGCCCAGATCACCACGTCGGCCTCGGCGATGGCACGCGCGGCACGGAACGTCAGCAGATCGGCGGCGCCGGGGCCGGCACCGACGAAGGTCACCTTGCCGGTGGGGGCATCGGCCATGGGGATCGGGTCCTCTCCTGAAGAGCGGTAGTGCTTTGCTGGTGTGGAAGTCGGTGTGGAAGTTGCTGTCGAAAGTCAGTGGACGGGCGGGCGTCGGACATGCGCACACGCACCGCGATCCGATAGCAAGGCCCTATGGCGGTCTTCGTAGCGCTCGGCGCGTTCCTGATGACGCTGGCCGGCGGCTGGACGGCGCAACGCGTGACGGACCGCCGCCACCTCGTGCTGGGCCTGGCCGGCGGCCTGATGCTCGGCGTGGTCGGCCTCGACCTGCTCCCCGAGGCCCTGGAGGCGGCGGGCGAGGAGGTCTACGGCGTACCCGCCGCGCTGCTGCTGTTCGTCGCCGGATTCCTCCTGGCCCACCTGGTGGAACGCCTGCTGGCCGTCCGCCAGGCGGCACACGGCGCGGAGGAGACGGACGGCAGGGCCCCCGAAGTGGGCCTCACGGCCGCCGCGGCGATGGTCGGCCACAGCGCGATGGACGGCGTCGCGATCGGCGCGGCCTTCCAGGTCGGCGGCGGCATGGGCGCGGCGGTCGCCGTCGCGGTCATCGCCCATGACTTCGCGGACGGCTTCAACACGTACACGATCACGAGCCTGTACGGGAACGCCCGCCGCCGCGCACTCGCCATGCTGTTCGCCGACGCGGCAGCACCGGTGGTGGGCGCCGCGTGCACGACGTTCGTGACGATCCCCGAGACCCTGCTCGGCGGCTATCTCGGCCTCTTCGGCGGCGCCCTGCTCTACCTCGCGGCGGCGGAGATCCTCCCCGAGGCCCACCACGAACACCCGGCCCGCTCGACGGTGTTGTGCACGATCGCCGGGGCGGCGTTCATCTGGCTGGTGGTGGGAATGGCGAGTTGACGACGGGCCGGTCTGCGACTGGCTCACAACTTCCCACCCCGCCCGCCGTCACGCCGGGCGGGCGCGATGAGCGTGGAGAGATACGGCAGCGGCGCCCCGTCCAGCTCGTCGGCGGGCCGGATGGACTCCTCGGGCAGCCCGAGCGCGGCACCCCACACGGCGTCCCCGATCCGCCCGGTCTCCCGCAGCGCCTCGGCGACCTCGGCGGCCTGCCGCCCGAACTTGTAGGCGACGACGGTCCCGGGCCCGGCGAGGGCGTCCTTGAGCACGGCGGCCCCGGCGGTGACGGGCACGAGGGTGAGCGGCTCGGTGCCCTCGGTCAGCACGGCGCCGGAACGGGCGGCGAGATCCTGCATGGCGGTGATGCCCGGGACGGTCTCGACGAGAGTGCCGGGCACCACCTCCCCGATGGTCTGGGCGAGATAGGTGAAGGTGGAGTACACATTCGGATCGCCGATGGTGGCGAAGGCGACGACGGAGTGCTCCCGGAGCAGCTCGGCGACACGGGTGCCGGCGGCGTCCCAGGCGTCCTCACGCCGCTGCCGGTCGCTCCGCTCGTTGAGGGCGAACACCACCCGTACGACCTTGTCCTCCGGGACATAGTGCAGAACGGTCGCCTCGGCCCGCCCCCGCTCCCCGGTGTCCATGACGGGCACGACGACGACATCGGCGCCCTGGAGAGCGCGCACACCCTTGACGGTCACCAGCTCCGGATCCCCGGGACCCACCCCGACGCCGATCAACCTGCTGCTGCTCATGACGTCCGGCACCTCTCCACGAACCGACGGGCGACACCGGGCCGGGAGGCCCAGTGCGTGTGCAGATAACTCGCGTGCACACCACGCTGTACAAAACCTTCGACACGCCGGTGAGGTGTACGCACCCCCCAAGCGGGAGCCGCCCCCGCCCCGGGCTCCACGACGGTCCGATGAAACTCATGCCCCCGCATGCGCAGGCCCGCGACGGCCAGCGAACTGTCCTCAACGGCCACGGCATCCCGATACCCGAGGGTGAGCCGCTCGGACATCCGCGCGGTCGCATCGAGCACGCCACACATGGGCAGCCCGTCAAGCTCACGGCAGAGATAAAGCAGCCCGGCACACTCAGCGGCAACGGGAGCCCCACCGAGAGCAAGCTCGGCAACGGCCTTGCGCAGGGTCTCGTTGGCGGACAGCTCAGAGGCATACACCTCAGGAAACCCGCCCCCGATCACCAACCCCTGTGTGCCATCGGGAAGTTGTTCGTCGCGAAGGGGATCGAAGGGGACGACTTCAGCACCGGCGGCGGCAAGCAGCTCAGCGTGCTCCGCATACGAGAACGTGAACGCTGATCCACCGGCAACGGCAACTACCAGCCCGTCCGGCGTTTGAGGACGAGGCCCGTTCAGGGCCGACAGCGGGGGTCCGGGGGCGGCAGCCCCCGGGTACGGGACGGGTAGGGGCGGCGGGGGCGAAGAAGCCAAGGCGTCGCCCGGCGACCAAGGCGCACACGGCAACGGCCCAGCACTACGCGCCAGCGCCAGCAACCCCTCCAGATCACAACCGTCGGCGACCTGCGCCCCCATCGCAGCCACCGCCGAAACAGCCGCAGACCGCCGCTCCGCAACCGGCACCAACCCCAGATGCCGAGAAGGCGTATCCACCTGAACAGCCCGCCGCAACACCCCCAACACCGGCACCCCGACCGACTCCAACGCCTCCCGCAGCAACGACTCATGCCGATCCGAGGCGACCTTGTTCAGAATCACCCCACCGACCCGAACCTCCGGATCCCACGAGACAAACCCATGCACCAGCGCCGCCACCGACCGAGACTGCGACGACGCGTCCACCACCAGCACCACCGGCGCCCGCAACACCTTCGCCACCTGCGCGGTGGACGCCAGTTCACCCTCCCCCGCGGCCCCGTCGTACAGCCCCATCACACCCTCGACGACAGCGACATCGCACCCGCGCGCACCGTGCAGGAACAACGGCCCCACCAACTCGGGCCCGCACAGATACGCATCGAGGTTCCGCCCCACCCGCCCACTCGCGAGCGCGTGATACCCGGGATCGATGTAGTCCGGCCCCACCTTGTGCGGAGACACGGCAAGCCCCCGCGCGGCGAACGCGGCCATCAACCCGGTCGCGACAGTCGTCTTCCCGCTCCCCGAGGAGGGCGCGGCGACGACCAGCCGAGGAACGGACGAGGACATCACCACTCGATGCCCCTCTGCCCCTTCTGACCCGCGTCCATCGGATGCTTCACCTTGGACATGTCGGTCACGAGATCCGCGAGGTCGACAAGCTTCTCGGGCGCGTTCCGCCCGGTGATCACGACATGCTGCGTCCCCGGACGGTCCCGCAGCACGGAGATCACCTCATCGGTGTCGACCCACCCCCAGTGCATGGGGTACGCGAACTCGTCGAGCACATACAGCCGGTACGTCTCCGCGGCAAGGTCCCGCTTGACCTGCTCCCAGCCCTCCCGGGCCTTCTCCTCGTTGTCCATCTGCTGATCGCGCTGCACCCACGACCAGCCCTCACCCATCTTGTGCCAGTCGACGGACCCGCCCTCCCCGGACGCCCCCAGCACCCGCAGCGCGTTCTCCTCGCCGACCTTCCACTTCGCCGACTTGACGAACTGGAACACCCCGATGGGCCACCCCTGATTCCAGGCCCGAAGAGCGAGCCCGAAAGCAGCGGTCGACTTCCCCTTGCCCACACCCGTATGCACAACAACCAACGGCCGATTACGCCGCTGACGAGTAGTCAGCCCGTCGTCCGGAATCACACTCGGCTGTCCCTGAGGCATTACGCGGCCCTCCTCTGTACGTCCTTCACAAGCCCGGCGATCGAGTCGGCCCGCAACTCGTCGAGCGTCACGGCCGTACCCCCGAGCTCACCGGCCAACTGCCCAGCGAGCCCCAGCCGCACCGGCCCGGACTCACAGTCGACGACAACCGACGCGACCCCCTCGGCCGCGAACAGCCGAGCAGCCCGCCCGGCCAGGGCGACCGGCTCGGGCCCACCGGTGGCCCGCCCATCGGTCACCACCACGACAAGCGCTCGCCGCGCCGGATCCCGAAGCCGCTCCACCCGCAACACGTCATGCGCCTTGAGCAGCCCGGCGGCAAGCGGCGTACGCCCACCCGTGGGCAACGACTCCAACCGCACCGCGGCCGCGTCCACGGACGACGTAGGCGGCAGCGCCACCTCGGCCGCCGCCCCGCGAAACGTCACGAGCCCCACCTTGTCCCGCCGCTGATACGCGTCCAGCAGCAGCGACAGCACGGCCCCCTTCACGGCACTCATCCGCTGCCGCGCGGCCATGGACCCGGAGGCGTCGACCACGAAGAGCACGAGGTTGCCCTCACGCCCTTCCCGGGCCGCCTGCCGCAGATCGTCCCGCCGCACGACAAGCCCTGGACCCGACCGCCCCCGCGCCCGCTGATGCGGCGCCGCAGCCTGCACGGTCGCGGCCAAGTGCAGCTTGGTCAGCGCCCCCCGAGGCCGCCGCGCCCCCGTGGTCCGACCGTGCTCGGTCCGCGCCCGCGAACGCCGCCCCGCGGCACCCTCACCGATCCCCGGCACGCTCAGCACCTTGGTGCGGAACGGCTCGGCGGCACGTACGGCGGACTGCTCGCCCGAGCCCGCACCGGACGGCTGCGGCTGCCCGTCCTCGCCCTCCTCGGGCCGCGCACCGGCGTCCCCGCCCTGCGGACCGGAGTCGGGCTCGGGCGCCCCACCCCCGCCACCACCGGGCCCGTCCGGACCGGGGTCGGGATCGTCGTCCCCGGAGAACTCCTCCAGGGTCTGGTCCAGCTTGTCCTCGTCAAGTCCGGGCGCGTCGAAGGGATTGCGCCGCCGCCGGTGCGGCAGCGCGAGCAGCGCGGCCTGCCGAACGTCCTCCGCCAGCACCTCGGTACGCCCTGCCCAGGCGGCCAGCGCGGTCGCGGTACGGGCCATCACGATGTCGGCGCGCATGCCGTCCACCTCGAACGCGGAACAGGTCGCCGCGATCTGCCGCAGCGCCCCGTCCCCGAGCCGCACCGACGGCAACAACTCTCGTGCGGCGACGATCCGTTGCCGTACCGTCGCCTCCTCGTCCGCCCAACGGGCCGCGAACCCGGACGGATCGTCGTCGTAGGCGAGCCGCCGCCGGACGACCTCCACCCGCTGGTCGGGCTCCCGCGAGGCGGCCACCTCGACGGTCAGTCCGAACCGGTCGAGCAACTGCGGGCGCAGCTCGCCCTCTTCGGGGTTCATCGTCCCGACGAGGAGGAACTTCGAGGCGTGCCGCACGGAGACGCCCTCGCGCTCGACGTAGGACGCGCCCATCGCGGCCGCGTCCAGCAGCAGATCGACCAGGTGGTCGTGCAGCAGGTTCACTTCGTCGACGTAGAGGATCCCGCGATGCGCGTCGGCGAGCAGCCCCGGCTCGAACGCCTTGACACCCTCGGCGAGCGCCCGCTCGATGTCGAGCGCCCCGACCAGCCGGTCCTCGGAGGCGCCGACGGGGAGTTCGACCATCCGGGAGGGCCGCGCCCCGGAGGGACCGGCCTCGTGCGGCCCGTCCGGGCACGCCGGGTCCGGCTTGGCCGGATCGCACGAGAACCGGCACCCGGGGACGACGTCCACCTCCGGCAGCAGCGCCGAAAGGGCGCGTACGGCGGTCGACTTGGCGGTGCCCTTCTCGCCACGCACCAGCACACCGCCCACCGCGGGCGAGACCGCGTTCAGCAGCAGCGCCAGCCGCAGGTCGTCCTGGCCGACCACGGCCGTGAAGGGGAAGGGGGTGGTCACTGGTCGTCCTCCAAGTCGCCTTCCAGCTCCAGATAGGTCGCCCGCAGCCGCTCCAGCGTGTCCGCGTCCGGCTCGGCCCACAGACCGCGCTCCGCCGCCTCCAGCAGCCGCTCGGTGATCCCGCGCAGCGCCCAGGGGTTGGACTCCTTCATGAAGTCCCGGTTCTCCGGATCGAAGACGTACTCGGCGCTGAGCTTCTCGTACATCCAGTCGTCGACCACGCCCGCCGTGGCGTCGTAGCCGAAGAGGTAGTCCACGGTCGCCGCCATCTCGAAGGCGCCCTTGTAGCCGTGCCGGCGCATCGCCGCCATCCAGCGCGGGTTGACCACCCGGGCCCGGAACACGCGATGCGTCTCCTCGCCCAGCGTCCGGGTCTTCACCTGGTCGGGGGTGGCGGAGTCACCGACGTACGCCTCGGGCGACGCGCCCGTCAGATGGCGCACCATGGCGACCATGCCGCCGTGGTACTGGAAGTAGTCGTCGGCGTCGACGAGATCGTGCTCGCGGGTGTCGACGTTCTTCGCTGCGACGTTGATCCGCCGGAACGCCGTCTCCATGTCCCCGCGCGCCGCCCGCCCGTCGAGCCCGCGCCCGTAGGCGTACCCGCCCCACACGGCGTACACCTCGGCGAGGTCGGCGTCGGAGCGCCAGTTCCGCGCGTCGATCAGCGGCAGCAGACCCGCGCCGTACGCCCCCGGCTTGGAGCCGAAGACGCGTGCCGTGGCCCGTCGGCGGTCCCCGTGCTCGGCGGTGTCCTCGTCGGCGTGCGCCTTGACGAAGTTCTGCGAGGCGGGCTCGTCCAGCTCCGCCACCGCCCGCACCGCGTCGTCGATCAGCCCGACCACATGCGGGAACGCGTCCCGGAAGAACCCGGAGATCCGGACGGTGACGTCGATGCGCGGGCGCCCCAGCTCCGCCAGAGCTACCACCTCGAATCCGGTCACCCGACGCGAGGCCTCGTCCCACACCGGACGGCAGCCCAGCAGTGCCAGGATCTCCGCGATGTCGTCGCCCTGGGTGCGCATCGCCGAGGTGCCCCAGACCGTGAGACCCACGGACTTCGGGTACTCGCCGGTGTCCTGGAGGTACCGGGCGACCAGCGAGTCCGCGAGGGACTGGCCGACCTCCCAACTCAGCCGGGACGGAATGGCCTTGGGGTCGACGGAGTAGAAGTTCCGGCCGGTCGGCAAGACGTTGACCAGACCGCGCGTCGGCGATCCGGACGGCCCCGCCGGGACGTAACCGCCGTCCAGGGCCCGCAGGATGTGCCCGATCTCGTCCGTCGTCCGCGCCAGCCGCGGCACGACCTCGTCGCAGGCGAACTCCAACACCGCCACGGCGTCGGGCAGTTCGGTGCCGATGACCTCACGCACGAGCGCCGGTACGGCGGCGGGCCGCCAGTCCCGCTCCTCCATGCCCTCGGCGACCCGACGGCACAGCTGCTCCAGGAGGTCGATCGCGTCCGCGGCCGTCCGCGACGGACCCGCGACGAGGTCGGTCAGCTCGACCGGCACCTTCACCGGCGTGCCCGGCTCGGCCAGCAACTCCTTCTCGCTGAGCCCGAAATGGGCCGCGAACGCCGACCGGAGCCCCGGCAGGGCGTTCGCCTGTCCGCCCCACACCTGCGCGGCCCGCAACACGGCGAGCACCAGGTTCACCCGCGGCTCACCGACCGGACCGCCGCCGAGGATGTGCAGCCCGTCGCGGATCTGCACGTCCTTGATCTCGCACAGATAGCCGTCGATGTGCATGACGAACTCGTCGAACGCCTCGTCGTCCGGCTGCTCGTCCACATGCAGGTCGTGGTGGAGCTCGGCCGCCTTCACCAGCGTCCAGATCTGCGCCCGCACGGCCGGCGCCTTCGCCGGGTCGAGGTCGGAGACGAGCGCGTACTCGTCGAGCAGCTGCTCCAGCTTGGCCAGGTCGCCGTAGGTGTCGGCACGCGCCATCGGCGGGACCAGGTGGTCGACGACCGTGGCGTGTCCGCGCCGCTTGGCCTGGGTGCCCTCGCCGGGGTCGTTGACGATGAAGGGGTAGATCAGCGGGAGTTCACCGAGCACCGCGTCCGGCGCGCAGCCACCGCTGAGCCCGAGTCCCTTGCCGGGCAGCCACTCCATCGTGCCGTGCTTGCCCATGTGCACGATCGCGTCGGCGCCGAAGCTGTTGTCCAGCCAGCGGTAGGCGGCCATGTAGTGGTGGGACGGCGGCATGTCCGGGTCGTGGTAGATCGCGATCGGGTTCTCCCCGAAGCCGCGCGGCGGCTGGATCATCACGACGACATTGCCGAACTGGAGGGAGGCGAGCACGATGTCGTCCCCGTCGACGTACAGCGACCCCGGCGGCTCGCCCCACGCCTCCAGCATGGCGTCGCGCAGCTCGTCGTCGAGCTGGTCGAACCAGGCCCGGTAGTCGGCGAGCGGCACCCGCGCGGGCGCGGCGGCGAGCTGGTCCTCGGTCAGCCACTCGACGTCATGACCGCCCGCCTCGATGAGCCGATGGATCAACTCATCGCCACCGGAGGGGTATTCGGTGAGTGCGTAACCGGCGTCCCGGAGCGTGTCCAGCACGCGCACCGCCGACGCGGGCGTGTCCAGACCGACCGCGTTGCCGACGCGCGAGTGCTTCGTCGGGTAGGCGGTGAAGACGAGGGCCAGCTTCTTCTCGGCGTTCGGCTTGTGCTTCAACCGCGCGTGCCGTACGGCGATCCCGGCGACCCGGGCGGCCCGCTCCGGGTCGGCGACGTACACCGGCACCTCGTCCGGGCCCTGCTCCTTGAAGGAGAACGGCACGGTGATCAGACGGCCGTCGAACTCCGGGATCGCGACCTGCATCGCCGCGTCCATGGGGGAGAGGGCGGCGTCGGAATCGGCCCAGGCCGCGCGCGAGGAGGTCAGGCAAAGCCCTTGCAGCACAGGGATGTTGAGCTCCGCGAGGGCCCCGATGTCCCACGCCTCCTCGTCGCCGCCCGCCGACGCCTGCGAGGCATGCGTGCCGCCCGCGGCGAGCACCGTGGCGACCAGCGCATCGGCCCTGCCGAGGATCTCGTACAGCCCCGCGTCGGCGCCGCGCAGTGAACCGCAGTACACGGGAAGGGCGTTGGCGCCCCGCGCCTCGACGGCGTCGCACAGGGTGTCCACGAAGGCGGTGTTGCCGCTCATCTCATGGGCCCGGTAGAAGAGCACGCCGACCGTGGGGCGGCCTTCGGTGAAGGCACGCTCGCCATGGACGCCGTACTCCGGCATCTTCTGCGGCTCGACGAAGCCCTCGCCCGTGAGCAGCACGGTGTCGGAGAGAAACCGGGCGAGCTCGGTGAGGTTGGCGGGCCCGCCCTCGACGAGGTACCGCAGCGCCTCGGCAACGACACCGGCAGGCACCGAGGACTCCGCCATCAACTCCGCGTCCGGCACGGACTCCCCGCCCAGCAGCACGGTCGGGACACCGGACGCCTTCAGCGCGGCGAGCCCGTCCTCCCAGGCCCGCTTGCCGCCGAGCAGCCGTACGACGGCGATGTCGGCGCCCTCGATCAGGCCGGGGAGCTCCTGGGCGACGTCCACGCGGGTCGGGTTGCCGATCCGGTAGGAGGCGCCGGACGCGGCCCTGGCCGCCAGCAGATCCGTGTCGGCGGTCGACAACAACAACACTGTGCTCATGCGGGCGCTCCCGGTGGAATGAAAGGCAGTCCTTGTGGCGCGCCCGACTCGATGAGCCGCCAGAGCGCGTCGGTGTCCGCGTGCTGTTCGATCAGATCGCCGAGCCGGTCGAGCTGCTCCTCGCGCAGCGCGGCGAAGGAGGTGTCGGCGGCCGGCACGAAACGGCGGCCCGCGGCGGCCGCCACCTCGCGCAGGAAGGCGCGCCGGAAGCCGTCCGACTCCAGCGAGCCGTGCCAGTGGGTGCCCCAGGTCTGCCCGACCCGGCACCCGTCCAGGAACGGCTCACCGCCCTCGACTTCAGCGACCCCGTGATGGATCTCGTACCCCTCGACCGGCTCTCCGAGGGCTTCCCCCACCGGCCGGGTGAGGGTCTTCTCGCGCGCGAACCGCACCCGTACGGGCAGCAGTCCGAGCCCGTCCACCGAGCCCCTGCGGCTCTCCACCTCGTCCTCGATGTGCTCGCCGAGGATCTGGAAGCCACCGCAGATGCCGAGCACGGGCCGCTGTTCGGCGGCCCGCCGCCGGATCGCCTCCGCGAGCCCGCGCTCCCGCAGCCACTCCAGCGCCCGCACGGTGCCGCGGGTGCCCGGGATGACCACGAGATCGGCGTCGGCCAGTTCCTCCGGCCGGTCCACGAACCGCACGACGACGCCCGGTTCGGCGGCGAGCGCGTCGACGTCGGTGAAGTTGGACATCAGCGGGATCGCACAGACGGCGACCCGCAGCACGTCCGCGCCGACCGGCGGCGCGACGACGGACTCCCGGACGGTGCCGCGCAGGGACACCCGCAGCCCGTCCTCCTCGTCGATCCCGAGCCCGTGCCGGAAGGGCAGCACGCCGTAGGTGTGCCGCCCGGTGAGCCCGTGCAGCATGTCGAGCCCCGGCTCCAGCAGCGAGACATCGCCACGGAACTTGTTGACGAGGAACCCGGCGACGAGCTGCTGATCCTCGGGCGACAGCAGCGCGACGGTCCCGAAGAAGGAGGCGAACACACCCCCACGGTCGATGTCCCCGACCACCACCACGGGCAACCCGGCATTCCGGGCGATCCCCATGTTGACGATGTCGGTCCGCCGCAGATTGATCTCGGCCGGACTGCCCGCCCCCTCACAGATCACCGCGTCATAAGTGCCCCGCAACTCCGCGAGACAGTCGAGCACGGTCCCGAGCAGCCGCTGCTGCCGCCCGCCGTGATACCCGCGCGCACTCATCTCACCCACGGGCTTTCCCATGAGCACGACCTGACTGCTCTGGTCCCCACCGGGCTTGAGCAGCACGGGGTTCATCAGCGCGGTCGGCTCGACCCGGCAGGCCTGCGCCTGCATGGCCTGCGCCCGCCCGATCTCGGCGCCTTCGCGCGTGACGAACGAATTGAGGGACATGTTCTGCGCCTTGAACGGCGCGACTTTCACGCCCTGCCGCACCAGCCACCGACAGATCCCGGCGGTGACGACACTCTTCCCGGCATCGGAGGTGGTCCCGGCGACCAACAGTCCCCCGCCGGTCATGATCGCGCTCCCTTCACGAGGCCGCGCGCGACGGCACTCACCCCGAGCGCCAGCCAACCGACCCGCCGAGACAGCCGTACGGCCCGCTCGATGTCCCCGACGTCCACAGCACGCCCCTCCCCGTTCAGCACCGGCCGATGCTCGATGCGTCCGCCGTACGACAAGGTCCCGCCGAGCCGCACCCCCAGCGCCCCCGCGAACGACGCCTCCACCGGCCCGGCGTTGGGGCTCGGGTGCTTCACCGCGTCGGTGCGCCAGGCGCGTACCGCACCTCGGGCATTCCCCCCGGCGACGGCGGCGAGTACGGCCGTCAGCCGTGCCCCCGGCCACCCGGCGACGTCGTCGAGCCGGGCCGAGGCCCACCCGTACCGCCGATAACGGGCCGACTTGTGACCGACCATGGCATCAAGAGTGTTGACGGCCCGGAACCCGACCAGCCCGGGCACTCCACCCAAGGCCCCCCAAACCAGCGCCCCCACCACCGCATCGGAGGTGTTCTCGGCGACGGACTCCACGACCGCCCGCGCGATCCCGTCGGCGTCCAGCGCCTGCGGGTCCCGCCCGCACAGATGCGGCAGCCGCGCCCGAGCCGCCTCGACGTCCCCCGCCTCCAGCGCCCGCCCGATCACCCGGGCCTCGCGCGCCAGCGAAGTCCCCCCGACCACGGCCCAGGTGGCGACGCCCGTCAACGCGACGGAAGCGGCGGGGGACCGGCGTACCGCAAGAGAGGCGAGCGCCCCCAGGGCAACGGCACCACCGGCGCACACACCGGCGTGCAGCGCGCCCCGGCCCCGGTCGTCACGCCACAACAGCCGTTCCACGGCGCCCGCGGCCCGCCCGAACACGGCGACCGGATGCCCACGGCGCGGATCGCCGAGGAGCAGGTCACCCAGGAGGCCGGCGGCGGCGCCGTACGCGAAGACGCGATCGGCCCGCATCGGCTCAGCCGATCGCGGAGTCAGTAACGGGTCTGGTGCTGGATGTCGATCGGCAGGCGAGCATCGCGATATGTCCTCACTCAGGGTGTCCACGCCCTGGTACGACGAGACCGGCGGTGAGAGTTCCTGGCTCCCGGGGGTTCCTACCCCGGTGACAGTGGCGGGACCGCGCCGGACTCGCACCGGCTTCCTCTCCTGCCGCCGTAATTGGCTCCGGAAGTCCACCACGGCCCCGGAAGGGCCGTCAACTTGCCGTTGACCTGCGAGGGGAGAGTGTGCTGAGGCCCACATCGGGTCCGGCGGGACGGGTTTGGCCCACGGGGTCACCCACACGAGGTGACTACTCGGGAGCACCTTGCGGCTGCGCTGCGTGACGCCTTGGAATACGGGGACCGACCGAGCACAGCCGAGGGGGAGGGCCGGGTCCGTGGCGTACGTGGGCGAAATGATGCTGGACGACGGGCAGATCGTGCTGCTGGAGGTGAAGGGCGAGGGGCCGGCCGGAGTGCAGCGCGTGTCGCGCGGCGGCGTGGTCGCAGGGGCGGCGGAAACCCTCCAGCAGGCGCTCGCCCGAGTGCGTCCCGCGCTGGGCGCGGTCCTGGAGAGCACGCGGGGACTGCCCAGACCACCCGGAACGGTCACGGTCGAGTTCGGCATCACGCTGAGCGCGGAGGCGGGCGTGGTGGTCGCGCGTGGCTCCACGGAGGCCCACTTCACGGTGACGATGAACTGGGCGAACGATCCGGCGCTTCCGGGGCAGCGCGATGCCGACGCCCACGCCTGACGACGAACTCGCGCGCGGAATCGCCCGGTTCTGGAGTCACGACGGCCAGGTCACGGGCAGCGGCTTCCTGATCGCGGAGGGCACGCTGTGCACGTGTGCCCATGTGGTGGCGAACGCGTTGGGGGTGCCCGAGACCGACTCCGGGGCCCCCGCCGCCCCGGTGACCGTCGACTTCCCGCTGCTGACCCCGCCCTCCGCCCGCCTCTCGGCGACGGTGACGCACTGGCGCCCGGTGGCGGGGGACGGCGGCGGCGACATGGCGCTGCTCAGGCTGTCGCTAGTGGTCCCCGGCACCACACCTGTCCGCTTCGCGGGCGGCACAGCGGTCTGGGACCACCCCTTCCGCGTCCTCGGCTTCCCCCTCCTCACCGACGACCACGGCGTGTGGGTGGACGGCCGGTTGCGGGCGCCGGTGGGCAAGGGCTGGACATCGATGGAGCCGCGGGGCCGGACGATCGGCCGGGGCTTCAGCGGCGGCCCGGTGTGGGACACGGAACAGTCCGGCGTCGTGGGCATGACGGTGGCGGCGGACACAGGAACAGGTGCGAGCACGGCGTACCTGATCCCGGCCGCGCTCCTGTTGGGCCTGGAGCCGGGATTACGCCCGTCCCCCTTCCGCGGCCTGGAACCCTTCCGCGAACAGGACGCAACGCTCTTCTTCGCCCGCAGATCGGACAGCGAACGCATCGCAGCGGCACTGCGCGAGCACCCTTTCGTCCCGGTGGCGGGAGCGTCGGGCGTAGGCAAGTCGTCGCTGGTACGAGCGGGAGTACTTCCGTTGCTGCGCTCGGCGGGCCACACGGTGACGGACTTCGCGGGCCAGCCGGACACGGACCCGGTCAGGACGCTGGCGGAGGCGCTGGGAGGGCAGTTCCCTCCGGTACGGGAGCTGGCGCGCACCCTGGGCCAGGACGGCTCGGCGGCGACGCTGCTCGGCGCCCGCATCCTGGAGGAGTCGGGCCCGGCGGGCCACGTCATCCTGCTGGACCAGTTCGAGGAGACGGTAGGAGCACGCCCGGCGGACGCGAGAGCGCTGCTGGACGTACTGCTGCCGATGGCCAGGGCGGCCCACCCGGAAGGCCGCCGCCTACGCGTCCTCGCGACCCTGCGCTCGGCCTCCCTGGAGGAGTTGGTCACCGGCGGCCGGGCGGAGGCACTGAGCGGCACGGTCCAGATGGTCGCGCCGATGACCCCGTCCCAACTGGACGAGGTGGTCCGCCGCCCGATCGACGCGATCCCCGGGATGGAGTTCGAACCGGGCCTGCCCGAACTGCTGGTGGCGGAGGCGGGCGGCGAGCCAGGAGCCCTGCCCCTGGTTGAGTTCACCCTGGCCGAACTCTGGGACCGCAGAGAGCACGGCCGCCTGACGCATGCGGCGTACCGGGAGATCGGCGGAGTGGAGGGCGCATTGTCCCGCTACGCCGACCAACAGTTGGCCCAGGTGTGCAAGCCCCCGGACGGTCCGGACGAGGCAACGGCCCGGCGGCTGTTCGAGCGGCTGGCCCGTCCGGTGCGGGGCAAGGAGTACGCACGGGTGGCGCGTGCCTTCGACCAACTCCCACCGGAACTCCGCACTGCGGCACAGGCGTTGGCGGGCACTCGACTGTTGGTGATCTCCAGGGACAGTTCGGGGCGGGAGACGGTGGCGCTGGCGCATGAGGCGCTGGTGCGGCAATGGCCGACGCTGCGGCGGTGGTTGGACGAGTCGCGGGTGTTCTTGACGTGGCACGAGAAGTTGCGGAGCCGTCTGAGGGAATGGGAAGACAGCAGACGTCATGACGATCTGCTGCTGCGCGGGCAGGAGTTGGTGACGGCGCGGACGACGGCTGCACTGCGGCCCACTGAACTGTCCGTGTCGGAAAACGAGTTCATCCGCAGCAGCAAGGCTTACCAACGGCGATCGGTGCGGCGGGGGCGTACGGGGGTGGCGCTGGTGGCGGCGCTGGCCGTGCTCGCGGCGACACTGACCTACTTCGTCACGCAGGCGGGCCGGGACGCGGATCGGAGGGACAGGGAGGCGGCGGCGAACGAACTGGCGACCCTGGCGACGGACCGGTTCACCAGTGATCCGGTCGAGGGGGCCGCGCTTGCCGTGTTGGCGCATCGGACGGAGCCGACCGAGGAGACGTACAGGGCGCTGTTGGAGGTGTATCCGGGCATGGCCATGGCACAGAGCGTCGTGGAGGGGTTCCTGGGAGGGCGAGTCACCGCCCTGGCCGCCTCGGCGGACGGGAGCCGGGTGGCGGTGCTGACGGAGGATGATCAGGGCGGGGTACGTGGTGATGTGATCACCGGGCTCGCCGTCGGGAAGCCAGAGAAGCACGACCTGGACGGTGTGCCCGAGGGGGCCGACTCTGTGGCGGTGAGCGATGACGGGGCTCGGGTGGTGGCAGCGGGTCCCGAGGGGCAGGGCAAGGTGTGGCGGTCGGCCGACGGCGGGACGGTGGACGAGTGGTCCAGGCGTGACGATCCGGTTGAAGGAGAGAGCCTCGCCCTGGACTTCTCGGCGGACGGCCGGATCGTGCTGCATGTGGCGAGCAAGGACGGAGCCGAATCCGGGCCGTGCCTGACGGGCACACTTCAGGACCGAGTGCGGCTGTACCTCCGCGACACGGACCGGGGACACACGAAGGGTGCTCCGCCGGGTCTGCTTCGAGCAGGGGCCTGCCTGACGCAAGCCGCTCTCACAGGTGCACCGGAGAAGAACACGCCACTGATCCTCCTGGGCGAGGAAGCGTCAACGGGTGACGTCAGGGATCCCGAGACGGTGCGTGCCCACGCGCTGGACTCCGGTGCGCAGCAATGGAGGAAGGACCCCCTCGACGCCATGTTGATCGGGGCCGGAGGCCGGACTCTCGGGGTAGTGGGGGAGCGAGAGTTCGACGGAAGCTATCAGGATCCGGCGACCGGCAAGCGGCTTGCGGTAGGGGGGAGATACGGCTCGCAGACGGTCTCGGAGGTGACCGGCCGCTTCGTCACCAATGATGCGACGGGTGACATCCTCTGGCATGACGTCGAAACGGGTGCGGACTACGTGACCTCTCGCCCCTTGGCCTACGCGGACATCCGGGAGGAATGCCCCGACAACCCTCTCGACCTCATCACGTCGCCGACTGGAAGGGGCCCGGTCCTGCATGTCCTGTGCAACCGGGATCTGGTGACCTTCCGGTTGGATCCGGTACGGCACGTGCCGATGCAGGACTGGAAAGAGTCGGCCGCGTTCGCTCCGTCCGGCCAGGAGTTGGCCGTGGTCGGAACCGTCGATGCGTCAGCACTGCTGGAGGGCCGCCTTGTGCTCTCGGTGCGCGGCGGGAATCGATGGCGGGAACTGCGCGCCGATTGGGGTGAGTTTGGTATGCAGTCCCCCGACTCTGCCGTCTTCAGCAGAAGTGGTCGCGCGCTTGTTGCCTGGGGGGACATGGGGTGGGCGCTCTACGAGGTAGGTACCACTGGGCTGCGTCTGGTGAGGAAAGCCCCGGACGGTGGACCAAGCCCCACGGGGGATCCTCTCGTGCGGGACATCCGTGCCTTGGGAAGCGATGACTTCCTCATGCTTGGCGCAGGTGGTGTTCAGCGGCTCGGCGCGGACGGCGGCCTCACCTCCGCGCACGCGCCCGACTGCGGTGATCCGCGAGTGAAGAGCCAGGCTCACTGCCTGGCGGTCGAGGTCTCGCCGAAGAACGGAACGGCCTGGGTTCTCAGACGGGATGGGACGGTCACCTTCTGGGACCCGGAGGATGAGAGCGGGCACGCCACGACACGGCGCCTGGGGCTCCTCCCGGACGATTTTCAGCGACTGGGGATGCGTTTCCGGGACGACGGCGAGCGCTTGGCGGTGATGCTCCGCGACGAGACGGTTGTGGTGAACCCCGCCACGGGAGAAAGAGATCACCAGCTACCCGCCCGAGGCAACACCATGATCGGTGCCTACGGCAGTGACGGGCGGATCGTGCTGGCATCGGGGTTTGGCCACGGTGCTTCCGATGCCGAGCTCTGGTCCGAGCATGGGGAGGAGCCCATCGGTTCTCTGGGCACCCTTTGGTCGGACGGCGCCTGGCGCATCGCCGACAACGTCCTTCACTACGGCACGGACTGGGGGATCGGGACGATCCCGCTGGATGAGGGCTCCCTCGTCAAGACCCTGTGCGGTTCGCTCGGCGACTACGACCCGCGCGCCCTCAGGGAGGACCTCCCACCCGCGGCGTACGCGAAAGCGCCCTGTGCCGCAGACCCCCGCTAGGGGATCCCGGAACAGGGCGCGAGTCCGTGCCGAGAGGCGTCAGGCCACGATCAGATAGATCCCGTACCCCACCGCCGCAGCGCACGCCGCGAAGCACGCGTACGCGCCCGTGACCGCCGCTGTCGCGGTGCCGCCCTGCTCCGCCGCCCGCTCGCGGCGGGCGAGGCCCGAGATGCCGAGGGTGAAGAGGGCCACGAGGGCCACGGTGACCACGAGGCTGACGCCGAAGACGGAGCCGAGGGCCGCCCAGTCGATCTTCATGGTGATGTTTCCTTCGCTGCGTGGGGGGTCAGACGGTGGCCTGCGACGGAGCCGGCTCGCCCGCGGGGGCCGGGATCGTCGCCGCGAGGTCCTCGGCCACCGGGCCCGTCGGCGGCGGGGTGACCGCGGCCATCGCCGTAGTCACGACACCCGCGGGCTCCTCGGTCCCGTTGACGTTCGTGTGGTCGACGACCTCACGACGCGAGATCTTCCAGATCGCCGCACTGGAGGCGACCAGGAACACCGCGACAAGGCCGGTACCCCAGCTGCCGAAGCCCGTGACCCACTCCGCGATCGCAGCGACCAGCGCTGCCGCGGGAAGGGTCAGACCCCACGCGACGAACATCCGCGTGGCCGTCGACCAGCGCACGACACCACCCTTGCGCCCGAGCCCCGCGCCCATCACCGAGCCGGAGACGGAGTGCGTGGTGGAGAGGGAGAAGCCGAGGTGGGAGGAGGCCAGGATGACCGTCGCCGCGCTGGTCTGGGCGGCGAAGCCCTGCTGCGGCTGGAGGTCGGTGAGGCCCTTGCCCATGGTGCGGATGATCCGCCAGCCGCCGAGGTACGTACCGAGCGCGATGGCGAGGCCCGCGGAGAGGATGACCCACATGGGCGGATCGGAGTCGGGGGCGAGGGTGCCGCCGGCGACCAGGGCGAGGGTGATGATGCCCATCGTCTTCTGGGCGTCGTTGGTGCCGTGGGCGAGGGAGACCAGACCGGCGGAGGCGATCTGCCCGGCGCGGTAGCCCTTCTCGGAGGACTTGCTGCCCTCGGCCTTCTTGCCGAGCGAGTACATCAGCTTCGTCGCCAGCATCGCCGCGATGCCCGCGACCAGCGGGGCGGCGATGGCCGGGATCAGGACCTTGGTGACGAGCACGTCACCGTGGACCGCGCCGACGCCCGCCGACGCGATGGTGGCGCCGATCAGACCGCCCATGAGGGCGTGCGAGGAACTGGAGGGCAGGCCCACCAGCCAGGTCACCAGGTTCCAGAGGATCGCGCCGACCAGGGCGGCGAATATGACCTCGGGACGGATGCCGGTCTCGTCGACGAGACCTTTGGAGATCGTGTTGGCGACCTCCACGGAGAGGAAGGCGCCGACAAGGTTCAGCGTGGCGGACATGGCCACCGCGACCTTGGGCTTGAGCGCACCGGTCGAGATGGTGGTGGCCATCGCGTTGGCGGTGTCGTGGAAACCGTTCGTGAAATCGAACGCGAGTGCGGTTACCACCACAATCGCGAGGATCAGCGAGAAGCTTTCCATTTACCCAGGCAATCTTTCGAAGTCATTGGCCGGACGAACGTAGGTAACCTGGATGAACGGAAGGTGAACTGGGGCGGGCCGCACGGTGTCCGAAGGTGAGTTTCGGCCTTCCGTTTGGATTGTGCGGCCCCGCGCGACTCCGCGCCCCCTAGTCGCCCCAAGGGTCAGGAGCCCCGGGCGAACTTCCTGAGCTGGCTCAGGGACCCGTTGAAGAGATTCTGGTCACCCGGCAGGCTGCCGCCGTTGTCGTACTGCCAGAAGGTCCACATCGACCAGCCGGCCGGCAGCGTGCCCGCGCTGGTGGAGTTGTAGCGGGCCACCCACAGCGCGTGATTCGCGGCGAAGGCCCGGCTGCCGCCCGTGCAGGTGTTCCACCAGTGGGCGGTCGTGTAGATCACCGGCCGACGGCCGGTCAGCCGCTTGACCTCGCCGCTGAACGCCTTGATCCAGCTGACCATCTTCGACCGGGTCAGGCCGTAGCACTTGTGGTCCTTGTCGTACG
Source organism: Streptomyces davaonensis JCM 4913 (assembly GCF_000349325.1). GTDB lineage: Bacteria > Actinomycetota > Actinomycetes > Streptomycetales > Streptomycetaceae > Streptomyces > Streptomyces davaonensis. The sequence continues at coordinate 7,493,939 of NC_020504.1, forward strand.
GGTTGTACTCGATGTCCAGCGCGGGCGGCAGCGTCCAGCCGTCCGCCGTCCAGCCGCCGCCGTTGCGTACGAAGTGCGCGGCCTGGGTCTTCCCCGACGACTTGTTCGGCAGGGCGAAGTGGTACGCCCCGCGGATCAGGCCCGCCCCGCGGGAGCCGTTGTACTGCTGGTTGAAGTACGGGTTGCGGTAGGTGTGGGATTCGGTCGCCTTGACGTAGACGAACCTGGCGCCCTTGGACTTCGCGCGCTGCCAGTCGACGTTCTTCTGGTGGGACGAGACGTCATGCCCCTTGGGCCGGCTCGCCGCGGCGGCCGGAGTCTCGGCCAGCGCGGTTCCCCCGACGGTCAGCGCTGCCACGGACGCCGCGAGAACGCGGGCGCGGTGGCGGGACGGTTTGCGATCACGAGCCATGTTTCCCCCCGGAATGGCGACGTGCACAACAAATCAGCCAGAGCGTAGTGGAAGTTCAGGAATTGCCCGTCGATCTCCGGCCAAGCACGGAGAAGCATCCTTCTGCCCCTCTATGCGCCCTTCCGGACGTTTGACTTCCGTCCTAAAGTGCCCCCGCCCGGCGGCCGTTCGGGGACAGGGCTGGCAGGATCGCGGCATGGCTGAGCAGCGAGGGAAGCGGCGGGGCGCGGGGGAAGCGGGGGAGAGCGCACGGGAAGTGCGGGAGCCGTGGCCGGATGGTGTACGTCCGGAGGAGGCGCGGGCCTGGGAGGACCTGGTCGCCACCGCCCGCCGGACGGTCTCCGAGGGGCTGGTGGTGGGGACCTCTGGCAATGTCTCGGTGCGCGTCGGGGACACGGTCCTGGTCACACCGTCGGGAGTGCCGTACGACCGGCTCACGCCCGAGGACATCACGGGCGTCGACCTCTCCGGCCGCCAGGTGCTCGGAACGCTCCGGCCGACCAGTGAGCTGCCGATGCATCTCGCCGTCTACGGCGCCACCGACGCCCGCGCCGTCGTCCACACCCACGCGGTGCATGCCACGGCGGTCTCGACGCTGGTCCAGGAGGTCCCGGCGATCCACTACATCACCGCCGACCTCGGCGGCCCCGCCCGGGTTGCCCCGTATGCGACATACGGCACCGAGGAGTTGGCCGAGAACATGCTCCGAGCCCTGACCGACCGCACCGCCTGCCTACTCCAGAACCACGGCACGATGACCTACGGCACGACCCTGTCCCAGGCCTACGACCGCACGGCGCAGCTGGAGTGGATGTGCCGAGTGTGGCTGACGGCATCTTCGGTGCCGGGCTTGACGCCGTCACTGCTGTCGGGCGAGCAGCTGGCCGAGGTGCAGCAAAAGCTCCGGGGTTACGGTCAGCCCACCTAGCTGCGGGTAATCGTGCCGCTGGGGCGGCACGGGTGGGCGCAGCGGCACCCCGCACGCGCGGGCGAGCGAGCCCACCCCCGCAGCAACCCCCACCCCGCAGCACCCCCCACCCGCCGAGCCCCGACCCGCCGAGCCCCCCGTCACCCGCATCCGTCCCTCCACTGGCCGCTGACGGGGTCCGCCAGGACACTGGACCCGTGCGCACTGTCACAGCGACGGCCGCAGCCGTCACCATGGCCCTGGCCGCCGGCGCGGCAAGCGTGGCCGCCGGCCGCCTCGCCAGCGACGCCGCGCTCAAGGCGCCCCCCGGCAGACCCCTGCCCACCGAACCCCGGCTCACGGTGCACGGCACGGCGGCCGGCCAGATCACGCTCACCCGTGACCTGGCCTCCCTGCGCCCCGGCACCTACGGCCTCGGCGGCGACGGCTCGCACGCGGTCGTCGGCCCCGTCCTCCCCACGGCGACCCACACCGCCGACACCGCGGTCCGCCGCCTGGAACGCGTCACCCACGGCACCCTCGCCCCCGGCGACCGCGTCTGGTTCACCCCCAACCTCTACGTCGGTGACCCCGGCTCCGCCCTCGGCCTCGACCACGCCGACATCGACATCCCCGGCGAACTCGGCTCCCTGCCCGCGTGGTTCGTCCCCGGCACCCGCACCACCTGGGTCATCGCGGTGCACGGCCTCGGCACCACCCGCGAACTGTCCATGAACGTCATGGAGTTCCTCGCCGCCCGCAAGTTCCCGGTCCTCGCCCTCGCCTACCGCGGCGACCTCGGCGCACCCCGCTCCCCGGACGGCCTCAACCACCTCGGCGAGACCGAGTGGCGCGACCTGGACGCGGCGATCCGCTACGCCGTGCGCTACGGCGCCGAACAGGTCGTCCTGCTCGGCTGGTCCATCGGCGCCACCATGGCCCTGCGCGCAGCCGCCCACTCCGGACTGCGCGACCGCGTCTCCGGGCTCGTCCTGGACTCCCCGGTGCTCAACTGGGAGGCGACCCTGCGCGCCCTCGCCGCGGCCCGCCGCACCCCGGGTGCCCTGCTCCCGCTGGCCGTCCGCGCCGCCCAGGGCCGTACGGGCCTGTACGGCGACCATGCCACCCCCGGCGACAGCCCGGACACGCTCACCGTGCCGACCCTGATCTTCCACGGCCCCGACGACACCGTCGCCCCCTGGATCCACTCCCGCCGCCTCGCGGACGCCCGTCCCAACCTGGTCAACCTCCACACCGTCAAGCGCGCTCCCCACGGCGCCATGTGGAACGCCGACCCCAAGTCCTACGAGGAATCCCTGCGCCGCTTCCTGACCCCCCTCATGTGAGCGCACTGTCCCGCACCTCCTCGGGACCGGCCCCGCGCGTTCCGTTTAACCCCGTACGACTGGCCTGTTATCGGTCCCCCGCCGCTCGCGGGACCCCGTGCGTTGGCCATCCCCGTCGCCCCTCGTGACATTCCGTTTGGGTTTTCGGACCGTCAACCGGAAGACTGCACCCGTGACGTCCCGTATCCCGCGCGACTCCAGGCTTCGACTCGTCCGCCCCCGACCCCTGGCCGCCGCCCCCAGAGCTGTGAACCAGCGGCGCCCCCGCCGCGCCGCACCGCGCCCCCCGGAGGGCACCCCGGCCCCCGCGGAACTGGCCGGAATGGCGCGCACCGGCCTGGCCGCCGCGGCCCGCGTCGCCCACTGGGCCGATGCCGCCCTGCGCCCCGGCCGCGACGGCGCGCACTCCGACGGCAAGGGCGCCCTCTCCGACGCGACCGCCGAACGGGCCGCCGCCGATCTGCACCTGACCGCCGCTCAGGTCCGCGCCGACTGGGACACCGCCCGCCTCGCCGGCCTCATCGAGGTGCACGGCGACAGCGCCCGCCCGGGGTGGCGGCTGCGCGCCTGGCACCGCGACGACACCGCCGTACTGCGCGGCTGGGTCGCCCTCTTCGACGCCTGGTCGCTCGCCTACCCGGAGCCCGTCGACCACGAGCCCGCTACCGTCGCCGAGGTCGTCTCGGCCATGCCCCAGGTGCTCTCCTTCCTCCAGCTGTCCGCCGGCCCCGTGCCGGTGGCGCAACTTCTCGACCTGCTGGAGCAGCGCGTCACCGAACTGCGCACCGAGCGCTGCGAGATCCCCTTCGGCCCGCAGCCCGAGCCGGACCCCGACGCCTGCGCCGAGGACACCCCCCTCGCCCCTCTCCTCGACTGGGCCCTGCACGCCCTCGCCTCGGTGGGCGCCCTCACCTACGGCGACGGCCAGGCCACCCTCACCCCGCTCGGCAGCTGGGCGGTCTGGGTCAAGCTGGAGCAGATCTGCGTCGCCGCGCAGAGCCCCGCCGGGAACATCGAGCAGGCCGCCGAGGACATGCTCCGCGGCTGCGCCCAGCTCCGCCCCAACGCCGCCCGCGCCGAGTACCGAGCCTGGCTCGCCGCCCGCACCGTCGGCAGCGCCGTCACCGAGCTGATCCACGCCGCCCGCGGCGAGGACGCCCTGCTGCGCGGCCTGGCCTTCGAGGCGCTGCGCGTCGTCGGCGCCCCCGCCGAGCCCGACGTACGGTCCGTGGCCGAGGACGCGACGCTGCGGCCGTACGCCCTGCTGTGGCTGGCCGAGCACGACGGGGTCGACCCCGAGGACGCCCATGAGGTCCTCACCCGGGAAGAGGCCACCTGGCTCTGGGTCGACACCGCCGCCGCGGTCGCCGACCACGGCGAGGCCCCCATGCTCGTCCGCCACCTGGAATCCGCGCTCCAGCCCACGGTCCCCGCCCTCCTGGACGAGGTCCGCTCGGTGGGCCACCCGCGCACCGTGCAGGTCCTGGTCGCCCTGGCCGCCGCACACCCCGACCCGGCCCTGGCCAAGGCCGTCCGCCGGGCCGCCTTCCAGGTGCACACGGGCGGGAACTAGCCGCTGGTCTCCGGCGCGTACGTGCCGAAGCTCCAGATGTTGCCCTCGGCGTCCCGGGCCATGTAGTCCCGGGAGCCGTAGTCCTGGTCCGTCGGGGGCATCAGGATCTCCACGCCGTGCTCCACGGCGCGCCGGTGGTGGTCGTCCACGTCGTCCACCACGACGTACACCCCCACCGGGCCCGCGCCCTTCATCGCCGAGTCGAAGACGCCACCGCGCCCCTTCGAACCGACCATCACCGCACCGTTGCCCTGAGCCAGTTCGGCGTGGAACACCGAGCCGTCCTCACCTTCGTACACCGTCAGCTCGGTGAAGCCGAGGCCCTCGGTGAGCTGCCTGATCGCGGCGCGCGCGTCCGCGTACAACACCGTCGGATAGATGCTCGGACGCCCGCTCTCCGTGCCCGCCATGCCGATCACTCCCTTGCCGTCCGCCTGAGTCGTGCCTGAAAAGCCGTAATCCGTCTGGGAATCCGCACTGCCGTCAGTGTCTCAGCGACCACTGACAACGCCTCAGCGGAAGGTGTCGCAGCGGGCCATGTCCCCGCTCTCGTCGCCCACGGCCGCCGCCGCGTCCAGACCGTCGGCGATGTCGGCGTCGGTGAGGCTGGTGATCAGCGGCCGCCCGGTCGACTCGTCCTTCGTCGTGGTCGCGTGGTGGGCCCACACCCCGGCGTAGCGGTCGGCCTGGAGCTCCACCCGCACCGCGCCGCTGTCCGCCCCGGTCCGCCCGTCCCGCGACCGACCCAGCGTGCCCGTGAGGTCCTGCACATGGTGGCCGTACTCGTGCGCCACCACGTATGCCTGCGCGAACGGCCCGCCGCTCGCGCCGAACGTCGTCCGCAGGTCGTCGAAGAACCCCAGGTCCGGATAGACCTTGCGGTCGCCCGGACAATAGAACCGTCGGGGACCGCCCGTACGCGCCGCCCCGCCGGGTGAACTCCTCGTCCCAGAAGTCCTGCACGCTGTTGACCACCGCCACCATGGGGCAGTCGTCCCGGGTGTTGGCGTCCCGCCCGGTCCGGCACGACTGCTGGACCTGCGCCAGGTTCGACGCCGTGGCGGCGGGCTGCTCGCTCCCGTCGCTCAGGCCCAGCTGGTCCGGCCCGACCCCGAGAAGCAGCGCCAGTACCAGCGCCAGCAGTCCGGCGGCCGCGCACGTCCTGCACCTCGGAGGTGTCCAGCCGCGCGTCGTCATCGAACTGCATGGGGCCTCCGCGTACGTCGTGCCCCCCGCGGCCATCCTCGCCCCCACCCCGGACCGCGCGCCGGACAAGCCGCCGAACGGGGGACCGGCCCGCCACTTCCAAAAAGGGCGCCGATTGCTCCGTGCGTGCCGAACGTCACGTGAGGCCGCCCGCCGTCCCCCAGAGCGGCGCGGACGTCCCAGCTCACCGCGCCGGACGGATCACCCGGGGCCACCGCCCCCTCGCCGGTAAGGGTCCCAGCGGCCGAAAACCGCTTGCACGGCCCCGTTAGACTGGCCGCATGGCCATTCTCCTCGCGCATTAGACGGCGGGAACGTCCTCAGCCGCCCCTTCCGCATACGACCCCGCCTTGGAGTCTGACCGTGATCTCCGCCACCGGCATCGAGCTGCGCGCCGGCGCCCGTGTTCTCATCGAGTCCGCTACCTTCCGAGTCGCCAAGGGCGACCGCATCGGTCTGGTCGGCCGCAACGGCGCCGGCAAGACCACCCTGACCAAGTGCCTGGCCGGCGAGGGCATCCCCGCCGGCGGCGCCATCACCCGCTCCGGCGAGGTCGGCTACCTCCCGCAGGACCCGCGCACCGGCGACCTCGACGTGCTCGCCCGCGACCGTGTCCTGTCCGCGCGCGGCCTGGACGTCCTGATCCGCAAGATGCGCGAGAACGAGGAGCGCATCGCCAACGGCAAGGGCGCCACCCGCGACAAGGCGATGAAGCAGTACGAGCGCCAGGAGACGGAGTTCCTCACCAAGGGCGGTTACGCCGCCGAGGCCGAGGCCGCCACCATCGCCGCCGCGCTGAACCTCCCCGACCGGGTGCTCGGCCAGCCGCTGCACACCCTCTCCGGCGGTCAGCGCCGCCGTATCGAGCTGGCCCGGATCCTGTTCTCGGACGCCGACACCCTGCTGCTCGACGAGCCGACGAACCACCTCGACGCCGACTCGATCGTCTGGCTGCGCGACTACCTCAAGACCTACCGCGGCGGCTTCATCGTGATCTCCCACGATGTCGACCTGGTCGAGACGGTCGTCAACAAGGTGTTCTACCTGGACGCCAACCGCGCCCAGATCGACGTCTACAACATGGGCTGGAAGCTCTACCAGCAGCAGCGCGAGGCCGACGAGAAGCGCCGCAAGCGCGAGCGCGCCAATGCCGAGAAGAAGGCCGCCGCGCTGCACTCGCAGGCCGACAAGATGCGCGCCAAGGCCACCAAGACGGTTGCCGCGCAGAACATGGCGCGCCGCGCGGACAAGCTGCTCTCCGGCCTGGAGGCGGTGCGCGTCTCCGACAAGGTCGCCAAGCTGCGCTTCCCGGAGCCCGCGCCCTGCGGCAAGACCCCGCTGACCGCCGAGGGCCTGTCGAAGTCGTACGGCTCGCTGGAGATCTTCACCGACGTCGACCTGGCCATCGACAAGGGCTCCCGGGTCGTCATCCTCGGCCTCAACGGCGCCGGCAAGACCACCCTGCTCCGCCTGCTCGGCGGGGTGGAGAAGCCCGACACCGGCGAGGTCACCCCGGGCCACGGACTCAAGCTCGGCTACTACGCCCAGGAGCACGAGACCCTCGACCCGGAGCGCACGGTCCTGGAGAACATGCGCTCCGCCGCGCCCGACATGGACCTCGTCGAGGTCCGCAAGGTGCTGGGCTCGTTCCTGTTCTCCGGCGACGACGTCGACAAGCCGGCCGGGGTCCTCTCCGGCGGCGAGAAGACCCGTCTCGCGCTCGCGACCCTGGTGGTCAGCTCGGCGAACGTGCTGCTGCTCGACGAGCCGACCAACAACCTCGACCCGGCCAGCCGCGAGGAGATCCTCGGCGCGCTGCGCACCTACAAGGGCGCGGTCGTTCTGGTCACCCACGACGAGGGCGCCGTGGAGGCGCTCCAGCCGGAACGGATCATTCTGCTGCCGGACGGCGTGGAGGACCTGTGGGGCGCGGACTACGCGGATCTCGTCGCCCTCGCTTGATCGAATGGTTGATCCACTGCGTATGGATCATTCGGCCGATCCGTGATCCATCATCTGTGTGAGATCTCCTCGTACCGAGGTGTGTCCTACATCGAAATCGCGGCCGAGCCCTTTGTCGACAAGGGCTCGGCCGTCGTGCGTCCCTGACCTGGAGCTTCGCGGAACAACCCGTTCAGCGGTACGGCGGAGGCCGTGCGGAATCAGGCATTCCCCTTGTGTGGACCTACTCCTGTCGTCAAATCCGTGTCTCACGGACCTTGCTGAATGGGTGGCCATGAAGCCCAGGAGGGGTGATCATGAGGAGACCAGAGCGCACTTCCCATGAGGAGGCACGGGTGGCCGAGACTCTGAAGAAGGGCAGCCGGGTAACCGGCGCCGCGCGCGACAAGCTCGCGGCAGACCTGAAGAAGAAGTACGACTCCGGTGCGAGCATCCGGGCGCTGGCCGAGGAGACCGGCCGCTCGTATGGCTTCGTACACCGGATGCTCAGCGAGTCGGGCGTCACGCTGCGTGGGCGTGGCGGGGCGACACGCGGCAAGAAAGCCGCGGGCTGACCTCGGGCGGCCCATCGCCTTCGACGGTGGCCACCCGGTCGTTCAGTCCGACCGGCCGGGTGGTTACTGTGCAGTCACTTAGCTGACCGCACAGCATCGGAGGCGCTCCATGGCTTCGCTCGACCCGGTTCTCGACAAGGACGGCGTACGACTCACCGTCGACGACGCAGTCGCCACGGTGACGCTGACCAACCCCGACAAGCGCAACGCGCAGAGCCCCGCTCTGTGGCGGGCGCTGACCGAGGCCGGTCGGCTGCTGCCCGGATCCGTCCGGGTCGTCGTGCTGCGGGCCGAGGGCAAGTCCTTCTCGGCCGGACTCGACCGGCAGGCGTTCACGCCGGAGGGTTTCGACGGCGAGCCGTCGTTCATCGATCTCGCGCGCGGCAGCGACGCCGAGCTCGACGCGACGATCGCCGAGTACCAGGACGCGTTCACCTGGTGGCGGCGCAGTGACCTCGTGTCCATCGCCGCCGTCCAGGGGCACGCCATCGGGGCGGGCTTCCAGCTCGCTCTCGCCTGCGATCTGCGCGTCGTCGCGGACGACGTGCAGTTCGCCATGCGCGAGACCAGCCTCGGCCTGGTCCCCGACCTGACCGGCACCCACCCCCTGGTGGGCCTCGTCGGCTACGCCCGGGCGCTGGAGATCTGCGCCACCGGGCGCTTCGTCACGGCCGAGGAGTCCGTCAGCACCGGCCTGGCCAATGTCGCCGTGCCCGCCGACCAGCTCGACGACGCCGTACGCGACCTCACCGCCGCCCTGCTGGCGGTGCCCCGGGACGCGGTCGTCGAGACCAAGGCCCTGCTGCGCGGCGCCACGGACCGCACCTACGAGGACCAGCGCGTCGCCGAACGCGCCGCCCAGGCGCGCCGGCTGCGGGACCTCGCCGGCGTAGGGGAGTGAGCGCTCACCCGACAGTGCTCACCCGACGACGGCGGTGACCAGGACCGCCACCGTCGGGTGATCCGGCAGCGCCTTCGTCACCTCGGCGCGGACCGCGCGGGCCACCTCCACGGCCCGGTGGTCCGCGGCCACGGCGAGCTCCAGCCGGACATGACGCGCGGGCAGCGCGGCTTCGGCGGGCCGTTCCTCGATGTGCACCGGCCGGCCGAGGCCGACCGGCGCCCCGGCGAGGCCGACCACGCCCGGCACCGCGAGCGCGGCCCGCGCGGCGCGGGACTCGTCGCCGTCCGCGGGCCCCCGCGCCGACGGCGGCTCCTGCTGCCGTTGCGGCGCGGCCTCCGGCGCCTCCTCCAGCAGGGCCGTCACCCGCAGGTCCACCTCCGTGACCGTCAGCCCCAGTCCCTCGGTCGCCGCCTCGGCCAGCGCCGAGCGCAGCCGGTCCGCCACCGAGGGCAGCGGCTCCGCGGCCGTCGCCGCGAACTCCGCCGTCACCCGCAGCGCTCCGGGCGACAACGCGCTCGGCGGCGGCGGTACGACGGGCTCCTGCGCCCGCGCGGGGTCCGCGAGCGCGATCCGCAGCGCGCCCAGGCGCACCCCCGGCATGCCGTCCGCCGCGCGCTCCAACGCTGTTACGGCCGCCTGCTCCGCGATCCACGCGCCGTCCCGCGCGCCGCCCAGGGGCAGCAGCCTGCCCAACCCCAGCTGATGCCGTACCGCCCGCGTCCATCCGTCCGCCGTCATTACCCCAGCCTGCCGCATCCCCGGGGCGCGATGGGGCAACCGCACTTACGGTGGTCGAAGGAGGACGAACCGAAAGGGACGTACGGCGATGAGCGACACGACACAGAAGTCCCAGGTCGAGCAGGAGCCGACCGTACAGACCCGTAAGGCCGTCAAGCGCGGCGGCGGTGACCCGTCCACCCGCGGGCGGACCACCATCGCCGACGGCGTCGTCGAGAAGATCGCGGGCCTCGCCGCGCGGGACGTGCTCGGCGTGCATGCGATGGGCAGCGGCCTCAGCCGGACCTTCGGCGCGGTGCGGGACCGGGTGCCGGGCGGCGGCTCGAAATCGGTCACCCGTGGTGTGAAAGCCGAGGTCGGCGAGGTGCAGACCGCGCTCGACCTGGAGATCGTCGTCGACTACGGCGTCTCCATCGCCGACGTCGCGCGGGCGGTCCGGGAGAACGTGGTCTCCGCGGTGGAGCGCATGACCGGCCTGGAAGTGGTCGAGGTCAACATCGCGGTGAGCGATGTGAAGCTGCCCGAGGAGGAGGAAGAGGAACTGGAGCCCAGGATCCAGTGACCGGACGTCGTACCGCTGAGGGGAGCGCACCATGAGCATGGCCGTGGTCGGCATGATCGCCGGCATGGCGCTGGGCTTCGCCGGGTACTTCGGCGGGTTCGGCGCCTTCCTGCTGGTGGCCGCGCTGGGCGCCATCGGTTTCGTCGTCGGCCGGTTCCTCGAAGGGGACCTGGAACTCGGTGACTTCTTCCGCAGCCGCGACGACCGGCGCGACCGGCGGTGACGTAGGTGAGCGTCGACCCCGGTGAGGTCCGCCTGCCGCGGGCCGCCGTGCCGCCCGGTGAGCGCGGCTCCACCCGGATCGCGGACCGGGTCGTGGCGAAGATCGCCTCCCAGGCCGCCCGCGAGGCCCTCGGCCCGCTGCCCGGGGACGCGGCGCCCCCGCACGCGGGCGTGGTCGTCCACCACGACATCGCGCGCGTCCGCGTCCACCTCGAACTCGACTACCCCACCGACATCGGCGCCCGCTGCGCCGCCGTGCGTCGTCATGTCGCCGAGCGGGTAGGCGCGTTGGTGGGCATGGAGGTGCCGGAGGTAGCCGTTCAGGTGGAGCGGCTGCACTCGGCACACGGCGCGGCGCAGGGGAGGACGCGATGAGCGAGCCCCAGGGCTCGGAGGGCACCGAGGGCACCACACGACCCCTGCCGGTCGTCGAGAAGGCGACCGGCACCGGCACACTCGACCAGAACGCCTCCGCGGCCGCCTTCGACCCGCCGCCGCCCGTCCTGGACGGCGAGAACGGCGCCAACGGCCGCTTCTGGTCGGCCCGTCGGGTCCCGGCCGCCGTGGTCGCCGTGCTCCTGCTGGTCCTCGCGGGCGCTTTCCTGTACGACGTCGTCGCCGTGCGCACCGACCGGTCCGCGATGGAGTGGCGGCGCGAACTGGCCCGGCAGCTCGCCGAGCGCCCCCTCGACGACACCTGGGTGCTGGTCGGCGCGGGCGTCGCCGTCGCGCTCGGCCTGTGGCTGGTCGTCCTGGCCACCACCCCCGGCCTGCGCGCCGTACTGCCGATGACCCGCACCCACCCCGACGTCCGCGCCGGACTCGATCGCGAGGCCGCCGCCCTGGCCCTGCGCGACCGGGCCATGGAGATCTCGGGCGTGCAGTCGGTAGGGGTCCGGATGGGCCGCAGGCGGGCCGACGTCCGCGCGGTCTCCCACTTCCGTGACCTGGACGACGTGCGCGCCGACCTGGACGACGTCCTCGCCGAAGCGATCCGCGGCCTCGGCCTGTCCCGGCCGCCCGCGCTCTCGGTGCATGTACGACGGCCCGGACGGAAGGGGTGAGCGCCGTGCTGAGGGTCGTCAACCGCGTCCTGCTCGGGGTCATCGGCGTCGTCCTGGTCCTGCTCGGCGGCTCCGTGCTCGCCGTCGGCCTGGGCCTTGACCCGCCGTCCTGGTGGATCCACGACGGCAAGAACGACGTCCTGCTCGACGACGCCGAGCGCACCCGCTGGCGCGCCGAGGGCTGGTGGTGGCCGACCGTCATCGCGGTGCTCGTGGTCCTGGTGCTGCTCGCCCTGTGGTGGCTGACCGCGGTCCTGCGGCGCCGCCGCCTCACCGAGGTCCTGGTCGAGACCGGCGACGGAGAGGGCGCGCTGCTGCGGGGCCGCGCCCTGGAGTCCGTACTGGCCGACGAGGCGGCGTCGACGGACGGCGTCCACCGGGCGCGGACCCACCTGACCGGCCGCAGAAACGCCCCCGAGGCCCGCGTACGGCTGCTGCTGGAGCCGCATGTGGACCCGGGGACGGCGCTGACGGAGCTGACCGATCAGGCGCTGACCCACGCGCGGGAGTCGGCCGGACTGGCCTCGCTGCCCGCGGAGGTCAGGATGCGGGCGGCCAAGCACCGGGCGGAGCGGGTCAGTTGAGCCCCATGGAGGTTTTCAGAACCCGTGCCGGAAGCCACCGTCCACCGGGACCATGATTCCGGTGAGGTAGGAGGCCGCCGGGGACAGCAGGAACGCTCCGGCGCGGCCGAACTCCTCCGGCGCCCCGTACCGGCGCAGCGGGATCCGCGACTCGGCGGCCGCGCGAGTGGCCTCCGGGTCCGCGGACAGGCCGTCCAGCTCGCGCACCCGGTCGGTGTCGATGCGCCCCGGCAGCAGGCCCACGACCCGGATCCCGCGAGGCCCCAGCTCGTCCGCGAGGGACTTGGCGAACCCGGCGAGCCCGGGCCGCAGCCCGTTGGAGATCGTCAGCCCCGGAATCGGCTCGTGCACGGACCCGGAGAGCACGAACCCGATGACACCGCCCGGCTCCAGCTCCGCCGCGGCCGCCCGCGCGAGGCGCACCGCGCCCAGGAACACCGACTCGAAGGCCGACTGCCACTGCTCGTCGGTGTTGTCGGCGACGAAGCCCGGCGCCGGGCCGCCCACGCTCACCAGCACACCGTCGAAGCCGCCGAAGTGCTCCCGCGCGGCGGCGATCAGCCGCGCGGGCGTCTCCGGGTCGGCGTTGCCCGCGGCCACCCCGACCGCGTTCGGGCCGAGCGCGGCAGCGGCCTCGGCGACCGTCTTCTCGTCCCGCCCCGAAATGATCACTTTGGCGCCGTCGGCGACCAGCTCACGCGCGGTGGCGTTGCCCAGCCCGCGCGTGGCACCCGTGACGACGAACACCCGGTCCTTCAGTCCAAGATCCATGGCCCCTATCCTGCATCGTCCGGCCCGAACAGGGCGAGGGCGGTGTTCACCAGGCCGATATGGCTGAATGCCTGCGGGAAGTTGCCGAGCTGGTGGCCGGCCGCGGCGTCGTACTCCTCGGCCAGCAGCCCCACGTCGCTGCCGAGCCCGACGAGCCGTTCGAACAGCTTGCGGGCCTCCTCGGTGCGGCCCGTCATGTGCAGGGCGTCCGCGAGCCAGAACGAGCAGACCAGGAAGGTGCCCTCGCCGCCGGGCAGCCCGTCGACGTCCGTCTTCTCGGCGCTGTAGCGGCGCAGGAAGCCGTCGTGGCTCAGTTCCTCGCGGACCGCGTCGACGGTGCCGATCACGCGGGGGTCGTCCGGCGGCAGGAACCCCACGCGCGGGATGAGCAGCAGCGAGGCGTCCAGCTCGCGCGAGCCGTAGTACTGGGTGAAGGTGTTCCGCGCGGGGTCGAAGCCCCGCTCGCACACCTCCTGGTGCACTTCGTCGCGCATCGCGCGCCAGGCGTCCACGTCGCCGTCCAGCTCCGGGTGGGTCTCCACGGTGCGCACCGCGCGGTCCGCGGCCACCCACACCATCACCTTGGAGTGCACGAACTGCTTGCGGCCTCCGCGCACCTCCCAGAGCCCCTCGTCGGGCTGCCGCCACGCCGTGCACAGGAAGTCCATCAGCGCGACCTGGAGCGCCCACATGTGCGGCTCGGAGGGCAGGCCCGAACTCCGGGCCAGCGACAGCGAGTCCATGACCTCGCCGTAGACGTCCAGCTGGAGCTGGTTCACCGCGTCGTTGCCGATCCGGACGGGGCCGCTGGCGGCGAAGCCGGGCAGCCACGACAGCTCCGTCTCGGGCAGCCGGCGCTCGCCCGCCAGGCCGTACATGATCTGGAGGTCCGCGGGGTCGCCCGCGACCGCGCGCAGCAGCCAGTTCCGCCAGGCCTCGGCCTCCTCCTGGTATCCGGCGGCCAGCAGCGCGCCGAGGGTGAGGGTGGAGTCGCGCAGCCAGCAGTAGCGGTAGTCCCAGTTGCGCACGCCGCCCAGCTCCTCGGGGAGCGAGGTGGTGGCCGCGGCGACGATGCCGCCGGTGGGGGAGTAGGTGAGCGCCTTCAGGGTGATCAGCGAGCGGACCACGGCGTCCCGGTGCGGGCCGTCGTAGCGGCAGCGGGCCGCCCACGCCTGCCAGTCGGCGACGCTGGCGCGCAGTGACTTGTGGGGGTGGACGAGCGGTGGGCGGGGCTCGTGCGAGGGGTGCCAGGTCAGGACGAACGCCACCGACTCGCCCTCGGCGACGGTGAACTCCGAGTACGTGCACCGGTCCTCGCCCCAGGTGCGCACCGCCGGCTCGCTGCGCAGCCACACCGAGTCCGGTCCGGCCACCGCGACCCGGTGGCCGCGGGAGCGGCGCAGCCACGGGGTGATCGAGCCGTAGTCGAACCGCAGCCGGAGCATGCTGCGGACGGTCACCTCGCCGCGCAGCCCCTCGACGATCCGGACGACGTCCGGGGCGCGGTCCCGCTGCGGCATCAGATCGGTGACCCGGACCGCCCCTTCCTCGGTCTCCCACTCGGTGTCCAGGACGAGGGTGTCCGGGCGGTAGGCGCGTCGGGCGCACCGCTCGGCGCCTACGGGAGCGATCCGCCAGCTGCCGTTGTCCTCGTCGCCGAGCAGCCGGGCGAAGCAGGCGGCCGAGTCGAACCGGGGCAGACACAGCCAGTCGATGGAGCCGTCCCGGCCGACCAGGGCGGCGGTCTGCTCGTCGCCGATGAGCGCGTAGTCCTCGATACGGGGGTGCACGGGGTGCGGGTTCCCGGGCGGGCGGCGAGGCAATCCGGGCGCGGAGGCAATCCGGCCGTACGGCTCACACGGCCGCGGGCCTCGTCTCTGTCGGCGCGGTCATACGGCCGCGGGCTCGGCCTCGGCAGCGGAGTCGGCGGCAGCCTGTTCGCGTCGGTCGCGCAGCTCGCGGCGGACCAGGATCACCCAGCCGACCGGGACGCCGACCGCGAACAGCCACCACTGGATGGCGTACGCGTAGTTCAGGGCGGCGTTCTCGTCGCCCGGCTTGCCGAGCTGCTCCGGGGTGTCGCCCTTCGGCTCGGGCCCGGTCTGCGCGATGTAGCCGCCGAGCACCTCGGCGTCGAGGCGCTCGGCCTCGTGCGCGCTGTTGATCAGCATGATCTGCCGGTCGGGCAGGCCCTTGAGGTTCTTGATGCCGCTCGCCTCGGTCGTCTCGTCCGGCATCAGCCGGCCGGTGACGGTGAGCTCACCGCGGGGCGGGGCCGGGACCTTCGGGAACGCGGTCTGGCTGGTGCCGTCGGCGGGGATCCAGCCCCGGTTGACGAGCAGCACCTTGCCGTCGTTCAGCACGAACGGGGTCAGGACGTGGTAGCCGACCTCGTCGTCGGCGTTGGTGCGGCGGCGGACGACGACCTCGTCGTCGGTGTCGAAGTGCCCCGTGGCGGTGACGGTGCGGTACCGCTCCTCGGTGGTGATCGTGCGCCCGGGGGCGGTCAGCTCCTCCACGGGGACCGGCTTCGCGGACAGCGCGTCGGAGACCAGCTGGTTGCGGGCGGCCCGCTCGTCGTGGCGGTCCATCTGCCAGATGCCCAGCCTGATCATCGTGGGGATGAGCAGCAGGGCGACCAGCGTGAGGATCACCCACTGCCGGGACAACAGGAAGCGGTACACCCCACGACCGTACAACTCGGTCGTGGGGTGGATTCACGCGGGTACCGGGTCACACCTTGTCGATGATGCCCACCTTTCCCTCCGCGCGGGCGCAGTGGCCGCCGCAGTACCAGTGGCCCTCCACCTCCACGCCCTGCCCGATGATCTGGACGCGGCAGTGCTCACAGATGGGGGCCATGCGGTGGATCGCACAGGAGAAGCAGTCGAAGACATGCACGGCGCCCTGCGCGTGCACCTCGAAGGACATCCCATAGTCATTTCCGCAAACTTCGCATCTCGCCATGCGCCACAGGGTGGGCCGTCGGTGCGGCGCGGGCGAGCGGGCGCGGGGCGAGTCGCCTGGCAATCACCCATACGGTCACTGCTCGGACGCGGGTTCCACATCCCCGAGGAGCTGTCCGAACGCCGCCTCGTCGACGACCGGGGTGCCGTACTGGCGGGCCTTGACCACCTTGGAGGTGCCCGAGTCCGGGTCGTTGGTGACGAGCAGGCTGGTCAGCCGGGAGATGCTGGTCGCGACATGCAGTCCGGCCTCGATCGCCCGGTCCTCCAGGAGGTCGCGCTCGACGGAGGTGTCACCGGAGAAGGCGATCCGCATGCCCTGCTTGAGCCTTTTGCCCTCTTCGTACCGCCCCGGGTTGGGATACGGGCATGCGGGCCTCTTCCGGGAGGGGCGCCAACTGGTCGGCCGGTAGGCGCCGTACGCCGACGGCTGCCGCGGCACGGCCCGGTCCGTCCACTCCGTCAGCGGCAGGCACTCGTGCAGCGGCAGTCGTACGCCGCCCTCGGCCGCGGCCTTGAGGCTCGGCCGGAACGCCTCCGCCAGCACCCGCGCGTCGTCGAGCGCGTGGTGCGCGCGCTGCTGGACGACCCCGAAGTGCGCGGCCAGTGACTCCAGCTTGTGGTTGGGCAGCGGCAGGCCCAGCTCCTTGGAGAGCGCGATGGTGCACAGCCGCTGCCGCACCGGCGCCTCGCACCGGGCGCGCGCGTACTCGCGGGCGATCATCTGCCAGTCGAAGACGGCGTTGTGCGCGACGAGCACCCGGTCCGCGAGACGCTCGGAGAACTCCGCGGCGATGTCCGGGAAGAGGGGCGCGCCCTCGAGCACCTCGCTCGTCAGACCGTGGATCCACACCGGGCCCGGATCGCGCTCCGGGTTGACCAGCGTGTACCAGTGGTCCTCGACCTCGCCGCGCGCGTCCAGCCGGTAGACGGCCGCCGAGATTATCCGGTCGTCCCGGGCCAGTCCGGTGGTCTCCACGTCAACGACCGCGTATCCCTTCGGATACGCGGCCGGCCACGCCGTGCGGGACGACGCTTCGGTCGTACGGTCTTCGAGCATGGTCACTGAGGATACGGGCCGGGACTGACAGTGCCGTCCCACGGCCCCGGGTCGCCGCCCCGTCAGGTACCCTCCCGCTCCCGTCCGTTCGAGTGTCGGTCCCGGGAACGGCCAAGTCCCCTCCCGCGCGGGGGTGTCCGCAATGTCATCCTCCGGGATGTGACGGAACCTGCGCATGACGAGGCCCATGGCGGCTCGCTCGGAGAACGGCTGAACTGGCTGCGGGCCGGGGTGCTCGGCGCGAACGACGGCATCGTGTCCACCGCCGGTCTCGTGGTCGGTGTCGCGGGTGCGACCGACGACCGCTCGGCCCTGCTGACGGCCGGTCTGGCGGGGCTGCTGGCCGGCTCCCTGTCGATGGCGGCGGGCGAGTACGTCTCCGTCTCCACGCAGCGCGACTCGGAGAAGGCCGCGCTGGCCGCGGAGAAGCGGGAGTTGCGCGAACGCCCCGAGGAGGAGCTGGCGGAGCTCGCGGAACTCCTGAGGCGGCGCGGACTGTCCGGCGACGTGGCCCAGGAGGCGGCCGTACAGCTCACCGAACGGGACGCCCTGCGCGCCCACGCGCGCGTGGAGCTCGGCATCGACCCCGACCGCCTGACGAACCCCTGGCACGCGGCGTGGGCGAGCTTCCTGGCCTTCACGGTGGGTGCGCTGTTGCCGCTCGTCGCCATCGTCCTGCCGCCGGCCTCGGCCCGTGTCCCGGTCACGGTCGCCTCGGTGCTGGCGGCCCTGGTCCTGACCGGGTGGAGCAGCGCGCGGCTGGGGGCGGCGGCGCCGGGGAGGGCGGTGGTGCGGAATGTGGTGGGTGGGGCGCTGGCGATGGGGATCACTTATGCGGTGGGGAATCTGTTGGGGGCGGCGGGGGTGTGAGGTCAGGCGATCTTGAGGCGGTCCGGAGGGAAGAGGTCTGTGCCGGTTACCTGGTCGCAGTTGTAGAGGGTGACGTTCAGGCGGGGCATCCGGGCCAAGGGGGTCAGGTCGATCGGGCCGCAGCGGGAAAGCTCGACAGTCTCCAGAGCGGGCAGCTCCGTGAGGGCGGCGATGTTGTCCACTTGCGGGCACGGGCCGAGATAGATCCTGGTCAGGGTCTGGTGGGGCAGTACGTCGGCGAGGTCGACGCGGGGGACGTCCAGGATCTGGAGAGTCTCCAACGGGGCGAAGGCCCCGGCCGAGACGAGGGACCGCCACTGGTGCTCCTCGTTGACGGTGAGCCACGTCAGGGACGTCAGCGCTTCGAGTCCGTCGAGGTTCGTGACGCAGCTCTGCCGGAAGAAACCGACGCCGGTGAGCCGGGGAGCGAAGGCCCATTCGTCGAGCCTCGTCTCCATGGGCGCGAAGTCGACTATCAGATGTCTGAGGTCGGGCAGGTCGGACAGGGGCGCCAGCGACAGTCGGTCGCCGGGTTCGTACAAGAAG
Organism: Streptomyces davaonensis JCM 4913; assembly: GCF_000349325.1. Lineage (GTDB taxonomy): Bacteria > Actinomycetota > Actinomycetes > Streptomycetales > Streptomycetaceae > Streptomyces > Streptomyces davaonensis. The sequence continues at coordinate 7,512,186 of NC_020504.1, forward strand.
AGCTTGGTCAGGGGGAGACCGGCGAGGGGACCCAGGTCCGTGAGGGACGTGCAGCGGATCAGCGACAGCCTGCGCAGATGCGGCAGTGCCTTCAGCGCTGACAGATCACTGACCAGGTCGTTGTCGTTGATCCCCAGAAATTTCAGGGGCGTGTGAGCGAGGACGGCGGGAGGGATCCCGTGGTTGCCGTGCAGATGGAGGTCGGTGAGTTGGGGCAGGCGCGGCAGGAGAGCCAGCTTCTCGGCGGTGTCCATGGCGAGGATGTGTCCGGCCTTCACGGTGCCTTCGAAGATCGCCTCGAAGTATTCGAGCGTGTCGAACGCCGGCCAGGCGAGGCTGAGTTCGGAGCGCACCAGCCGCCGTCGATCGGCACGGAACCGTCTGATCACCTCCAAGGCGGCGTCACCCCCGATCGAGTGGGCTGTCCGGATCACCGCCGCCGCCTCCCATCGCGTCAGCCCGTCCGGCCCCGGTAGCAGCTCCAGCACCAACTCCCCGGCCTTGGCCAGGGCGTCCGCCTGCTTGTCGTTCCTCGGCGGCAACAGCTCCGCCGTCCGCTCCTCCACCTCCCTGCGCACCCCAGGATCCAACTCCGGCGCATGCTCCAGACTCGCCGCCGCCAACAGCACAAGCCGCTCCCGGTATCTCCGCACCTTGTCGGCCCGTCGCAGCAACTGCCGTAACAGCCGGGTCCGTTCCTCCACGCGCGCGTGCCCCACCGCCATGCGCACCACGTCGTCCCACTGGTCGTCATGGGCGTTGCGGACGAGGACCCCGAAGTCACGAGCCTCGACGGCGGCCTTGGCGCCCAGGTAGTCCTGGAAGGTGCGGTGGACGAAGTCCACGTATCCCGGGACCGGTTCGCGGAGGAGTCCGCTGCGGATCAGGAGGTGGGTGAAGACCTGCTCGGCGTCGCCCTGTTCGCGCACCTGGGGCATGGCGGTCAGCCACTCGTCCAGCATTTCGACTACGTCCTGCCGGTCCGCCTCCACCTGCTGGTTGCGGATCATCCAGTAGGCGAGCCGCTGGAGCAGGGCTGCCTGCTCGTCCCGGGACAGGGACACGCCCTCCACGGACGCGATCTCCCGCTCCGTGTCCCGCCGTACCAGCAGCATGTCCAGGGCCGCGTCGTACAGCTCCTTTCGTGCGCGTGGGAGGTGCATGCGCCGGTCCCGATGCAGGGCGCACAGCAAGGCGCACATGAGCGGGTTGGTCGCGAGGCGGCCCAGATCGCGGCGGGTGGTCAGGGCCTCGCTCAGACCGGCCTCGTACCGGTCCAGTTCGGACCGCTCCGCGTCCGGTACGCACTCCAGGCGGGCCGCGTCGTGCCAGTGCCGGACGAACGCCCTGATGTCGTCCCGTTCCATCGGCAGCAGGGTCTGTGCCGTGAAGCCCTGCGGGCCCAGCCAGCCCTCCGGGACCGCGGCGGGGCGGGTCGTGATCACGTACCGCGCCTTGGGGAACGCCGCGAGCAGCGACCTGATCCATTTCTCCGTCCGTTCGCGCAGCCGCACCGGCACCTCGTCGACGCCATCCACCAGCACCAACGCCCGCCCACTGGCGAGGAGTCCCTCCACCCAGCCGTCCGGGGCACCGAGCGGTACGCCCGAGGCGGGGAGGAAGTCCTCGGGCAGCGGCAGCCCGTCGGCCGCGCGGAAGGAGCGCAGGCGCAGCACGAACGGCACACAGCGGTTCCAGTCGGCCAGTTGCGGACCGAAGCTCTGCCGGGCGGCGTTCAGCGCCAGCCACTGGAGCAGCGTCGACTTGCCCGACCCGGCCGGTCCGCGCAGCAGCAGCCGGTGGCCCGCCGCGGCCAGCGCCTGCTCGATCCGCATGGGCGTCGGCGCCTCCTGAGGCATGCCGTCGCGCTCCGCCTCGTACCGCCGCGGCCCGCACACCGCCAGGCTCAGATACGCCGTGTCCAGCGCCCACTCGGCCCGGCGCCGACCGCCCAGGGTGAGCCCGAACAGCTCCAGCCGGGAGTGTGTGCCGGTGATGAACTCCGCGTACCGGCCCTCGAAGTCCGGTGTTTTTGCTTGCGAGCGGCTCCGGAGCAGCTCGCCGGAACGCCGCGTCTGCTCCACCGCCGCCCGCGCGGGGAACGACGGATGGGCGGTGAGCTGCTCGACCAGATGCTCGCAGCACAGCCCGAGCAGTTCCCCGTACAACTCCCGCGCCCGGTCGGCCAGGTCGGCCACGGGCCGCCGCAGCTCCTCCGCCAGCCGCCCCGGATCCAGGTCCACCTCGAAGAGCCGGTCCGCGTCGAGGGGGCCGGCCGCCGCGAGCGTGTCCTGCACGGCTGCCACCGCCGCGAGACGCTCGTTCTCCGGCAGCGCGGCGTACGCCCCCGCGATCCGCTCGCCCAGCACGCGCGCGAGGCGGTCAGGACCCGCCGGTTTCGGCAGCGGCCGTAACGGATCCGGCACCAGGCCCGCCCCCGGCCGGGGCGTGAGTGCCGACTTCGCGATCGTCTGGACCACCGTCGCGGCGAGCCGCACCAGCACAACCTCAAGACCCTGCATCCCCCGCCCCCTCCCTGCCCGCATCGTAGGTGCGGGCACTGACATCTCGGACGGCTGTTGGCGGAGATCGCCAACAAGTAAGCGCGTACCGCCGGTAATACTTGTGAGTAACAACCCCTAGCCTTCGCCGACCAGCGGTTCTACGGTGCCCACATGCCGAACCTGCCCGATGTCGTGCTGTGGTCGATACCCGCCTTCGTGCTGCTCACCGTGGTCGAGATGATCAGCGTCCGTCTCCATCCCGACGAGGAGGCCGCGGGCTATGAGACGAAGGACGCCGCGACCAGCCTCGGCATGGGGCTCGGCAGTCTGTTCTTCGACTTCCTGTGGAAGATCCCGATCGTCGCGATCTACACGGCGATCTACGAACTGACGCCCCTCAGGGTGCCCGTCCTGCTGTGGACGGTCCCGCTGATGCTGCTCGCCCAGGACTTCTTCTACTACTGGTCCCACCGCGGCCACCACGTCGTACGCATCCTGTGGGCCTGCCACGTCGTGCACCACTCCAGCAGGATGTTCAACCTCACCACCGCACTGCGCCAGCCCTGGACCTCGCTGACCGTCTGGCCGTTCTACGTCCCCCTCATCGCCTGCGGTGTGCACCCGGCCGCGCTCGCCTTCTGCTCCTCGGCCAACCTCGTCTACCAGTTCTGGATCCACACCGAGCGCATCGACAAGATGCCCCGGTGGTTCGAGTTCGTGTTCAATACGCCGTCCCACCACCGCGTCCACCACGCCTCCCAGGGCGGCTACCTGGACCGCAACTTCGGCGGCATCCTCATCGTCTGGGACCGGCTGTTCCGCTCCTTCGTCGCCGAGACCGAGCGTCCGGTGTTCGGGCTGACCAAGAACATCGACACGTACAACCCGGTCAAGGTCGCCACCCACGAGTACGTCTCCATCGCCAAGGACCTGCGGAAGGCCCGCACCTGGCGCGACCGGGCCGGGCACCTCTTCCGCGGGCCCGGTTGGCAGCCCGCCCCGGAACCCGCGCGGGAGAGTGTCTCCGCGTGACCCCCAAGCACCTGCTGCTCCTCGCCTTCGGGCTGGCCGCCGCCGTGGACCTCGGTTCCCTCGCGGCCGGGTTCGACGCCGGGCACACCGTCGCCAAGCCGCTCCTGATGCCCCTGCTCGCCGGGTACGCGGCCCTGTCCGGGGCGCCCCGGCTGCTGATCGCCGCCCTGCTGTTCGGCTGGGGCGGAGACGTGCTGCTGCTGTCCGACGCCGAGCCCGCCTTCCTCGCCGGAATGGGCTCCTTCGCGGCCGGGCACGTCTGCTACCTGCTGCTCTTCAGGGCACGCGGGAGCCACCATGCATTCCTGTTCGCCGGATACGGCGTCGCCCTGACGACCACCGTCGCCTCGCTGTGGCCCGACCTTCCGGCCGACCTGCGCATCCCGGTCACCGGGTACAGCCTGCTGCTCACTGCCATGGCCTACCGGGCGGGCAGCCGGTTCGGCCTGCTCGCCGGGCTGGGCGGCGCGCTCTTCATGCTGTCCGACACCCTCATCGCGACCGGCGTCGCCGAGTGGCCCCAGCCGCCCCGCCCCGACCTGTGGATCATGCTCACCTATATCGCCGCGCAGTTCCTGCTCGCCATTGGCACACTCAGAGCCCTCGAAGCGCGCCCCTACCCTGCCGCGACGTACGGTGAGGTGCGCTCGACCACCCCCTGAGCGCACCTCACGACCTCGCAGCAGAAGGACCCCGCCATGCGCGCGACCACCATCCACGCCCCGTACGACATGCGCGTGGCGGACGTACCCGACCCCGTCGTCCAGTTGCCCACCGACGCCGTGGTCCGGGTGCTGCGGGCGTGCATCTGCGGCAGCGACCTGTGGGCGTACCGCGGGGAGGCGGCCCGGCAGCCGGGGCAGCGGATCGGGCACGAGTTCCTCGGCGTCGTCGAGGAGACCGGCTCCGAGGTCTCCGGCGTCCGCACCGGCGACCTGGTCGTCGCGCCCTTCATGTGGTCCGACGGCACGTGCGAATACTGCCGCGAGGGCCTGACCACCTCCTGCGAGCACGGCGGCTTCTGGGGCACCGTCGGCTACGACGGCGGCCAGGGCGAGGCCGTGCGGGTGCCCTTCGCCGACGGCACCCTCGTCCGGCTGCCGAAGGAGGCCGCCTCGGACGAGCGGCTGCTGTCCGCCCTGCTGACCCTGTCCGACGTCATGGGCACCGGCCACCACGCCGCGCTCGCCGCGGGCGCCCGGCCCGGCGCCACGGTCGCCGTCGTCGGCGACGGAGCCGTCGGCCTGTGCGCGGTCCTCGCCGCCAAGCGGCTCGGCGCCGAACGCGTCGTCGCGCTCGGCCGCCACCAGGTCCGCACCGACATCGCTCGCCGCTTCGGCGCCACCGACGTCGTCGCCGAGCGCGGTGAGGCCGCCGTCGAGGCCGTCCGCGAGCTCACCCGCGGCCAGGGCGCGCACGCCGTCGTCGAGGCCGTCGGCACCGAGCAGTCCATGCGTACGGCCGTGAACATCGCCCGCGACGGCGGCGGCATCGGCTTCGTCGGCGTGCCGCACGGCAGCGGCACCGGACTCGACCTCGGCGTCATGTTCGACCGGAACATCGCCCTGCGGGGCGGGGTCGCACCGGTCCGGGCGTACATTCCCGAGCTGCTGCCGGATGTCCTGGACGGGACCATCGACCCCTCGCCGGTGTTCGACATGACCGTCGGCCTCGAAGGGGTCCCGGACGGCTACAAGGCCATGGACGAGCGCGTCGCCCTCAAGGTGATGGTCACCGTCTGAGTCGGCACTATCTGATTGATCACCATCTGATCGGTACCGGAAGCGCCGTCAGCAGCCCCGACACCGCCACGACCACGCCCAGCGCGGCGACCTCCACGCGCGCGGGCGCGCAGGCCGTGAGCGGGTCGGCGGCCCGGCGCAGCCGGATCCGCGCCCACAGGGCGAGCGCGGCCACCGCGGCCACCAGCAGCACCTTGGCGAGCAGCACCCGCCCGTACGCCGTCGTCGTGAGCTGGTCGAGGATCGTCCCCGACGGCATGCGCCGCAGCGAACTGCACACCCCGGTCGCCGTGATGGCGGCGAGCAGAACGGCCGCCACGCGCGCGTAGAGCCCCAACAGGGCCGCGCCCGCCGGGCTGCCGCCCCGCAGGCTCCGCAGGACGTGCAGCAGACCGCCCGCCCACAGCGCCGCGCAGGTCAGATGCACCAGCGTCAGACCGGAGCCGATCATGGGGGAGTGCTCGGTGGTCGGGTGGGCGCGCAGCGCCTCGGCCACGATCACCGCGGCCAGCGGCCAGAGCTGGGTGCCGGGCCGCCGGGACAGCGCGCACAGTCCGGCCACGGCGAAGGCGTTGACCTCCAGCAGCGCGAGCTTGCCGTCGCGGGTGGCGTACAGACCGCCGACGTCCAGGTCGGAGAGGCTGTCCGGCACCAGGTTGCCGGTCGAGACGACCGAGGCGAGCCCGAGGGCGGCGAGGAAACCGGCGCCGGCCGCGTAGGGCACCCAACTGCGGGGCGGGGCCGAGGGAGCGCCGGGTACGGAACGGGCCAGCCGGTTCACGAAGAGCTCGCCCACCGGGACGCACAGCGCCGCGAACAGCACCGTCCGCAGCAGCGCGATGCCGCCGTCGCCGGGTGCGGCGGCCTCCCCGGTGCCGTGCAGCGCGGCGGACGGCCCGAGCAGCGGGATCAGCGCCCCGAGGGCCACCAGGACCAGCACGGCGACGGCCCGGCCGGTGCCGGGGCGGCGCAGGGGCTCGTTCGCGTCGGCCGCCTCCGACGTGGGTCTTATCAAGGTCACCTCATGATCTTCACCAGTCGTCCCAGAACCGGGCAAGCGCAGGAAAACAACTGGCGGTACGGCATTCCGCCCATGGGTACGTTTTCGGACGCCCCGGGGCTCAGACAGGATCCCACCGCGCGGGATCGCTTCCCCAGACCCCGGGCGGCCGGGCCCAGTCCACCGGCCCGCCCGCGAAGGCAACCGGCGGCAGGGCGTACCGCAGCCGCCCGAGCGCGCTGTCCGTGTCGGCCAGCCACTGCTCCGGCCCCTCGTACGCCGGTCCGCTCGCCGCACTCGCGTCGATCCCGCCCGTCAGCCACAGCGCCGTCCGCGCCAGGGCCAGCCGTACGACCCGGCCGTAGCCCTCGCTGAGTCGCTCGGTCAGTTCCCGTAGGACCGCTGCCGCCAGCAGGTACCCGGTGCCATGGTCGAGTGCCTGGGCAGGCAGTGCCCCGGGCTGTTCCGGCGTCCCCTCCACCACCGCGATCCCCGTGGCCGCCTGGACCAGGCTGTCGAAGCCGCGCCGTCCGCCCCACGGCCCGTACGCGCCCCACGCCGACAACTGCGCCACGACCAGTCCGGGCCGCCGCTCCACCAGTGCCTCGGGCGAGAGACCGAACCGGTCCAGGGCGCCGGGCCGGTACCCGGTGACGACCACGTCCGCCGTCGCGAGCAACTCCTCGAAGGCACGCCGGTCCCGCGTCAGGTCCAGGGCCGCCGACCGCTTCCCGAACCCCGTGTCCGCGTGCTGGTCGGGGAGTTCGGGGGTGCCCGGCGGATCGACGCGCAGGACGTCGGCGCCCAGCAGGGCGAGGGTGCGGGTGGCGACCGGGCCCGCGATGACCCGGGTCAGGTCCAGGACCCGTACACCGGCCGCGGGCAACAGGGGAGCCGGTGGCAGCGGCGGCAGCGCACGCGCGCGTGCCGTGTCCAGGAGCTCGCGCTCGACCAAGGGCCGCTCGGCCACCGCGACCGCCTGCGGATGGGCCGCCCACTCCTCGGGCGTACGCACCGCCACGGCGAGCCCTCCGGCCGCATACACGGCCTCCTCGACGTCCAGGGCCGACCGCTCGGCCAGCGCCCGTTCCACGTCGGCCTCGGGCACGCCCAGCGCGCTCAGCAACCGCTCGCGGTGATGGGGATAGTTCGCGTGGGTCCGTACCCACCCGTCCGCCGTCCGCCAGAACCGCGACAGCGGGGCGAAGGTGACCGGAGCGCGTCCATTGATCAACAGATGCCGTTCGCTCACGAACGCCGTGGCGACGGCACCGTCGTCCACGCGGACCTCCGGCACCTCCCGCAACCCGGCCCGCACCGCCCCCAGTTCGGCGCCGGCCAGTGCGCACGCGCTCACACACGCGCGTGCCAAGTCCCGTACGGGAAGGCGCCCCGGAAGAGCGCCCTCCCGCACCACCACCTTGATGTCGGTCATGACTGCACTATGCAGTATTGACCGAATCAATACATGGACGGGACTACTTGGACTGCATGGACTACTTGGACCGGATGGACTACTTGGTCACCGCGTCCAGCGCGTCCGCCGTCCCCCACCCGTAGAACCCGTTCCGGTTCTTCGAGCCCTCGCACACCGCGTCGACCTTGCCGTCGCCGTCGATGTCGTACGGGTCCGTGCACGCCGTGGCGTCGGCCTGGGCGTACAGCAGGGCCTTCACCGCGGTCGGCGGAAGGTACGGATGCGTCGACTTGATCAGCGCGGCGACACCCGCGACATGCGGGGACGCCATCGACGTACCGGCCATGTAGCCCCATTTGCCGCCGGGCAGCGTGCCGAGGATCAGACCGCTGGTGGCCGGCGGGGCCGGGGTCTGGAAGCGGGTCGAGTCGCCGCCGGGCGCGGCGATGTCGACAACTCCCAGGCCGTGGTTGGAGAAGGACGACTTGATGCCCTTCGCGCCGGTCGCCGCGACCGTCACGACACCCGGCAACTGGGTCGGGATGTCAAGGCACTCGGTCGGGTCGATGACCCGGTCCGAGGGCGTGGCGTCGTTCGGGGAGACCGGGTCGGTGATCTCGTCGGCCGCGAGGTCGTAGTTCTCGTTGCCGGCCGCCGCGACGTTGACCGCGCCCTTCTTCTCCGCGTACCGCGAGGCCCGGGAGACGGCCTCGACGAGCGCCTTCTGATCCGGGTCGTTCTTGCAGTTGAAGTACCAGGGATCGGTGTAATAGCTGTTGTTCGTCACATCGACGTCGTGCTCGGCCGCCCACATGAAGCCGCACACCACGGCCTCCGTGTAGAAGTACCCGGCGGTCGTCGACACCTTGATGCCGGAGACCTTCACACCGGGTGCGACACCGGTCATGCCGACGCCGTTCTTGGCCGCCGCGATCTCGCCGGCCACATGCGTGCCGTGCGCGCTCTCCGTCGGCCCGGGGCGCCAGGCGCCCTCGGTGGTGTCCGGCTTGCCCGTCACGCAGTTGACCGAGGCGTCCCGGTCGAAGTTCGGCGCGAGATCGGGGTGGGTGTCGTCGACGCCGGTGTCGATCACCGCGACGGTGACGTCCGAGCTGCCCAGCGACGTCTCGTGCGCCTGGTCCGCCTTGATGGCGGGCAGGTCCCACTGGAGCGGCTGCAAGGGGTCCTGCCCCTCGGCGGCCTCGACGGCCGCGGCCTCAGCGGCGCTGAGCACCTTCGGGGTGCCGACCTCCGTCGTCGACTGCGCGGGCAGCGGCGCGTTGCGGGTGTTGCCCGCGGAGGACACGCCGGGCACCTCGCGCAGGACCTTGGCGAAGTCGGGGTTCGCCGAGTGGACGACGATCACGCCGATCCGGTCGTACGAGGTCACGACGGTGCCGCCGGCCTCGGCGATGGCCCGCTCCACGCGCGGCGAAGGGCCGTGTCCGGGCTGGACGTTGACGACATAGCTGAGCGAGGTCGCCTCGGCCTCGGCCGCCGCCGACGCGTTCGGCAGCAGAGCGAGCGCCGTGGCCATGGCCATCCCGGCGGGGACGGCCAGCACACGGCGAGAGCGCGGGAATTGCGCGGTCATGGTGTCAATCTCTCCCGTCCGTCGCCTACTTGACCGCACGCAGCGCGTTGACGATGCCGAAGCCGTAGAAGCCGTTCACGCGCGTGCCGCCCTCGCACACCGCGTCCTGAGTGCCGTCGCCGTTCTGGTCGTAGGACTCCGGGCAACCCGGGTTGTCCGCCTGCGCCTTGAGCAGTACCTGGAGCGTCGCCGGGGACGCCCACGGGTGCTTGGACTTCAGCAGCGCGGCCACGCCCGCGGCGTGCGGCGAGGCCATCGAGGTGCCCTGGAGGAAGGCGTACGCCCCGTTCGGCATGGTCGACAGGATGCGACCGTTCTTGGAGGGCGTGTCGGGTATCTGGTACAGCCGGTCACCGCCGGGCGCGGCGACATCCACGACGCCCTTGCCGTAGGAGGAGTAGTACGACTTGAGGTTCTGGACGCCCGTGGCGCTGACGGTGACGATCCCGGGCAGCTGGGTGGGCACGTCGAAGCACTCGTGCGGGTCGATCGTGCGCTCCACCGGCGTGGCGTCGTCGGGGCTGGTGGCGTCGACGATGGCGTCCGAGTCCAGGTCGTGATTGGAGTTGCCCGCCGAGGCCAGGTGGAGCGTGCCCTTCTTCTGGGCGTACAGCTGCGCCCGGTTGACCGCGTCGACGATCGCCCTCTGGTCCGGGTCGTCCATGCAGTTGTACAGCCACGGGTCGACGTAGTAGCTGTTGTTCGTGATCTCGACGCCGTGGTCGGCGGCGAACACGAAGGCGCACACGACGCTCTCCGGGTAGAAGAGACCGTTGTTCGGGTCGCTCACCTTGATGCCGGAGACCTTGACGCCGGGCGCGACACCCGCGACGCCGATGCCGTTGCGCGCGGCGGCGATCTCGCCCGCGACGTGCGTGCCGTGGTAGTCGTCGGCGGTGTACGGCCGCCAGGCGCCCTCGCTGGTGTCGGCGACACCGCCCACACAGTTGGCGGACTGGGACTTGGAGAAGTTCGGCGCGAGGTCCGGGTGGGTGTCGTCGACGCCGGTGTCGATCACGGCGACGGTCACCTTGGAGCTGCCCGGGTTGATCTTCGCGGCCTGGTCGGCGCCGATCGCGCGCAGGTCCCACTGGTCGGCCTCGAGAGGCTCGCTGTCCGGGGTCGCGGCGCTCGCGGCCTTCGCCGCCTGGTCGTCCGTGAGGAACTGGGCGGCGCCCTGGTCCGTGGTGCCCGCTGCGGTCAGCGGCGCCGTACGCGTCGCACCCGCCGACTGGACGCCGCGCACCTGGCGCATCTGCTTGCCGAAGTCCGGGTTGGCCGAGTGAGCGACGATGACGCCGATCTTCTCGTACGTCGTCACAACGGTCCCGCCCGCTGTGACGACGGCCTTCTCCACCGACTCGATGGTGCGCCGGTCCGTTGTGGTGTTGACGACGTACGCCAGCTTCGGCGCGTCCGCCGACTGCGCCACGGGCTCCGCGAGCGGGGTGGCCGTGGCGGCGGTCGGCAGGAAGCCGAGCGAGGCGGTCAGCGACAGCACAACGGGGACGGCCAGGGCGAGCCGGCGTCTGGAAGGCAGATGAGCCATGGGATCTCCACATCATCCGGAAACGAAACCGGCCCGAGGCACAGGTGGTGCTCGGGCAGGTACATGACGGGCGTGCAGGGTGAAGCTATCTCCCCGCTTCAGTGGCCAGCAATGACTCGCCCGAAGTGAGTTCGGAAAGAGTTGAGTCGCGTTGAACCGGTTCTCGCGTGGCGCCGTGACGTTGGACAGGGGACGCGAGCACGATCGAGCCCCCTGGCCCTGTGAGGTATGACCCGCTATGTCCGTCGTTCCGAACCCGTCCCCGCACCCCGAACCATCCCCGTCCACCGTCGCAACAGCGCCCGCAACGCGAGGAGACTCCGTGGCCACCGACGCACCGCCCCCCTCGAAGGAGCAACACCGGCTCCCCACCACCGAGGAGTTCACCGAGGTGCAGGAGAGCGCGGAGTTCGGTGAACTGCGCCGCTCCTACCGCTCCTTCGCCTTCCCGCTGACCGTCGGCTTCATCGTCTGGTACCTGCTGTACGTCCTGCTGTCGATCTACGCAGGCGACTTCATGGGCATCGAGCTGTTCGGCAATATCAACATGGCCCTCGCCCTCGGTCTCGCCCAGTTCCTCACCACGTTCCTCATCGCCTGGTGGTACGCGCGGCACGCCGCCGCGAAGCTCGACCCCAAGGCCGAAGCCATCAAGTCCCGGATGGAGGGCGGCGCATGAGCACCGCGCACATGTTTCTGGCGGCCGACGCGGCGAGCGAGCACCGCACGCTGATCATCAGCCTGTTCGGCGTCTTCGTCCTCGCCACCCTTGTCATCACCGTGTGGGCGGGCCGCCAGACCAAGGACGCGGCCGACTTCTACGCGGGCGGCCGACAGTTCACTGGTTTCCAGAACGGCCTCGCCGTCTCCGGTGACTACATGTCCGCCGCGTCCTTCCTCGGTATCGCGGGCGCCATCGCCCTGTTCGGTTACGACGGCTTCCTGTACTCCATCGGCTTCCTGGTCGCCTGGCTCGTCGCCCTGCTGCTGGTCGCCGAGCCGCTGCGCAACTCCGGCCGCTACACGATGGGCGACGTCCTCGCCTACCGGATGCGCCAGCGCCCGGTCCGCACCGCGGCCGGCACCTCCACCATCGTCGTGTCGATCTTCTACCTGCTGGCGCAGATGGCCGGCGCCGGCGTCCTGGTCTCCCTGCTGCTCGGCATCAGCAGCGACGCCGGAAAGGTCGGCATCGTCGCCCTGGTCGGCGTCCTGATGATCATGTACGTCACCATCGGCGGTATGAAGGGCACCACCTGGGTCCAGATGGTCAAGGCCGTACTGCTGATGTCCGGCGCCCTGCTGCTGACCTTCATGGTCCTGCTGAAGTTCGACTTCAACGTCTCGGACCTGCTCGGCACCGCCGCCGACCAGAGCGGCCATGGCAAGGCCTTCCTGGAGCCCGGCCTGAAGTACGGCGCCACCGGCACCACCAAGCTGGACTTCATCTCGCTCGGCATCGCACTGATCCTGGGCACCGCCGGTCTGCCGCACATCCTGATCCGCTTCTACACGGTGCCCACCGCCAAGGCCGCCCGTAAGTCCGTGATCTGGGCGATCGGCCTGATCGGCTCCTTCTACCTGATGACCCTGGCGCTCGGCTTCGGCGCCGCCGCGCTGATCACCCCGGAGGAGATCACCACCTCCAACAAGGCCGGCAACACGGCGGCCCCGCTGCTCGCCCTCCATCTGGGCGGCGTCGAGTCCAGCTGGGGCGCCATCCTGCTGGCCACGATCTCCGCGGTCGCCTTCGCGACGATCCTCGCGGTGGTGGCGGGCCTGACGCTGGCGTCCTCCTCGTCCTTCGCGCACGACATCTACGCCAACGTCATCAAGAAGGGCCAGGCCAGTGAGAAGGAGGAGGTCAGCGCCGCCCGCTGGGCGACCGTCGGCATCGGCGTCGTCTCCATCGGCCTCGGCGCCCTGGCCCGCGACCTGAACGTGGCCGGTCTGGTCGCCCTCGCCTTCGCGGTCGCCGCCTCCGCCAACCTGCCGACGATCCTCTACAGCCTCTTCTGGAAGCGCTTCACCACCCAGGGCGCCCTGTGGTCGATCTACGGCGGTCTGACCACCGCGGTCGGCCTGGTGCTGTTCTCGCCGGTCGTCTCCGGCAAGCCCACCTCGATGTTCCCGGACGTCGACTTCCACTGGTTCCCGCTGGAGAACCCCGGCATCATCTCGATCCCGGTCGGCTTCCTGCTGGGCATCATCGGCACCTACCTGTCCAAGGAGGCGCCGGACGAGGGCAAGTACGCGGAGCTGGAGGTCCGGTCCCTGACCGGCACCGGCGCCCACTGAGCACGCCTCCCCCGAGCGGCCGCGTCGTAGGGATCTACGACGCGGCCGCGCCGTTCCTCGTGGGATCCGGCTCTGTTGATGTCGGTGGCGTCACGTAGGCTCACAAGTGACGGGAAACGAGTGTTCCGCGAGGGGGCCCACGTGCTCATCGACACCTACGGCCGGGTGGCCACCGACCTGAGGGTCTCGCTCACCGACCGCTGCAATCTGCGATGCACCTACTGCATGCCCGAGGAAGGCTTGCAGTGGCTGGCCAAGCCCGACCTCCTCACGGACGACGAGATCGTCCGTCTGATCGACATAGCGGTCACCACCCTCGGCATCACCGAGGTCCGCTTCACCGGCGGCGAGCCCCTGCTCCGGCCCGGCCTGGTCGGCATCGTCGAGCGCGTCGCGGCCCTCACCCCCCGCCCCCAGATGTCCCTGACCACCAATGGCATCGGCCTCAAGCGCACCGCCGCGGCCCTGAAGGACGCAGGCCTGGACCGGGTCAATGTCTCCCTGGACACCCTTCGTCCGGACGTCTTCAAGACCCTCACCCGCCGCGACCGCCACAAGGACGTCATCGAGGGCCTGGAAGCCGCCCGCGACGCCGGACTCACGCCGGTCAAGATCAACACCGTGCTGATGCCGGGCCTGAACGACGACGAGGCCCCCGACCTCCTCGCCTGGGCCGTGGAGCACGCCTACGAACTGCGGTTCATCGAGCAGATGCCGCTGGACGCCCAGCACGGCTGGAAGCGCGACGGCATGATCACCGCCGGCGACATCCTGACCTCCCTGCGCACCCGCTTCGAGCTGACCCCCGAGGGCTCCGACGAGCGCGGCTCGGCCCCCGCCGAGCGCTGGATCGTGGACGGCGGCCCGCACCGCGTCGGCGTCATCGCCTCCGTCACCCGGCCGTTCTGCTCGGCCTGCGACCGCACCCGCCTCACCGCCGACGGCCAGGTACGCACCTGTCTGTTCGCCCGCGAGGAGACCGACCTGCGCGCCGCCCTGCGCTCCGGCGCACCCGACGAGGAGATAGCCCGGATCTGGCGCCTGGCGATGTGGGGCAAGAAGGCCGGAGCGGGCCTGGACGACCCGAGCTTCGTCCAGCCGGACCGCCCGATGTCCGCGATCGGCGGCTGAGAGGTACGGCTGAAACCGTACGGCCGGTATCCGGCTACGGCGTGCTCGGCTCTTCCCACTCCGAGAACTTCACGACGTCCTTCAGAAAGCCCCGAACACCCAGGAACTGGGAGAGATGCTCCCGGTGTTCCTCGCAGGCCAGCCAGGTCTTCCGCCGCTCCGGCGTATGGATCTTGGGGTTGTTCCAGGCCAGCACCCACTCGGCGGCGGTCCGGCAGCCCTTGGCGGAACAGATCGGCGTCTCGTCACTCACGGATTCGTCTCACAAGGTCCACAAAAAGGCGACGCCGAGCAGCCACGGGGGGAGCTGCCCGGCGTCGGTCCGTCGCTCCGACGGGGGATGCGGAGCGCCTACGAAGTATGTCATGGGTCACCCGCCGCCCGGCACCGGAACAACACTATTGATCTGAGCTTTTCTTGAGCTTGGTGCGGAGGTGGGTTCCGTTTGCTAGGCCGCCGCCAAGGTCATTTCCGGTCATGTGTTTCGCCGGCCGCACTCGCCGCCGGATCGGCCGCGACGTCTTCCGGGACGGGTTCCGCGAAGGGCTCGTCTGCCCTCGGTCCCGCAATCATCGGACGGGCCGGTGTGCCCACGAAAGTGGAAGGAAGCCCGGGTGCGTTCTCCCGCCCGGCGTTGGCGATCACCACCGCGATGTACGGCAGGATCGCGCCGAGCACCAACGCCACGATGGCCACGTGCCGTTCGACGTTCCACAGGGTCGCGGCGAGGATCACCGACAGCGTACGGACCGACATCGAGATGACGTACCGGCGCTGGCGCCCGCGTACATCCTCCTGGAGGCCCGTCCTGGCTCCGGTGATCCGGAATACCTGGGCGTTGCCCGCGTCGTGCTGCTTCCGCATCACATTCCACCATCCGCCCGCATCGGACTCTCCCCTGCCCGCACCCGGACCGCCCCCGGTCGGGGAGCCGGGCCCGGACACCTTCCACGTTACGCCTGGCCTGCGCTCCCTACGAGACCGGGTCACCTTCCCCACGGGCGAGCGGACCTCGGCCGTCCCGCGTACGGGCGCACCCGGCATGCGACGTAGAGGAAGCAGCCCAAGACTGGGCGTACTGCTCGCGTCGAGCCGTACAAGGAGGCAGCCATGGGCTGGTTGTGGGCGATCATCGTGGGATTCGTGCTCGGTCTGATCGCCAAGGCGATCCTGCCCGGCAAGCAGCACAGCCCCCTCTGGCTGACCACCATCTTCGGCATGCTCGGCGCCATCGTCGGCAACGCCATTGCCCGTGCGACCGGGGTCGACGAGACCTCCGGCATCGACTGGAGCCGACACGTCTTCCAGCTCATCGCGGCGATCATCATCGTGGGAGTGGGGGACATGGCGTACATGGCGACGCTGGGCAAGAAGAAGATGCAGACCTGAACGGGAGTACGACGAAGGGGGCGGCCCTCCCCGTGGAGAGCCGCCCCCTTCGGTGCGCTCAGCTGCCGGTGACCTCGACCGCCGCCAGGTTCTTCTTGCCCCGGCGCAGCACCAGCCACCGCCCGTGCAGCAGATCTCCGGTCTCCGGGACGGCGTCCTCCGCGGTCACCTTCACGTTGTTCACGTAGGCCCCGCCCTCCTTGATGGTCCGGCGGGCGGCCGACTTGCTGGCCACCAGCTCCACCTCGGCGAACAGATCGACCACCGGGCCCAGCTCGGCGACCTGGATGTGCGGCACCTCGGACAGGGCCGCCCGCAGGGTCCGGTCGTCCAGCTCCGCCAGCTCGCCCTGCCCGAACAGCGCACGGCTCGCGGCGATCACCGCGGCCGTCTGGTCGGCGCCGTGCACCAGCGTCGTCAGCTCCTCGGCCAGCGCCCGCTGCGCGGCCCGCGCCTGCGGCCGCTCCTCGGTCTGCCTCTCCAGCTCCTCCAGCTCCGCGCGGGACTTGAAGGACAGGATGCGCATGTACGTCGAGATGTCCCGGTCGTCCACGTTCAGCCAGAACTGGTAGAACGCGTACGGCGTCGTCATCTCCGGGTCGAGCCAGACGGCGCCGCCCTCGGTCTTGCCGAACTTGGTGCCGTCCGCCTTCACCATCAGCGGCGTCGCCAGACAGTGCACCGAGGCATGCGGCTCCAGCCGGTGGATCAGGTCGAGACCCGCCGTGAGGTTGCCCCACTGGTCGCTGCCGCCCTGCTGGAGCGTGCAGCCGTACCGGCGGTACAGCTCGAGGAAGTCCATGCCCTGGAGCAGCTGGTAGCTGAACTCCGTGTAGCTGATGCCCTCCTGGGACTCCAGCCGCCGGGCGACGGAGTCCTTGGTCAGCATCTTGTTGACGCGGAAGTGCTTGCCGATGTCCCGCAGGAACTCGATGGCCGACATCCCGGCCGTCCAGTCCAGGTTGTTGACCATGACCGCGGCGTTCTCGCCCTCGAAGGACAGGAACGGCTCGATCTGCGCGCGCAGCCGGGTCACCCAGTTCGCGACCGTCTCCGGGTCGTTCAGGGTGCGCTCGGCGGTCGGGCGCGGGTCGCCGATCTGGCCGGTGGCGCCGCCGACCAGGGCCAGCGGGCGCAGGCCCGCCTGCTGGAGCCGGCGCATGGTCAGGACCTGCACCAGGTGACCGACGTGCAGGCTGGCCGCGGTCGGGTCGAAACCGCAATAGAACGTGACGGGACCGTCCGCGAGCGCCTTGCGCAAAGCGTCCTCGTCAGTGGACAGGGCCCACAGGCCGCGCCACTTCAGCTCGTCGACGATGTCCGTCACGGTTCTCGTATCTCCTTCAGAGTGCTCCGGGTCAGGTACGAGGTTATACGCCCTGACTGACAGAGCTCATATTGAAGTCCGGCACCCGCAGCGCCGGCATCGCGGCCCTAGTGAACCAGTCGCTCCACTCCCGGGGCAGCGTCTTTTCGGTGCGCCCGGCCTCGGTGGCCCGGCCCAGCAGGTCCACCGGCGACTCGTTGAACCGGAAGTTGTTGACCTCTCCGGTCACCTCGCCGTTCTCCACCAGGTACACGCCGTCCCGGGTCAGCCCGGTCAGCAGCAGCGTCGCCGGGTCCACCTCGCGGATGTACCACAGGCAGGTCAGCAGCAACCCGCGCTCGGTGTTCGCCACCATCTCGTCCAGCGAGCGCTCGCCACCGCCGTCCAGCACCAGGTTGTCGATGCCGGGCGCCACCGGCAGCCCGGTCAGACCGGCGCTGTGCCGACTGGTGAGCAGGTGCTGGAGCTCGCCCTCGCGGATCCATTCGGTGGCGGTGAGCGGCAGCCCGTTGTCGAACACCGACGAGTCGCCCCCGGAGGCGTGCGCCAGCACGAACGGCGCGGACTCCAGGCCCGGCTCGTTCGGGTCGCTGCGCAGGGTCAGCGGCAGTTCGGTCAGCTTGTCGCCGACCCGGGTACCGCCGCCCGGCTTGGAGAACACGGTGCGGCCCTCGGCCGCGTCCCGGCCCGACGCCGACCACATCTGGTAGATCAGCAGATCCGCGACGGCGGTCGGCGGCAGCAGCGTCTCGTACCGCCCGGCGGGCAGCTCGATCCTGCGCTCGGCCCAGCCGAGGCGTACGGCCAGCTCGGCGTCGAGCGCGGCGGGGTCGACGTCCTTGAAGTCGCGGGTGGAGCGGCCGGCCCAGGCCGAGCGGGTGCGGTCCGGGGACTTGGCGTTCAGTTCCAGCGTCCCGTTCGGCTGGTCGTGGCGCAGGCGCAGTCCGGTCGACGTACCGATGTAGGACGAGACCAGCTCGTGGTTGGCGAAGCCGTACAGCTCGCGTCCGCCCGCCCGCGCGCGTGCGAACGCCTCGCCGAGCGCCGGGGCGAAGTCGGCGAACACCGCGGAGGACGTCTCGGCCGGGGCCTCGGTGAACTCCGGTGACACCGCCACGTCGGTCACCAGCGGCTGCGCGTCCTCGGCGGGCCCGGCACCGCGCGCGGCGGCCTCGGCGGCCCGCACCAGGGGCTCCAGCTCGTCCGCGGTCACCGCGGCGCGGGTGACGACGCCGGAGGCCGTGCCCTCCTTGCCGTCGACGGTGGCGACGACGGTGAGCGTGCGCCCGCGCGTGACGCCGTTGGTGGTCAGCGCGTTGCCCGCCCAGCGCAGGTTGGCGGTGGACTGCTCGTCGGCGATGACGACACAGCCGTCCGCGCGGGACAGCTCAAGGGCCCGCTCGACGATCTCGTGCGGCTTGTTCATCGACCGGCCTCCTGCGTGGTGTTGAGGATGTTGACGCTCCGGAACAGGGCCGACGGGCAGCCGTGCGAGACCGCCGCGACCTGGCCCGGCTGGGCCTTGCCGCAGTTGAAGGCGCCGCCCAGGACGTAGGTCCCCGGGCCGCCGACGGCCGCCATGGAGCCCCAGAAGTCGGTGGTGGTCGCCTGGTAGGCGACGTCCCGCAGCTGACCGGCGATCCGGCCGTTCTCGATCCGGAAGAACCGCTGGCCGGTGAACTGGAAGTTGTAGCGCTGCATGTCGATGGACCAGGACCGGTCCCCGACGACGTAGATGCCGCGCTCGACGCCCCCGATGAGGTCCTCGGTCGACATCCCGGCCGGATCCGGCTGAAGGGAGACGTTCGCCATGCGCTGCACGGGCACATGGCCGGGAGAGTCGGCGAACGCGCAGCCGTTGGACCGCTCGAACCCGGTCAGCTTCGCGATCCGCCGGTCCAGCTGGTAGCCGACCAGCGTGCCGTCCTTCACCAGGTCCCAGGTCTGGCCCTCGACGCCCTCGTCGTCGTAGCCGATGGTCGCCAGGCCGTGCTCGGCGGTGCGGTCACCGGTGACGTTCATCAGCTCGGAGCCGTACTTGAGCTTGCCGAGCTGGTCGAAGGTGGCGAAGGAGGTCCCCGCGTAGGCGGCCTCGTAGCCGAGGGCGCGGTCCAGCTCGGTGGCGTGTCCGATGGACTCGTGGATGGTCAGCCACAGGTTGGAGGGGTCCACGACCAGGTCGTAGACGCCCGCCTCGACGCTCGGCGCGCGCATCTTCTCGGCGAGCAGCTCCGGGATCTGCGCCAGCTCGCTCTCCCAGTCCCAGCCGGTGCCCCTGAGGTACTCCCAGCCGCGTCCGACGGGCGGCGCGATGGTGCGCATGGAGTCGAACTCACCGCTGGACTCGTCGACCGACACGGCGGTCAGCTGCGGGTGCAGCCGAACCCGCTGCTGAGTGGTCACGGTCCCGGCGGTGTCGGCGTAGAACTTGTTCTCGTGGACGGTGAGCAGCGAGGCGTCGACGTGGTTCACCCCGTCCGCCGCCAGCAGCCGCGTGCTCCACTCGGCGAGCAGCCCCGCCTTCTCCTCGTCGGGCACGGTGAACGGATCGATCTCGTACGACGAGATCCACGTCTTCTCGGCGTGCACCGGCTCGGCGGCCAGCTCCACCCGCTCCTCGGACCCCGCCGCCTTGATGACCTGCGCGGACAGCTTCGCCATCGCCACGGCTTGCGAGGCCACCTTGGCCGCCGCGTCCATGGTCAGATCCACACCCGAGGCGAAACCCCAGGTCCCGCCGTGCACGACACGCACCGCGTAGCCGAGGTCCGTGGTGTCCGAGGAGCCCGCGGGCTTGGCGTCCCTGAGCCGCCAGGACGCGCTGCGCACCCGCTCGAACCGGAAGTCGGCGTGCTCGGCGCCGAGCGCACGCGCGCGTGCCAGCGCGGCGTCCGCCAGAGCGCGTAGGGGGAGTGCCGTGAAGGACTCGTCGATGGTATGAGGCACCTGGATCTCTTCCTGTCGCCGTTACCGTGGTCGCTCCGATCATGTCGCGAGCGTGGGGCCGCGGACCACACGTTTGCGAGCCGCGGCCGGTTCGGTTCTGTAGGGACCCGACAGTGACTCCCGCAAGCCACTGTCGGTGCCCGCTTCTCCGCGTGCGCCCCGAGCCCGATAGATTTCCGGGGAAGCCGCCTGTCATCCAGGTGTTCGGGCGGGTGTGTCAGACCGCTATCGAAAGGGTGATCCGTTGAGCCGCTCGGTTCTCGTCACCGGAGGCAACCGGGGCATCGGCCTCGCCATCGCCCGCGCATTCGCCGACGCCGGCGACAAGGTCGCCATCACATACCGCTCGGGTGAGCCGCCGGCCGGCTTCCTCGCCGTCAAGTGCGACATCACCGACCCCGAGCAGGTGGAGCAGGCCTACAAGGAGATCGAGGCCGAGCACGGCCCCGTCGAGATCCTCGTCGCCAACGCCGGCGTCACCAAGGATCAGCTCCTGATGCGCATGTCCGAGGAGGACTTCACCTCGGTCATCGACACCAACCTCACGGGCACCTTCCGCGTCGTCAAGCGCGCCAACCGCGGCATGCTGCGCGCCAAGAAGGGCCGCGTCGTCCTGATCTCGTCCGTGGTCGGCCTGCTCGGCTCCCCGGGGCAGGCGAACTACGCCGCTTCCAAGGCCGCCCTTGTCGGCTTCGCGCGCTCCCTCGCCCGAGAGCTGGGCTCGCGCAACATCACCTTCAACGTCGTCGCGCCCGGCTTTGTCGACACCGACATGACCAAGGCGCTCACCGACGAGCAGCGCGCCGGCATCCTCGCCGGGGTACCGCTCGGACGCTACGCCCAGCCGGAAGAGATCGCCGCGACGGTGCGGTTCCTCGCCTCCGACGACGCCTCGTACATCACTGGAGCCGTCATCCCTGTTGACGGCGGACTGGGAATGGGTCACTGATCACCATGAGCGGAATTCTCGAGGGCAAGCGCATCCTGATCACGGGTGTGCTGACGGAGGCATCGATCGCCTTCCACACCGCCAAGCTGGCCCAGGAGCAGGGCGCCGAGATCATCCTGACCGCCTTCCCGCGGCCCACGCTGACCGAGCGCATCGCCAAGAAGCTGCCCAAGCCCACCAAGGTCATCGAGCTCGACGTCACCAACGACGAGCACCTGGGCCGGCTCGCCGACGTCGTGGGCGAGGAGCTGGGCGGCCTCGACGGCGTCGTCCACTCCATCGGCTTCGCCCCGCAGGACGCGCTCGGCGGCAACTTCCTGAACACCCCGTTCGAGTCGGTCGCCACCGCCATGCACGTCTCGGCGTACTCCCTGAAGTCGCTGACCATGGCCTGCCTGCCGCTGATGCAGAACGGCGGCGCGGTCGTCGGCCTCACCTTCGACGCCCAGTTCGCCTGGCCGCAGTACGACTGGATGGGCCCGGCCAAGGCGGCCCTGGAGGCCACCAACCGCTACATGGCCCGCGACCTGGGCAAGCAGAACATCCGCTGCAACCTCGTCTCCGCGGGCCCGCTCGGCTCGATGGCCGCCAAGTCCATCCCGGGCTTCGCCGAGCTGGCCTCCGTGTGGGACAGCCGCTCCCCGCTGGAGTGGGACCTGAAGGACCCGGAGCCGGCCGGCCGCGGTGTCGTCGCCCTGCTGAGCGACTGGTTCCCGAAGACCACCGGCGAGATCGTCCACGTCGACGGCGGTCTGCACGCCATCGGCGCCTGACGCTGCCGCTCGGCCTCGGCCGACCCTGAGGGCCCCGCACCTTGCTGGTGCGGGGCCCTCAGGCGCGTTTCGCCGGGTGTCGCTCGTTCGGCCTAGTCGATTGGGCGGAGCGGCACCGCGACTGCGCACTCTTGACTAGGCGTTCACCGCGCCCGTTTCCCTCCCCAGCACGGCCGAGGAGGTCCCCTTGTGCGTCTGCCCCGCAGCCTCGCCCCAGTGACCGTCGCCGTCGCTCTCATGATGTGCCTGCCGTACCAGGCCAGCCCCCACGCACGCGTGGAGTCCCCCTCGCCGGAGCCCTTCGGCTCCGAGTGCCGCACGCGCGTGCAGGGCTCCCATGTGGTCGCCCACTGCCACAACCCCTACGCCGACATGGACCGCGTACGCCTGCACATCGAGTGCGACCGCTGGTGGGACCTCGACACCGACAGCCCCCCGGTCGACACCGGCCCGGCGGCGACCGTACGGCTCACCGGGCGCTGCTGGAAGGAGGTTCGCTCGGTGTGGGTCAGCCACCAGAAGGGCTGAACTTTCCCGGGCGGCACTGGAACGGATAACCGGCCGCCTCCTCGGCGGCCGTGGCCGCGTCGCCCGCGCGGATGGCGTCCAGCAGCCGCGTGTGGTCCATGTACGTCTCCGGCGTCAGCTCCGCGCCGACGTCCTCGCGCAGCCAGTCCCGCAGCACCTCGCCCAGGTCCGCGTACATCGCCGTCATCGCGTCGTTGTGGGACGCCGCCACCACCGCCAGATGGAAGGTGGCGTCGGCCGCCACGAACGCCTCCGCGTCGCCCGAGGCCCAGGCCTCCTCCCGCCGCGCCAGGAGCGCGTCGAGCTGCTTGAGGTCCTTCTCGGTGCGCCGCTCGGCGGCCAGCTTCGCGGCGCCCGACTCCAGCGTGGACCGCAGCTCCGCGATGTGCCGGGGGTGGGCGTCGGCGAAACGGCGGTGCATCACCCCGGCCAGCTCACTGGTGGCCACGACATAGGTGCCCGAGCCCTGGCGGATGTCCAGCAGGCCGTTGTGGGCGAGGGCCCGGACGGCCTCCCGGACCGTGTTGCGGGCGACACCCAGCTGCTCGACCAGCTCCGGCTCGGTCGGGATGCGGGCGCCGACCGGCCACTCGCCCGAGGTGATCTGGTTCCGCAGCGCCGCGATGACCTGCTCGGACAGTGCCGAACGGCGTGGATGGCTCAGGGGCATGGCACACCTTCGCACAGGGCGGTCCGCCCGATGGAGCGGGGGCATGGACAAACATTCATCCTATGATTCTATGATGGGCGCCATGGTGAGCGAGGAAACCCGGACAGCGAGTTCCACGACGATGCGCGGCCCGGCCGCGGCGACCGACGCGTCCCCGGCGTCCGGCACGCGCGCGTGGACGACGCGACTGATCGTCCTCGGCATCGTGCTGGCCGCGCTCAACCTCCGCCCCGCCATCACCAGCCTCGGCGCCCTCCTGGAGGAGGTCCGCGACGGCCTGGGCATGAGCGGCAGCGTCGCCGGGGTGCTCACCTCTGTGCCTCCGCTCTGCTTCGCCGTCTTCGGCGTCATGGCACCCCGGCTGGCCCGCCGCTTCGGACCGGGCGCCGTCGTCTGCGCCGGCATGGTCGCCATCACGGCCGGACTGCTGATCCGCCCCTACGCCGGCAGCACGCCCGCCTTCCTGGTCGCCAGCGCCCTTGCCCTGATGGGCATCGCGGTCAGCAACGTCCTGATGCCGGTCATCGTCAAGCGCTGGTTCCCCGACCGTGTCGGCACCATGACCGGCCTGTACTCGATGGCCCTCGCCCTCGGCACCTCGACCGCGGCGGCCGTCACCGTGCCGCTGACGGACGCCCTCGGCGGGAACTGGCAGTCCGGGCTCGCGGTCTGGGCGGCCCTGGCCGCGGCGGCCGTACTGCCGTGGATCCCGTTCGTACGGGACCGGCGGGCGCCGTCCGCCGAGGCGCCCGCGCGGGAGCGGGTGCCCGCGCTGCGGATCACCCGGAGCCGTACCGCGTGGGCGCTCGCCGTGTTCTTCGGGCTCCAGGCCACCGCCGCCTACATCACGATGGGCTGGATGGCGCAGATCTTCCGGGACGCGGGTGTGCCCGCGAGCACCGCCGGGCTGCTGCTGGCGGTCACCATGGTGATGGGCGTGCCGCTCGCCTTCGTCATCCCGCGCGTGGCCACCCGGCTGCCCCACCAGGGCCCGATCGCCCTCGTCCTCGGCGTCTGCGGCCTCGCCGGATACGCCGGCCTCTACTTCGCGCCCGCCGCCGGAGCCTGGGCCTGGGCCGTGCTGCTCGGCATCTCCAACTGCGCCTTCCCGCTGGCGCTGACCATGGTCGGGATGCGGGCCAGGACCGGCGCGGGCGTCGCCCAGCTGTCCGCCTTCGCGCAGAGCACCGGGTATCTGATCTCCATCCCGGGCCCGCTCCTGGTCGGTGTGCTCTACCAGCACAGCGGCGGCTGGGGGCTGCCGATCGCGCTCATGACCGCGCTGATGATCCCGCAGATGGCGATGGGCGTCCTGGCAGGCCGCAACCGCACGGTCGAGGAGGAGGCGGCCCGCTAGGGTCTGTCGTTTGGATCAGGCCGGCTGCAAGAAGCGGTGCAGGCCGGGCGACGCCGGACTGGTCCAAACGACGGGCCCCAGGTGCCCCCGGCGGGTTCGGCAGTGGTCCGGGGTGCGAGACTTGCCGTATGCCAGTGCTCGACCCGAACCCGCCGAACGGCCAGAAGAAGATGCTGCTCGTCTTCGGCGCGTTCTTCGCCATCTTCGTGATCATCGCCGTCATCGCGACGATCGCCTCGCCCTGATTCGCCGCCCGGCCGCCCCGCCTGACCCCGCCCTGAACCGACGATGGTGGTGCTAGCCCCACCATCCCCTAGGGGGTGAGTGTCAGGGTCAACTGGGTGGATCACCGGATGGGTTGGGGCTCCCGGAATCCGTACCTTCGAGATGTGGCCGCGATCGGGCGGACCACCGGCCCACTCGAAGACCGCGGAGGCACCCATGTCGGCCCCTACGCACACCCCGCCTCCCTCGGCACACCGGGGCGGCGTCGACATCCGGCTCCCGTGGTGGGCGCTCGCCCTGCCCGTGCTCGCCTTCGTCACCCTGCTGGTGCTGATACTCGACCCGGCCGAGGCCCATGCCGCGACCGCCGACCCGGCGATCACCCGGCTCCTTGAGCACGTGCAGCAGCTGATGGCCCGCTGAGCAGCCGCGCGGCCGCCCGTCAACTACCCGCGCCCCATGGCCTGTTTCATGCGAAGCTGGGACCTATGAGCGTCGCAGAACCCCGCAGGATTGTCCTCTTCCGGCATGCGAAAGCCGACTGGCCACAGGTGTCCGACCATGAGCGGCCGCTCGCCGACCGGGGCCGCATGGACGCCGCTGTCGCCGGACGCAAGCTCGCCGACACCGGTATCGCCTTCGATCTGGCCCTGTGCTCCACCGCGACCCGGACCCGGGAGACCTGGAAGCTCGCCGTCCACGAGTTCCAGCACCGGCCGAAAACCGTCTACGAGGAGCGGATCTACGAGGCCTCGCCCGGCGAGCTGATCGCCGTGCTCAACGAGACCCCGGACGACGTCCGGGACGTCGTACTGATCGGCCACAACCCCGGCGTCCACGGCCTCACCGACATCCTCTCCGGCGAGGCCGAGGGCGATGCCCAGACACGCCTCAACCGCCGAGGCTTCCCGGCCGCCGCCTTCGCGCTCCTGACCCACTCGGGCTCCTGGAAGTCCCTGGAACCCGGTGTGGCCACGCTGGTCGACTACTGGGCGCCCTCGGAGTGACCCCACCCGTGTGAGGCGTGACTGACGAAAGGGGCCCGGCGCGCTACCGGGCTCCTTCTCCGCCTGCGCGGGATCAGTCCTCGTGCATGTCCGCGGCCTCGACCTCTTCGCGGGTGACGCCCAGCAGATACAGCACCGTGTCCAGGAAGGGCACGTTCACCGCGGTGTGCGCGGCCTCCCGGACCACCGGCTTGGCGTTGAAGGCGACCCCGAGACCGGCCGCGTTCAGCATGTCCAGATCGTTGGCACCGTCACCGATCGCCACCGTCTGCGCCAGCGGTACGCCCGCCTCGGCGGCGAACCGGCGCAGCAGCCGTGCCTTGCCCGCCCGGTCCACGATCTCGCCGGTGACTCTGCCGGTCAGCCTGCCGTCGACGATCTCCAGCGTGTTGGCCTGGGCGAAGTCCAGCCCGAGACGTTCCTTCAGATCGTCCGTGACCTGAGTGAACCCGCCCGAGACGACGCCGACTTGGTAACCGAGCCGCTTCAGCGTACGGATCAGCGTGCGCGCGCCCGGCGTCAGCCGTACCTCGCTGCGCACCTTGTCCACGACCGAGGCGTCCAGGCCCTCCAGCAGGGCCACGCGCGCGTGCAGCGACTGCTCGAAGTCCAGCTCCCCGCGCATCGCCGCCGCCGTCACCTCGGCGACCTTGTCCTCGCACCCGGCGTGCGCGGCGAACAGCTCGATCACCTCGTCCTGGATGAGCGTGGAGTCCACGTCCATCACGACCAGGCGCTGGGCCCGCCGGTGCAGACCGGCCGCGACGACCGCGACATCCACGCCCAGCTTCGCCGCGTCGGTCACCAGCGCCGTGCGCAGCGGCTCGGTCTCCACGCCGGACACCGCGAACTCGACCGCCGTCACGGGGTACTTGGCGAGTCGGAAGATACGGTCGATGTTGCCGCCCGCGTGCGTGATCTTCGCGGCGATGGCGGCCGTGGCCTCCGCGGTGAGCGGATGGCCGAGCACGGTGACCAGGGAACGGCCCAGCCCGCGCGGCCGGTTGTCGCCCAGGCCGGAGATGATCTCGGCCTGCATCTTCATGGACTCCGCCCAACTGTGGACGGTGGCCCGCAGATCCCCTTCCATGCCGCGCGGCGGCTCGCTGACGAGCGCGCACAACACGATCCGGCCACGGGTGACGACCTGCTCGATGTCGACCACGTCGACGGAGTAGGCGGCGAGGGTGTCGAAGAGTCCGGCCGTGATGCCCGGCCTGTCCTTCCCGAAGATCTTGACGAGAAGTGTGGGGACGTCGGAGGTCTGCGAAGCGCTCATGGTGCTTCCACCGTATCCGGCACCCAGTGCCTACCGCCCCTGAGGTCCGCCTAGCGGACAGGGAACACTGGGTGTCGGCCCGGTGGCGGGGGCCTTACGAGACGATCACGATGCCCCGCGGACCGAGGTCAGGTGCCTCAGCCGAGTGCCTTGGCCGCGCGCCTCAGCCGCGCCTCTTGGGGCCCCGCGGCGGCGCGGGAGGCGGCGGAGGCGGGGGTGGCGGGGGCCCCTCGCCCGACCATTCGCCCGAACGCTCCGACGCCCCGCGACCGGGCCGCGCACCCGGTGACCTGCGCGGCGACCGGGGCGGCGGGTCCATCGGCCGGACCACGGTGGGCGCCCCGTACACATCGCTGTCGTCGCGGCCCGGCTCATCGGCGGACGACGCCTCCGAGCCCCGCGGCCCCGCATCCTCCGGCTCCCGCAGTTCCTCGGGCACCCGGAGGTAGGGGTTCGTATCGGGATTCGGCGGCCGGTACGGCGTACCGGGGGCGTAGGGGCCGGATCCGCGTACGGTCGCCTGACTGGGAACTCCGGGGGACTGCGAGGGAAGCTCACCGGCCTCCGAAGCACCGCCCTCCCAGCGCACCCCATCGGCCGGCGCAGCCCCCTTCGCCGCGTCACCCAGTGCCAAGGCTGCCGCCCCCTGTCCCGCCGCCCCGGTCGTCCTGGCGAGGAAGGCACCGGCGCCTCCCGCGGCCGCACCCCACAGGGCACCGAGGACCAGCGCCATCCCGAGCTGCCCGTGCAGCTCGATGCCCGCGTCGAACGCGTCGACCCCGAGGACCGCGAGGGACGCGTCCACCGACACCTCCGTCAGCCACGCCAGCAGCGGCAGCGCGAGTGCGGTCGCGATGCCCAGCCGTAGCGCGCACCGCCCGGCGAAGCCGAGGGTGCCGGTCTCCACCGGGGTCCGTACGGCCGTCAGGACCCCCGCCAGCAGCATCATCACGGCCGCGGCGACCCCGAGCAGCCACACCCGTCCGTCCAGCTCCGCGAGCCGCCCCAGCGTCACGGCACGGTCGGAGTCGACCAGCAGGTCGTCCAGCGGATCGGGCAGGAACTGCGTCAGCGGACCGCTCGCCTCGCCGTCCCACGGCACGAACAGGCCGATCGGGATACCGAGCCACACCCCGTTCGGCGCCCCCAGCAGCGCGGCACCCGCGATGCGCTTGGGGTTGTCGTCGCCGATCAGCGCGTACGCCGCCGCCGCGAACCCCGCGAGGACCGCCATCACCAGCACCCCGACCAGGGCGGACACGGCGGGCCGCACGACACGGTGCAGGGCGCCCCAGCCGGCCGGCAGGGGAGTGCGCCGCGAGGCCAGCAGGGCGATCAGCAGGATCCCGGCCGACCAGCACAGGCCGCCGAGCAGCGTCGCCGCCGTGTCGACGGTGAAGCCGACCGCCGCCTCGGCGTCGATCAGGTCGCCGATCTGGTCGGGCAGCAGCCCACCGATGTCCCCGACGTCACCGAGCCCGGGGATCTCGATCCCGCCGCCCCCACCGCCCCCGCCGGGCAGGTCGTCGAGCCCGAGCGCGCCGCCGTCGATGGTGATGACGTCGTGCCCCGCCCAGGCGAGACCGCCGAGCATCGCCACGAACAGCGCGACCACCGCGCCCGCCCGCGCCAGGAGTTCGGCCGGCGAGATCACAACTCCCGCCGCGCGCAGGGACCGTAGGAAGAACCACGACAGCAGCAGCGCGCCGACCAGGCTCACGCCCAGTGGCGTGATCTCGATGGCCGTCGTCGCCTCCGCACCCGTGAGACCGAACGCGGACACATCCCCCGAGGGTGTGACAGAACCGCCCGCCCCGAGTGCCACCACCGCCGCGGTCATCGGGCCCAGTGAGCCTGCCGAGTCGGCCTCCAGCAGATGCAGGCCCAGCGCGGCCGTGCCCGCCATGCCGATCAGCGCCCAGCTCACCGCGGCGATCGCGGACAGCAGGACGTCCACCCACGGCACCCTCGTACGCTCGATGTTCCCGGACGCACTCATGGCAGACCCCCCGATCCGCAGGCGGCGAACTCGCCGCGCATGTCCCCCTCGCGTGGATTACCACTCTCCGGGCCGGTTTCAACCCCGTCAACGGAACCAGTCGAGGTGTGTGCGCGTGGTCTTCACAAGGCCCGACTTTCGGTCAGGGGGCCGAGCCTGAAATAGTTCCCGACGATGTTCGACATCCCTAGACTCCCTGTGATGGGGCGTAACTCGGGGGACTACTCAGTGGGGCATGGAGTGCCGGAACTCGTACTGGAATTGAATGGACAAACCTGGACGCTCGATCCGTCCAGGACATACACCCTCGGTCGCGATCCGCAGGGTGACATCGTGCTGGATGACGCCAGGGTCTCCTGGCGGCATGCCACGATCAGCTGGAGCGGCCGCAGTTGGGCCATCGAGGACCACGGCTCCACGAACGGCACGTTCGTGGCCGGCCAGCGGATCCACCAGCTGGAGATCGGCCCGGGCTCGGCCGTTCATCTGGGCAACGCGACCGACGGCCCGCGCGTGAGCCTCTCCGGCTCCGCGGCCTCCGCCGCGCCGCAGCCGCAGCAACAGCAGCCGTACGCCGCGCAGGGCGCGAACCCGGGCTGGGCCCAGCAGGCGCCGCCGCAGCATCAGGCCCCGCAGGCCGACTGGCAACAGCCGCAGCAGGCCGCGCACAACATCCCCCAGCAGCAAGGTCCCGGCGTCGGTGCGGGGGCGCCGCCGGTCTACGGTGACCGCAGCCCGACCACGTTCCACCAGTTCGCCATCGGCCGCGTCATGCGCATCGGCCGTGCCCTGGAGAACGAGCTGGTCGTCTCGGACCTCCAGGTCTCCCGTCACCACGCCGAGTTCCACTCGACGCCCGACGGCCGGATGGAGATCCGCGACCTCGGCTCGCACAACGGCACGTACGTCAACGGTCAGCCGATCGCCAAGGGCGGCTCGCAGCTGCTCGGGCCGGCCGACATCGTCGGCGTCGGTCACTCCACGTTCCGGATCGTCGGCGACCGGCTCGAGGAGTTCGTCGACACCGGTGAGGTCTCCTTCTCGGCCCGCCATCTGACCGTCACGGTCGACGGCGGCAAGCAGATCCTCAAGGACGTCTCCTTCGGGGTTCCCGAGAAGTCCCTGATCGCGGTCATCGGCCCGTCCGGCTCCGGCAAGTCGACGCTGCTCAAGGCGCTCACCGGCTACCGCCCCGCCAACCAGGGCGATGTCCTCTACGACAACCGGAACCTGTACAAGCAGTTCGCCGAGCTGCGCCAGCGCATCGGTCTGGTCCCGCAGGACGACATCCTGCACAAGGAGCTGACCGTCAAGAAGGCCCTCAAGTACGCGGCCAAGCTGCGCTTCCCCGCCGACACCACGGCGCAGGAGCGCGAGGCCCGCATCGACGAGGTGCTGCGCGAGCTGAAGCTGGACATCCACAAGGAGAAGAAGGTCACCTCCCTCTCCGGTGGCCAGCGCAAGCGTGTCTCGGTGGCCCTGGAGCTGCTCACCAAGCCGTCGCTGATCTTCCTGGACGAGCCCACCTCCGGCCTCGACCCGGGCATGGACCGCGATGTCATGCAGCTGCTGCGCGGCCTCGCCGACGACGGCCGTACGGTCCTCGTCGTCACCCACTCGGTGGCCGAGCTGGCGATCTGCGACAAGCTCCTGGTGATGGCGCCGGGCGGCGCGGTGGCCTACTTCGGTCCGCCGGAGGAGGCGCTGAACTTCTTCGGCTACGACAGCTGGGCCGATGTCTTCTCCGCCTTCGAGAACTACCGCGACTACGACTGGGCGGGCCGCTGGAAGGGCTCGCAGCACTACCAGATGTACGCCGCGGACATCGACGCGATCGCTCCGCAGTCCGTACAGATGCCGCCGATGCAGGCGATGAGGCCGCCCAAGCCGCAGGGCTGGATGTCGCAGTTCGGCACGCTGGTGCGCCGCTACGCCTCCGTGATCGTGTCCGACAAGGGCTTCCTGGCCCTGTCGATCATCCTGCCGCTCGTCCTCGGCTCGGTGAGCCTGCTCATCGACTCCGGCAAGGACCTTCTGGTCAACACGGAGATCAACCCGAACACCGGCCAGCCCGTCGCCAACGGCACGGCTCTGACCGTCCTGCTGATCCTCGCGGTGGGCGCCTGCTTCGCGGGCGCCGCCAACTCCGTCCGTGAGCTGATCAAGGAACGGGTCATCTACGAGCGGGAGCGCGCGACCGGCCTGTCCCGGTCCGCGTACCTGATGTCCAAGGTGTTCGTGCTCGGACTGATCACCATGGTCCAGGGCCTGATGGTCGGCATCATCGGCTTCTCCAGCCGCACGATCCCGGACGAGGGCCTGATCCTCGGCAGCCAGATCCTGCTGGAGCTGTGCATTCCGATCATGGCGCTGGGCTTCACCGCCATGATGTTCGGCCTGATCATCTCGGCCCTGGTGAAGACCGCCGAGAAGACCATGCCGCTGCTGGTCATGTTCGCGATCGTCCAGGTCGTCTTCACCGGCTGTCTCTTCCCGCTGGCCAACTCGGTCGGCGTGAACGAGCTCTCCTACCTGATGCCGTCGCGCTGGGCGGTCGCGGCCGCGGGTGCCACGC
This sequence comes from Streptomyces davaonensis JCM 4913, assembly GCF_000349325.1. GTDB lineage: Bacteria > Actinomycetota > Actinomycetes > Streptomycetales > Streptomycetaceae > Streptomyces > Streptomyces davaonensis. Next base: position 7,543,477 of record NC_020504.1, read on the forward strand.
TCGACTTCAACAAGATCAGCCCGCCGGCCAAGGGCGACAGCAACGACCCGCTGTGGGAGCACACGGTCGGCGCCTGGGGCATGGACATGGTCGCCCTGATCGTGCTCGGCGTGGTCTGCGGCTTCTTCGTGGCCCGCTTCCTGCGCCGCCACGAGCCCGAGGTCATGCGCAAGTAGTTCCCGGACACCCCGAAGGGCGGCACCCGTCAGGAGGTGCCGCCCTTCGGCGTTCGTACGAGGTCCGCGCCAGGCCTCAGTACGCGCTGTTGACGTTGTCGATCGAGCCGTACCGGTCGGCCGCGTAGTTGGCGGCGGCGGTCAGGTTGGCGACCGGGTCGTACTGGCTCCAGGCGGTGCCCGCGACGTGGTACGCGTTGAAGGTCGGCTTGATGACCTGGAGCAGACCGATCGACGGGACGCCGTTCTGGGCGTTGATGTCCCAGTTGTTGATGGCGTTCGGGTTGCCCGAGGACTCGCGCATGATGTTCCGGTACAGGCCGTTGTAGGTGCCCGGAATATTGTGCTTGTCCATGATGTCGAGGGCTTCCTTGATCCAGCCGTCGAGGTTGTTCGCGTAGGTCTTCTTCACGACCTTCTTGACCTGGGCGCGGGCGGCGGAGCGGCTCGCGGCCTCCTTGGCCTTGCGTGCCTGCTCGGCCTTCTTCTTCGCGGCGGCCTCGGCGGCGGCCTTCTTCGCGGCAGCGGCCTTCTTCGCCGCGGCGGCCTTGGCGGCGGCGTCGGCTGCGGCCTTCTTCTTCGCCGCGACGGCCTCGGCCTTGAGGCTGGCGTTCGCGAGCTGGTCGGTGACGCTGGCCTTGACGTCCTTGATCTGCTCGGAGCTGTAGGCGACCTGGCCCGTGGCGGGCTCGGCGGTGGTGGTCTGCGCGTTGCCCGGAACGGCGGAGAAGGCGATGGCGGCGGCGCCGAGCGTGGCGACACCGGCGATCGCGATCTTGTGGTGCTTGGTCAGCGTGCGGCGATAACGGGTGTTCTGGGGCATGGCGGGGTGGACCTCTTCGATTGGCGCGGAGGTCGCTCGCTGTCCGGTTGCGGACACGGGTGCTTCCGGCACAAACGCCGCGGGGAGAACCCGCGGCGCTGAGCGACGGGAGCCATTGTTAGCGGCCGCAAAATTGCCAGGCAAAGATGTGACGTACGATCCTCGATAGTGGATCGGGTGAGGGCAAATCGGGACAGACAGGAACGTCTTTCCCGCTCACGCGGGGACTCTTTATCTCCTATGTACCTTCGTACGTGATCTGGGTCCTATGCGCGTCCTCACATGGGCCCGGCTGTCGCCTCACTGACAGTTGCGTGAGCAATGCTCTGTGTGAGGGTTCTCCGCCGGAAGGAGGAGATGCAGGTCCCCGAACTCGTGCCACAGGTAGCGCCCGCGCAGCGCCTCCTCGTACCCACGGCCGACCGCCGCCCGCCCCGCCACCGCCTCCAGCATCAGCAGATGCGAGGCCTCAGGCTCGTGCAGCCCGGTCAGCAGCCCGTCCACCACCCGCCCCCCGCGCTCGGGGGTCACCACCAGATCCGTCCACCCCGCACGCGCGCGTACCGTCCCCTCGGCACCGGCCGCCGACTCCACGGCCCGCACGGCGGTCGTCCCCACCGCGATCACCCGGCCGCCACCCGCCCGGACCGCGTTGATCAGCCGCGCCGAGACCTCCGGCACCGCGAACCGCTCCGGATACGGCGGCTCGTGCGCCTCCGCCGAGGCCACCCCGGTGTGCAGCGTGACCGGTGCGAACTGCACCCCCCGGCTCACCAGCTCCGCCACCATCCGCGCCGTGAAGGGCCGCGCCGCGCTCGGCATCTCCGCACTGCCCGCCCCGTCCCCCGACTCCAGCGCGAACACGGTTTGGTACGCCGACAGCGGCTGATCGCGCTCCGTGTAGGAGTAGCGAATGGGCCGCCCGTACTCCCGCAGCATCCCCAATACCTCCGGGCCGGATGCCCGAGCCCACCACAGCCGCTCACCTCCCGCGCTCAGCGGTTCCTCCAGCACCAGCCGCATCCCGCCGGGCAACCGCACCCCAGTGCCCGCGGGCCCGCCCGCACGCGCGCGTGTAGTGCCCCTCCCGTCCGGGTCCCGCAGTTCGACCGCCCAGCGCCCGTCGTCCCCGCGCGTGGAGAAATGCACCACTACACGCGCGTGCCCGATCTCCCCGTCCACGGCGGCCGCCAGCGTCGGCGAGGTGTTCACCACCAGCAGGTCCCCGGCCCGCAACAGCCCGGGCAGCTCCCGGAACGCGTGATGCGCCACCTCCGTCCCCCGCGACACCAGCAGCCGTACGGAATCCCGGCCGAGCCCAGGCCCGCGCTGCTCGGCCGGCACCCGGGCCGACAGCTCCTCAGGCACCTGGAGGGCCAGCGTCACCGCCCTCCCTCCAGCAGCGCCGGCGCCCCGTACCGCCCGCTCGCGGGCCGCTCCGCCAGCAACCGCAGGAACCCCGGCACCACACTCCCCGGCTCCGGCCGGGGCCCGTCGTCCTCCGGTACGGCGGCGGCGTACAGGTCCGTGGCCATGTCCCCCGGGTCCACCGCCCAGACCCGCAGCCCTGGCTCCTCCACGCCCAGCACCGCCGCCAGCTGATCCAGGGCCGCCTTGGACGCCCCGTACCCGCCCCACGTCCCGTACGCCTCGGCCGCCGCGTCCGAACTGACGGTCACGACCGCCCCGGCCGGAGCCGCCCGCAGCAGCGGCAGCGCCTCCTGGACCAGGCCCAGCGCGGCGACCGTGTTCACCTCCAGCGCCCGCCGCAGCCCCTCCAGAGGTAGCTCCTCAAGGCGTACGAGCGGCTCGGCGCCCAGCGCGCTCGCGTTGTGCACCAGCAGATCGACGCCGCCCAGCTTCCAGGCCGCCGCCACCAGCGCGGCCCGGTGCCCGGCGTCCGTGACATCGCCGGGCAGCGCCTCCACGCGCGTGCCGTGCGCGGAGAGGGCCGCGGCCGCCTCCTTCAGTACCGCCTCCGTCCTGGCGTCGAGCACCAGATCCCAGCCGCGCTCGGCAAACGCCTCGGCCAGCGCCCGCCCCAGCCCCTTCGAAGCCCCCGTGATGATCGCTACCGGCATGACACGTTCTCCTCGTCCTCGATGTGCCCTCAACGTAGGAACGGGCCCGCCGGCCCCGCCTCGGACGGGAGTCGCGAAGCACCGGGTCCCTTTGGCGGGGGGCCTGCGCCCGGGGACCTCAGCCCTAGGGCCACGGGCCTAGGCGGGGGCGGTCACAGGGCTGATCCGCGCTGTCACACCTCGCCGGTACCGTGAGCACATGAATCAAGGTCGAGGGTCCGGTCTGGCGGCGGTGAGCTCCGCGCTGCTGGCCATGAGCAGGCATCTGGAGGTGCGCGACGTCCTCAAGACGATCGTCGCCTCGGCCCGCGAGCTGCTGGACGCGCAGTACGCCGCCCTCGGTGTCCCGGACGACCACGGCGGCTTCGCCCAGTTCGTGGTCGACGGTGTCAGCGACGAGCAGTGGAAGGCCATCGGCCCGCTCCCGCGCCAGCACGGCATCCTCGCGGCCATGCTCCACGAGGCCAGGCCCGAGCGGCTCGCCGACGTCCGCAAGGACCCCCGCTTCGAGGGCTGGCCGTCCGCCCACCCCGAGATGTCCGACTTCCTGGGCCTGCCGATCCGCGACGGCGACGAGATCATCGGCGCGCTGTTCCTCGCCAACAAGAACTGCTCCAAGCCGGAAGGCACCTGCGGCTTCGACCGGCAGGACGAGGAACTGCTCGCGCTCCTCGCCCAGCACGCGGCCATCGCGCTCACCAATGCCCGCCTGTACGAGCGCAGCCGGGAGCTGACCATCGCCGAGGAGCGCTCCCGGCTGGCCCATGAACTGCACGACGCGGTCAGCCAGAAGCTGTTCTCCCTGCGCCTGACCGCCCAGGCCGCCGCCGCCCTCGTCGACCGCGACCCGTCCCGCGCCAAGGGCGAGCTCCAGCAGGTCGCGGTGCTCGCCGCGGAGGCCGCGGACGAACTGCGCGCCGCCGTCGTCGAGCTGCGCCCCGCGGCCCTCGACGAGGACGGCCTGGTCGCCACCCTGCGCACCCACGTCCAGGTCCTCGACCGCGCCCACGGCGCGCGCGTGTCCTTCGACGGCCGGGGAGTGCGGGCACTGCCCGCCGCCCAGGAGGAGGCCCTCCTGCGCGTCGCCCAGGAGGCCCTGCACAACGCGCTGCGCCACTCCGGCGCGGACGCCGTCGACGTGGCCCTGCACCGCAGCGGCACCGGAGCCGTGCTGCGGGTCATGGACAACGGACGCGGCTTCGACCCCAGGACCGTGCGCCGCGCCGGACGCCACCTCGGCCTCGTCTCCATGCGGGACCGGGCCGACGGGGTCGGCGGCACACTGACCGTGGAATCGGCGCCCGGCAAGGGCACCACGATCGAGATGGAGGTTCCCGGTGGCTGACCCGATCAAGGTGCTGCTCGTCGACGACCACCAGGTCGTCCGCCGGGGCCTGCGCACCTTCCTCGAAGTGCAGGACGACATCGAGGTGGTGGGCGAGGCGGCCGACGGCGCGGAGGGAGTCGCCCGCACCGAGGAACTCAGACCGGACGTCGTGCTGATGGACATCAAGATGCCCGGCATGGACGGCGTCGACGCCCTGCGCAAGCTCCGCGAGCTGAACAACCCCGCGCGGGTGCTGATCGTCACCAGCTTCACCGAACAGCGCACCGTCGTCCCGGCCCTGCGCGCAGGGGCCGCCGGTTACGTCTACAAGGACGTCGACCCGGACGCCCTGGCCGGTGCCATCCGCTCCGTGCACGCCGGGCACATCCTGCTCCAGCCCGAGGTCGCGGGCGCGCTGCTGTCCCAGGAGGAGTCGGGGCCCAGCCAGGGCAGAGCCGGTTCGCTGACCGAGCGGGAGCGCGAGGTGCTCGGGCTGATAGCCGACGGCCGCTCCAACCGGGAGATCGCCCGCGCGCTGGTCCTCTCCGAGAAGACGGTGAAGACCCATGTCTCGAACATCCTGATGAAGCTCGACCTGGCGGACCGCACCCAGGCGGCGCTGTGGGCGGTACGGCACGGTGTGGCCGGATAAGAGCGAAGCGCTCGGCAATACGGAGGGTTCCGCTCCGGACTGAGATTCATACCGTCGTGGGAATGTCCCCCGGATGGCGCATCCTCCGAGGATCTCCGGCGTTCTCCAGTGCGTGCTGCGGCGAGTGCCGCGGCAGACGCTAGGGAGGGCTCAGAAAGTGAAGAACCTGAAGAAGGCAGCGGCCGTGACGATGGTGGCCGGCGGACTGATCGCCGCTGGTGCCGGGATGGCCTCCGCCACCGACGCCCACGCCGACGGCCAGGCCGTGGGCTCGCCGGGCGTCGTCTCGGGCAACCTCGTCCAGGCCCCGATCCACGTCCCGGTCAACGCGGTCGGCAACAGCGTGAACGTCGTCGGCATCCTGAACCCGGCCTTCGGCAACCTGGGCATCAACCACTGACGCGGGTCGCCTTACGACTTCCGGCCTCCCGGGCTCACCCGGGAGGCCGACTGGCATATCTGCCCAATCGTCGTAGCTGCGGGCAGTCCTGCCGCTGGGGCGGCACGGGTGGGCTGGGGGTCCCCCTCTGGGGGAGGCACCCCGCCAGCGCGGGCGAGCGCACCCACCCCGACGCCAGCCACGACTCCGGGTCACCCGCAACCAGCACTCACCGAGCCCCGCGCTCCCGTTCCTCCACGTACGCGTTATACGCAGCCACCTGCGCCCGCCGAGCCGTCCGCTCCACCGGCCGCAGCGCAGAAGCCCGCGCCGCCATCTCACCGGACGTCACCGCGCCCCCGTGCCCGTTCGAGGACGCCAGCGACACCAGCATCCCCACCCGCTGCGCCAGCTCCAGCACCCGCACAGCCCGAGGCGGATACCCAGGCGCCAACACCTCCCGCCCCCGCTCGGCCCGCGCCCGATACGCATCGATCGCCGCCTCAGCCACCGGCCCCGACCCGGCCACATCCAACCGGGACAACACCTCGGTTGCCTCGCGAAGGGCCTCCGCCAGCTCCCGCTCCGCCTCCCCGAGCGACGGCACATCCGCAGGCGGCGCCTCCCGCACCGGCAGCACATGCCAGACAACCTCGACATGCTCATCACCCTCGGGCCCGGCCGAGTACACCTCGGGCACCAACCCGAGCGCGGCCCCATGGCAGACGACGGCCTCCTCCGCCTCCAGAGCCCGCGCATTGAACTCGGGCGGCCCGCTGAGCCCCAGCGGATGCCCCGGCGCCGGCAACGCGACCCGCAGCCCCGACACCCCGAGCGCCCGCAGCCGCCCGAGCCCCAACGTGAGCCCCACCGGCCCGGACTCGCCCGGCAGCCCTTCGATCCGGTGCACGGCGTCGTCACCGACGATCGCGAGCACAGAGTCATCCGGCGACACAAGTCCGGCCAAAAGGGCGTTTCCCCAAGCGGCAAGGCGTCCTGAACGCGGTTCCGAGAGCATGCCTCCACCCTAAGGACAGGACCGATGGAATGAAGCGCCCGACCGGTGGCGTAGATTTCGTTGAGGGGTGCGCCCATGAGTGCGCCCTGACGCGCACGCGACCACCGAGACGCCGAGACCGGTCACACTGCAAGGGGAGACAACGCGCTCATGAGCGATGTTCTGGAGCTTCAGGACGTATCCGTGGTCCGTGAGGGCCGGGCTCTGGTGGACCAGGTCTCCTGGTCGGTCAAGGAGGGCGAGCGCTGGGTGATCCTCGGCCCCAACGGCGCCGGCAAGACCACCCTCCTCAACGTCGCGTCCAGCTACCTCTTCCCGAGCAAGGGCACCGCCACCATCCTCGGCGACACCCTCGGCAAGGTCGATGTCTTCGACCTGCGCCCGCGCATCGGCATGGCCGGCATCGCCATGTCCGAGAAGCTCCCCAAGCGGCAGACCGTCCTGGAGACGGTCCTCACCGCCGCGTACGGCATGACCGCGACCTGGCACGAGGACTACGACGAGGTCGACGAGCAGCGCGCCCGCGCCTTCCTCGACCGCCTCGGCATGAGCGAGTACCTCGACCGCAAGTTCGGCACCCTCTCCGAGGGCGAGCGCAAGCGCACCCTCATCGCCCGCGCCCTGATGACCGACCCCGAACTGCTCCTCCTCGACGAGCCCGCCGCCGGCCTCGACCTCGGCGGCCGCGAGGACCTCGTACGCCGACTCGGCCGCCTCGCCCGCGACCCCATCGCCCCGTCGATGATCATGGTCACCCACCACGTCGAGGAGATCGCCCCCGGCTTCACCCACGTCCTGATGATCCGTCAGGGCAAGGTCCTCGCCGCCGGCCCGCTGGAGCTCGAACTCACCTCCCGCAACCTCTCCATGTGCTTCGGCCTCCCCCTCGTTGTTGAGCAGGTTGGCGAGCGCTGGACCGCCCAGGGCCTGCCGCTGTCCTGATCCACCTCAAGTGCGCCCTGTCCCAGGCAGGTTGTGCGGTCCTACCATGACCATGTGAACGACATCGACGCATGGGTGTGGTGGCTCATCGGCGCGGCCGCGCTCGGAATCCCGCTCGTGATGACCGCGATGCCCGAACTGGGCATGCTCGCAGTCGGCGCCCTCGCCGCCGCGGGCGTGGCCGGACTCGGTGCCGGAGTCGTCGTCCAGGTCCTGGTCTTCGCCGCCGTCTCGGTCGCGCTGATCCTCGCCGTACGCCCCCTCGCCGCCCGGCACCGCGCCCAGCGGCCCCAACTCGTCTCCGGAGTCGAGGCGTTGAAGGGCAAACAGGCGGTCGTACTGGAACGGGTGGACGCCTCCGGCGGCCGGATCAAGCTCGCCGGGGAGATCTGGTCCGCCCGCTCCCTCGACGGCGGCCAGGCCTACGAAGTGGGGCAGGAAGTGGACGTGGTGGACATCGAAGGCGCCACGGCGATTGTCATGTGACCTCGCACGACGTAACTGGGGGAACACCCCCCAGGGCACACGACGGTCTGTCAGACTCGACCGACAAGATCTTCAACAAGCATAAGATCTGCCGAAGTTGCCGCAGCGGAGAAGGGGTACGGGGAAAGACGATGGAACCGGTCATCATCGTCCTGATCATTCTGGTGGTGTTGGTCTTCATCGCCCTGATCAAGACGATCCAGGTCATCCCGCAGGCGAGCGCGGCCATCGTCGAGCGCTTCGGCCGCTACACGCGGACTCTCAACGCGGGCCTCAACATCGTGGTCCCGTTCATCGACACCATCCGCAACCGCATCGACCTGCGCGAACAGGTCGTGCCCTTCCCGCCCCAGCCGGTGATCACCCAGGACAACCTGGTCGTGAACATCGACACGGTCATCTACTACCAGGTGACCGACGCCCGCGCCGCCACCTACGAAGTCGCCAGCTACATCCAGGCGATCGAGCAGCTCACGGTCACCACCCTCCGCAACATCATCGGTGGCATGGACCTGGAGCGCACCCTGACCTCCCGCGAGGAGATCAACGCGGCCCTGCGCGGCGTCCTCGACGAGGCAACGGGCAAGTGGGGCATCCGAGTCAACCGAGTCGAGCTCAAGGCGATCGAACCGCCCACCTCCATCCAGGACTCGATGGAGAAGCAGATGCGCGCCGACCGCGACAAGCGCGCCGCGATCCTCACGGCGGAAGGTACGCGCCAGGCGGCCATCCTCACCGCGGAGGGCGAGAAGCAGTCCCAGATCCTGCGCGCCGAGGGCGAGGCCAAGGCAGCGGCCCTGCGAGCCGAGGGCGAGGCCCAGGCGGTCCGCACGGTCTTCGAGGCGATCCACGCCGGCGACCCCGACCAGAAGCTCCTCTCCTACCAGTACCTCCAGATGCTCCCCAAGATCGCCGAAGGCGACGCCAACAAGCTCTGGATCGTCCCGAGCGAAATCGGCGACGCCCTCAAGGGCCTCTCCGGCGCGATGGGCAACTTCGGCCCGCTGGGCGGCGGTTCGGGAGGCGGCAACTCCGGCAGCGGAACCGGCACGGAACGCCGAGAGAAGCCGAGCATCGACTGAGATACGACAACGGGGGCCGCCTTCAAAAGAAGGCGGCCCCCGTTGATGCTCAGCGGCTACGCGGCGTCCCTGGCCAACCAGTCGGGCAGCGCCGAAAACTCCTCGGCGCCCAGGGACAGCAACATCGCATCAGCAGGCGTCGGCTCGAACGGCTCCCGCAGCAACGGCATTCCCGCCTCAACAGGCGTCCGGTTCGCCTTACGGTGATTGTCCTCCGCACAAGAGGCCACCGTGTTCAGCCAGGTGTCCTGACCACCCTGCGACCGCGGAAGCACGTGGTCCACGGTCGTGGCCCGACGACCGCAGTACGCGCACCGGTGTCGGTCCCTGACCAGCACACCCCGCCTCGACCACGGTGCTCGTCTTCGGAACGGCACCCGTACATACCTGCACAACCTGATCACCCGGGGCGCCGGTATATCGACCGCGGCTCCGCGCATACGCAGTTCGGGGTGGGACTGCTCGACGACGGCCTTGTCCTGAAGCACCAGAACGACGGCTCGGTTCAAAGTCACCGTCGAAAGCGGCTCAAAGCTCGCGTTCAGTACCAGCGTGTCCCGCATGACCAGCCCACCTCCTATGTGCAGCGGCCCACCCCTTGGCGGGCTGGGATCAACTCTGGCCGGGCACGCCGAGATGGACAACGAAATAAAAAATGCCCGCCCCTGATCACTTCCATGACCGGGGGCGGGCAAACGTTCAATGAACGTCAGGCTTCGGCGGGTACCTCGTACTCACCGATGAGCTGGGCACGCGCCAGCGCGTGGAACCGCAGATTGAACCCGACCACCGCCGGTGAGGCATCCGAGTCCGGACCGAGCTTCTCCTGGTCCACGGCGTACACCGTGAACACATAGCGGTGCGGACCGTCCCCGGCGGGCGGCGCCGCACCACCGAAGTCCTTCGACCCGTAGTCGTTGCGCGCCTGCACCGCACCCTTGGGCAGCCCCTCGAACTTGCCGCTGCCCGCACCCGCCGGCAGCTCCGTCACCGAAGCCGGGATGTCGAACAGGACCCAGTGCCAGAACCCGCTGCCCGTAGGGGCGTCGGGGTCGTAGCAGGTCACGGCGAAGCTCTTGGTCCCCGGCGGGAAGCCCTCCCACCGCAGCTGCGGCGAGGTGTTCCCGGCCGCGTAGACCTGAGCGTCCTTGAGGGTCGCGCCCTCCGAGACGTCCTCACTCGTGACCGCGAACGACGGCACGGGCGGATGGAAGTCGTGGGGGAGCGGCCGCCTCTTGAGCTCGGTCACCTCGGTACCTCCTGATCGGATCGTTCAGTGGGTTCCGAGCCTAGAACCAGTTGCGCTTGCTGCCGACCTCGGACAGCCACTGGTTGAGGTACGCCGTCCAGTCGGTCCCCTGGAAGTCGTTCAGACCCACCTGGAAGGAGCGGTAGGTGTCGCTGCCCTCGCTGAACAGACCCGGCTTCTTGTCCATCTCCAGCACGACGTCCATGGCGTTCTGATCGGCCACGAAGCTCAGCTCGACCTGGTTGATCCCGCGGTACTGCTGCGGCGGGAAGAACTCGATCTCCTGGTAGAACGGCAGCTTCTGGCGCGTACCGCGGATGTGGCCGCGCTCCATGTCCGCGTTCTTGAAGCGGAAGCCCAGCTGGATGAAGGCATCCAGGATCGCCTTCTGCGCCGGCAGCGGGTGCACGTTGATCGGGTCCAGGTCACCGGAGTCCACCGCACGGGCGATCTCCAGCTCGGTGGTCACGCCGATGTGCATCCCGCGCAGCGTCTGCCCGTCGATCGTCGTGACCGGCGTCTCCCACGGGATCTCGAGACCGAACGGCACCGCGTGCACGGCGTTGGCCTGGAGCTCGAAGGCGCCACCGAGCCGCTGCTTGGTGAACTCGATGTCCTGCTTGTACTCCTCCTCGCCGCTCTCGACCTCGACCTTGGCCTGGAGCCCGACCGAGAGCGCCTCGATCTGCTGGTTGACGGACCCGCCCTGGATCCGCACCTCACCCTGGACCACACCGCCCGGAACGACGTTGATCTCGGTCAGCACGGTCTCGACCGAAGCCCCGCCGGCACCCAGACTCGCGAGCAGCTTCTTGAACCCCATGACTCTCCCTCTACGACTGCATCTTTGATCCCTACAAACGCGATCCGGACGTGGCCGGTTCCGCGTCCTCACCCTTGCAAGGGGACGGGCCGCTGACCACCCCGTGACCGCCACCCGTCTGGACTACCCTCGGACGGCATGATCGCGAGCCCCGACCGTACGCCGCTCCCCAGGAACTTCTTCGACCGCCCCGTCCTCGAAGTAGCCCCCGACCTCCTGGGCCGCCTCCTCGTACGGACCACCCCGGACGGCCCGATCTCCCTCCGCCTCACAGAGGTGGAGGCATACGACGGTCAGAACGACCCCGGCTCCCACGCCTATCGTGGCCGAACGGCCCGCAACAGCGTGATGTTCGGTCCGCCCGGACATGTGTACGTCTACTTCACCTACGGCATGTGGCACTGCATGAACCTGGTGTGCGGCCCCGACGGCACGGCGAGCGGGGTCCTGCTGCGGGCCGGCGAGATCGTCGAGGGCGCTGAGCTCGCCCGCAAACGTCGACTCTCGGCCCGAAATGACAAGGAACTGGCCAAAGGCCCGGCCCGCCTGGCTACGGCGCTCGGTGTCGACCGAGCCCTGGACGGTACGGACGCCTGTGCCACCGGAGAGACCCCACTGAGGATCCTGACCGGCACCCCGGCCCCCGCTGACCAGGTACGGAACGGCCCGCGCACCGGAGTGTCCGGAGATGGGGGCAATGGCGACGCCCACCCGTGGCGTTACTGGATCGCCAACGACCCCACTGTGAGCCCCTATCGGGCCCATGTCCCTAAGCGCCGCTCAAGTTGACGCGCCCATGGGAGGCGCGTAATGTAGCCCGAGCCGCTGAACCGGGTACGGCAATCGCCAGCAGCCGGAGCGGCCAACCCACTACCTACGACTTCCCTCCGCGGGAACGAATTCGGCGTGCCTGCATGCCTGAATTCGGAAGCGCAGAGACTCGATTATGAGTTGAGCGGGGAATCGGCTAACGTAGTGAATGTCGAAAGGCCGAGAGGCCAAAAGACAAATCCCGCCGACCGGGAATCGGAACCGAAAGGATCTGATAGAGTCGGAAACGCAAGACCGAAGGGAAGCCCGGAGGAAAGCCCGAGAGGGTGAGTACAAAGGAAGCGACCGTTCCTTGAGAACTCAACAGCGTGCCAAAAATCAACGCCAGATATGTTGATACCCCGTCTCTCCCGTTCGGGAGGACGAGGTTCCTTTGAAATAACACAGCGAGGACGCTGTGTGCGAGGGGATTATTCCTCCTCTCGCACCGCTCTCGTGATGTGTTGCACCGGATTACCGGTAAACATTCACGGAGAGTTTGATCCTGGCTCAGGACGAACGCTGGCGGCGTGCTTAACACATGCAAGTCGAACGATGAAGCCCTTCGGGGTGGATTAGTGGCGAACGGGTGAGTAACACGTGGGCAATCTGCCCTTCACTCTGGGACAAGCCCTGGAAACGGGGTCTAATACCGGATATCACTCCCACTCGCATGGGTGGGGGTCGAAAGCTCCGGCGGTGAAGGATGAGCCCGCGGCCTATCAGCTTGTTGGTGAGGTAATGGCTCACCAAGGCGACGACGGGTAGCCGGCCTGAGAGGGCGACCGGCCACACTGGGACTGAGACACGGCCCAGACTCCTACGGGAGGCAGCAGTGGGGAATATTGCACAATGGGCGAAAGCCTGATGCAGCGACGCCGCGTGAGGGATGACGGCCTTCGGGTTGTAAACCTCTTTCAGCAGGGAAGAAGCGAAAGTGACGGTACCTGCAGAAGAAGCGCCGGCTAACTACGTGCCAGCAGCCGCGGTAATACGTAGGGCGCAAGCGTTGTCCGGAATTATTGGGCGTAAAGAGCTCGTAGGCGGCTTGTCACGTCGGGTGTGAAAGCTCGGGGCTTAACCCCGAGTCTGCATTCGATACGGGCTAGCTAGAGTGTGGTAGGGGAGATCGGAATTCCTGGTGTAGCGGTGAAATGCGCAGATATCAGGAGGAACACCGGTGGCGAAGGCGGATCTCTGGGCCATTACTGACGCTGAGGAGCGAAAGCGTGGGGAGCGAACAGGATTAGATACCCTGGTAGTCCACGCCGTAAACGGTGGGAACTAGGTGTTGGCGACATTCCACGTCGTCGGTGCCGCAGCTAACGCATTAAGTTCCCCGCCTGGGGAGTACGGCCGCAAGGCTAAAACTCAAAGGAATTGACGGGGGCCCGCACAAGCAGCGGAGCATGTGGCTTAATTCGACGCAACGCGAAGAACCTTACCAAGGCTTGACATACACCGGAAAGCATCAGAGATGGTGCCCCCCTTGTGGTCGGTGTACAGGTGGTGCATGGCTGTCGTCAGCTCGTGTCGTGAGATGTTGGGTTAAGTCCCGCAACGAGCGCAACCCTTGTTCTGTGTTGCCAGCATGCCCTTCGGGGTGATGGGGACTCACAGGAGACCGCCGGGGTCAACTCGGAGGAAGGTGGGGACGACGTCAAGTCATCATGCCCCTTATGTCTTGGGCTGCACACGTGCTACAATGGCCGATACAATGAGCTGCGATACCGCAAGGTGGAGCGAATCTCAAAAAGTCGGTCTCAGTTCGGATTGGGGTCTGCAACTCGACCCCATGAAGTTGGAGTTGCTAGTAATCGCAGATCAGCATTGCTGCGGTGAATACGTTCCCGGGCCTTGTACACACCGCCCGTCACGTCACGAAAGTCGGTAACACCCGAAGCCGGTGGCCCAACCCCTTGTGGGAGGGAGCTGTCGAAGGTGGGACTGGCGATTGGGACGAAGTCGTAACAAGGTAGCCGTACCGGAAGGTGCGGCTGGATCACCTCCTTTCTAAGGAGCACTTCTCACCAACTCCGGTTGGTCAGAGGCCAGTACATCGGCGAATGTCCGGTGCTGGTTGCTCATGGGTGGAACGTTGATTATTCGGCAGGTCCAGGACGGACCAGGCGCTAGTACTGCTCTTCGGGGCGTGGAACGCTGATCTGGTCGGCTGATCGTGTCGGGCACGCTGTTGGGTGTCTGAGGGCACGGCCGTAAGGTCTGTCTTCGGATGCCGGCCCCAGTGCACTCGAATCCGTGAGGGTTCGGGGTGATGGGTGGCTGGTCGTTGTTTGAGAACTGCACAGTGGACGCGAGCATCTGTGGCCAAGTTTTTAAGGGCGCACGGTGGATGCCTTGGCACCAGGAACCGATGAAGGACGTGGGAGGCCACGATAGTCCCCGGGGAGTCGTCAACCAGGCTTTGATCCGGGGGTTTCCGAATGGGGAAACCCGGCAGTCGTCATGGGCTGTCACCCTTGCCTGAACACATAGGGCAAGTGGAGGGAACGCGGGGAAGTGAAACATCTCAGTACCCGCAGGAAGAGAAAACAACCGTGATTCCGGGAGTAGTGGCGAGCGAAACCGGATGAGGCCAAACCTACGACGTGTGAGACCCGGCAGGGGTTGCGTCGTGGGGGTTGTGGGATCTCTCTTTCACAGTCTGCCGGCTGTGAGACGAGTCAGAAACCGTTGATGTAGGCGAAGGACATGCGAAAGGTCCGGCGTAGAGGGTAAGACCCCCGTAGTCGAAACGTCAGCGGCTCGTTTGAGAGACACCCAAGTAGCACGGGGCCCGAGAAATCCCGTGTGAATCTGGCGGGACCACCCGCTAAGCCTAAATATTCCCTGGTGACCGATAGCGGATAGTACCGTGAGGGAATGGTGAAAAGTACCGCGGGAGCGGAGTGAAATAGTACCTGAAACCGTGTGCCTACAAGCCGTGGGAGCGTCGCTTGCAAGCTTGCTTGCAAGTCGTGACTGCGTGCCTTTTGAAGAATGAGCCTGCGAGTTTGCGGTGTGTTGCGAGGTTAACCCGTGTGGGGAAGCCGTAGCGAAAGCGAGTCCGAACAGGGCGATATAGTAGCGCGCTCAAGACCCGAAGCGGAGTGATCTAGCCATGGGCAGGTTGAAGCGGAGGTAAGACTTCGTGGAGGACCGAACCCACCAGGGTTGAAAACCTGGGGGATGACCTGTGGTTAGGGGTGAAAGGCCAATCAAACTCCGTGATAGCTGGTTCTCCCCGAAATGCATTTAGGTGCAGCGTCGTGTGTTTCTTGCCGGAGGTAGAGCACTGGATAGGCGATGGGCCCTACCGGGTTACTGACCTTAGCCAAACTCCGAATGCCGGTAAGTGAGAGCGCGGCAGTGAGACTGTGGGGGATAAGCTCCATGGTCGAGAGGGAAACAGCCCAGAGCATCGACTAAGGCCCCTAAGCGTACGCTAAGTGGGAAAGGATGTGGAGTCGCAGAGACAACCAGGAGGTTGGCTTAGAAGCAGCCACCCTTGAAAGAGTGCGTAATAGCTCACTGGTCTAGTGATTCCGCGCCGACAATGTAGCGGGGCTCAAGCGTACCGCCGAAGTCGTGTCATTGCAGCATATAGGGCCAACGCCCGCTGTGATGGGTAGGGGAGCGTCGTCTGCCGGGTGAAGCGGCACCGGAAGGTAGTCGTGGACGGTTGACGAGTGAGAATGCAGGCATGAGTAGCGATACAAACGTGAGAAACGTTTGCGCCGATTGACTAAGGGTTCCTGGGTCAAGCTGATCTGCCCAGGGTAAGTCGGGACCTAAGGCGAGGCCGACAGGCGTAGTCGATGGATAACCGGTTGATATTCCGGTACCCGCTGTGAAGCGTCAAACATCGAGCATCGTGATGCTAAGGCCGTGAAGCCGCCCTGATCTCTTCGGAGTTGAGGGGAGTGGTGGAGCCGCCGAACCAAGCGGTTAGTAGGTGAGTGATGGGGTGACGCAGGAAGGTAGTCCATCCCGGGCGGTGGTTGTCCCGGGGTAAGGGTGTAGGCCGTGCGATAGGCAAATCCGTCGCACTTGTGGCTGAGACCTGATGCCGAGCCGATTGTGGTGAAGTGGATGATCCTATGCTGTCGAGAAAAGCCTCTAGCGAGTTTCATGGCGGCCCGGTACCCTAAACCGACTCAGGTGGTCAGGTAGAGAATACCGAGGCGTTCGGGTGAACTATGGTTAAGGAACTCGGCAAAATGCCCCCGTAACTTCGGGAGAAGGGGGGCCACACCTGGTGAGAGGACTTGCACGGTGAGCTGGGGGTGGCCGCAGAGACCAGCGAGAAGCGACTGTTTACTAAAAACACAGGTCCGTGCGAAGCCGTAAGGCGATGTATACGGACTGACGCCTGCCCGGTGCTGGAACGTTAAGGGGACCGGTTAGTCATGATTCGTCATGGCGAAGCTGAGAACTTAAGCGCCAGTAAACGGCGGTGGTAACTATAACCATCCTAAGGTAGCGAAATTCCTTGTCGGGTAAGTTCCGACCTGCACGAATGGCGTAACGACTTCTCGACTGTCTCAACCATAGGCCCGGTGAAATTGCACTACGAGTAAAGATGCTCGTTTCGCGCAGCAGGACGGAAAGACCCCGGGACCTTTACTACAGTTTGATATTGGTGTTCGGTTCGGCTTGTGTAGGATAGCTGGGAGACTTTGAAGCGGCCACGCCAGTGGTTGTGGAGTCGTCGTTGAAATACCAGTCTGGTCGTGCTGGATGTCTAACCTGGGTCCGTGATCCGGATCAGGGACAGTGTCTGATGGGTAGTTTAACTGGGGCGGTTGCCTCCTAAAGAGTAACGGAGGCGCCCAAAGGTTCCCTCAGCCTGGTTGGCAATCAGGTGTTGAGTGTAAGTGCACAAGGGAGCTTGACTGTGAGACCGACGGGTCGAGCAGGGACGAAAGTCGGGACTAGTGATCCGGCGGTGGCTTGTGGAAGCGCCGTCGCTCAACGGATAAAAGGTACCCCGGGGATAACAGGCTGATCTTCCCCAAGAGTCCATATCGACGGGATGGTTTGGCACCTCGATGTCGGCTCGTCGCATCCTGGGGCTGGAGTCGGTCCCAAGGGTTGGGCTGTTCGCCCATTAAAGCGGTACGCGAGCTGGGTTTAGAACGTCGTGAGACAGTTCGGTCCCTATCCGCTGCGCGCGCAGGAATATTGAGAAGGGCTGTCCCTAGTACGAGAGGACCGGGACGGACGAACCTCTGGTGTGCCAGTTGTTCTGCCAAGGGCATGGCTGGTTGGCTACGTTCGGGAGGGATAACCGCTGAAAGCATCTAAGCGGGAAGCCTGCTTCGAGATGAGTATTCCCACCCACTTGATGGGGTAAGGCTCCCAGTAGACGACTGGGTTGATAGGCCGGATCTGGAAGCACGGTAACGTGTGGAGGTGACCGGTACTAATAGGCCGAGGGCTTGTCCTCAGTTGCTCGCGTCCACTGTGTTAGTTCTGAGGCAACGACCGTTGCCGGTTTGAGCAGAACGCATAACTACAGAGTGTGCTTGTTCGCTCGAAACCATTAGGGTTTCGGTGGTCATAGCGTGAGGGAAACGCCCGGTTACATTCCGAACCCGGAAGCTAAGCCTTACAGCGCCGATGGTACTGCAGGGGGGACCCTGTGGGAGAGTAGGACGCCGCCGAACAATCTTTGGAAGGACCCCTGGTCCCAGCGTTCAGCTGGGACCAGGGGTCCTTTTGTTTTTACAATGCTTGCAGTACCGAGACAGGAGCCACCGATGTCCACCAACTCTCCCGACGATCGACCGGAGCGCGACCAGCGGCGACGGGACAGTGGGGACCGCGGAGACCGTGGCGGTTACCGCGGCGACCGTGGCGACCGTGGTGACCGTGGCGGCTTCCGTCGTGACGACCGCCGTAGCGACGACCGCCGTGACGGTGGTCGGGGCGGTGACCGTGGTGGGTACGGCCGTCGTGACGACCGGCGCGATGACCGCCGTGACGACAACCGTGGTGGTGACAGCCGCGGTGGCGGCTACGGCCGGCGCGATGACCGGCGTGGTGACGACCGTGACCGTGGTGGTTACGGCCGTCGGGACGATCGGCGTGACGATCGCCGCGATGACCGTGGACCTCGTCCGCCGTTCCGCCGGGACGACCGGCCGGGCGGTCCGCGCCGCGACGACCGCGACCGTGGCTTCCGGCGCGATGACCGCGGCGACCGCCCTGCCTTCCGCCGTGACGACGACCGTGGTGGCCCCCGGCGCGACGATCGCCGTGATGACCACCGTGGTGGCGGCTACGGCCGTGACGAGAACCGTGGTGGCGGCTACGGCCGGCGCGATGACCGCCGCCCCGACGACCGCGACCGTGGCGGCTACGGCCGTCGGGACGACCGCCGCGATGACCGTCGCGACGATCGTCGTGACAGCGACCGTGGCGGGTTCCGACGCGATGATCGCGACCGCGACCGCGACCGTGACCGTGGTGGTTTCCGCGGCGGCGACCGCGACCGTGGCTTCCGCCGTGACGACCGTGGCGACCGCCCCGAGCGCGGTGACCGTGGCGGCTTCCGCCGCGACGAGCGTCCGGGCGGTCCGCGCCGTGATGACAGGCGTGACGACCGGCGGGATGACCGCCGCGACGACCGCCGTGACGGCGACCGCGGCGGCTTCCGTGGCCGCGATGACCGTGGCCCCCGTCGTGACGACCGTGGTCCCCGTCGGGACGACCGCGGTGGGCGTCCGGGTGGGTTCCGGGGGCGGGACGACCGGGGTGGTCGGGACGACCGGCGTGGCGGCGGTTTCGGGCGCCGTGACGATCGGGACCGTGACCGGGACCGCGAGCCGATCAAGCGGCTGCCGATCCCCGAGGACGTCACAGGCGACGAGATCGACAAGGACGTACGGCAGGAGCTGCAGAGTCTGCCGAAGACGCTCGCCGAGGATGTCGCCAAGAACCTGGTGATGGTCGCGCGGCTCATCGACGAGGACCCCGAGGGCGCGTACGGCTACTCCAAGGTGGCGCTGCGGCTGGCGTCGCGCGTCGCCGCCGTACGGGAGGCCGCCGGTTTCGCCGCGTACGCCAACCAGAAGTACTCCGAGGCGCTGGCGGAGTTCCGGGCCGCTCGGCGGATGACCGGTAACGCGGAGCTGTGGCCGCTCATGGCCGACTGCGAGCGTGGGCTCGGGCGGCCGGAGAAGGCGCTGGAGATGGCCGGCGCGCCCGACGTGCACAAGCTGGACAAGGCCGGGCAGGTCGAGATGCGGCTCGTCGCGGCCGGTGCCCGGCGTGACATGGGGCAGCTGGACGCGGCGATCGTGACGCTCCAGAGCCCCGAGCTGGCCTCCAACGCCGTGCAGCCGTGGACCGCGCGGCTGCGGTACGCCTATGCCGACGCGCTGCTGGCGGCCGGGCGGGAGAGCGAGGCGCGGGAGTGGTTCGCGAAGGCCGTGGAGTCCGACAAGGACGGCAGCACGGACGCCTCGGACCGGCTCGCGGAGCTCGACGGTGTCGAGTTCGTCGACGCGTTCACCGATGACGACGAGAGCGCGACGCCGGATGACGACTCCGACAAGGAGGAGTAGGGCGTAGGGGAAAGGGGCGGATCCCGATGGGGTCCGCCCCTTTCGCGTTCACAGGTCCAGCGCGCGCAGGACCAGGCCGGAGGCCGGTTTCGGGCCGAACGACGTCGACTTGCGGGGCATCGTGACGCCCTGTCGGGCCAGGTCGCGGACGACCTCCTCGCGGACCGGGTGCATCAGTACGGCCGTGCCGCCGTCGCGTTCCGCCTTGCGGACGGTGGCCGCCGCGTCGTGGATGTAGGCGATACGGGTCGGGTCGTCCTCGGGGATGTGCCAGATGTGGTCGAGGAGGGTGGCGTGCAGGACTGTCGCGTCCAGGGTGCGCCAGGCCGGTGGGCGGTCGGCGGGGACGGTGCGGGCCAGGAGGCCGGGGTCGGGCCGGTCGAGCAGGTGGAAGGCACCGTCGCCCGCCAGGAGAAAGGCGTTCCCCGCGCGGGCCGCTTCGGCGAGGCTCTCCAGGGCCAACGGGAGGGGGGCCTCCAGGCGCCGGACGCGGAAGCGGTCCTCCAGGGCGGCCACGGCGTCCTGGACCGGCAGGCCGTGCAGGAGGCGGTGGATGGCGCGGACCCGCAGGGGGTAACGGGCCGTGTCGACGAGGAGGACCAGGCCGTAGTCCCAGGGGCTGGGGGAGGGGTGCTCCGCGCGTAGACGGCGATACGTCGCCCAGCGGTGGTGGCCGTCGGCGATCAGCGCCTGGTGGCGGGCCAGGTCGGTCTGGATGCGGTCCAGGTCCTCGGTGGCGGTGATCGCCCACAGGCGGTGCCGGAAGCCGTCCTCGGTGGTGGTGGCGAGCAGCGGGGGCTGCTCGATGATGCGCTCGATCACGGCTGAGGTGTCGGCGGCCGAGCCGTTGCCCCGGTAGGTGAGGAGCAGGGGTTCGAGGTTGGCCGAAGTGGCGCGCATCAGGGCGGCACGGTCGGCGACCACATGCGGCATGACGTCCTCATGGGGCAGGACCACATGCTCCGAGGGGTCCGACAGGCGCAGGGCGCCGATGACTCCGCGCTGGAGCAGGCCGCCGGCGTCGCTCTGCTCGTAGACGTAGAGGCCGGGTTCGTCGTCGGTGGTCAGGACGCCCTCGGAGAGCCAGCGGCGCAGGGTCTGGGCCGCCTGTTCGTTGCGGGTGCTGGGGGTGCCGGCCTGAGGGAGGATCAGCCGGACGATGTTGTGCGGGTCGGCGTCCTGGAGGTGGTGCAGGCCGTCGGGGCGGACGACGACGTCGTACGGAGGGGACGTCACGGCAGCCAGACTGCCGACCCGGTCGGGGTCGTAGCGAAGGCCTCGGAACGGGGTGAGTTCGAGGCCTCGGCGCGCCGTTGCTTCCGAGTGACCTGCTGTGTTCATCCCGGCATCGTACGTGTGTCGGTGGCATGCGGGATGATCGGGGGAAAGCCGTCGAACGAGGAGCGATGCGGAATGAGCCAGAGCGTCAGGACGAGCCCGGCGGGCAGTGGCCGGGCCCTGAGCGAGGCGTACGACACGGCGCTGCTCGATCTGGACGGCGTGGTGTACGCGGGCGGGAACGCGATCGTGCACGCGGTCGATTCGCTGGCCGTGGCTCGTGCGGGCGGGATGCATCTGGCGTACGTCACCAACAACGCTCTGCGGACGCCGGATGCGGTGGCCGAGCATCTGACGGAGCTGGGCATACCGACGGGCGCGGGGGATGTGATCACCTCGGCGCAGGCGGTGGCCCGGCTGATCAGTGAGCAGGTGCCGGAGGGTGCCCGGGTGCTGGTCATCGGGGGCGAGGGGCTGCGGGTGGCGCTGCGCGAGCGCGGGCTCGTGCCGGTGGAGTCGGCGGAGGACGATCCGGCGGCCGTGGTGCAGGGGTACGGCGGTCCCGACCTGACGTGGGGGCGGTTCGCGGAGGCCAGCTATGCCGTCGCGCGCGGGGTGCCGTGGTTCGCGTCCAACACGGACCTGACGATTCCGAGCGGGCGGGGTATCGCGCCCGGCAACGGCGCCGCGGTGGAGGTCGTACGGATAGCCACGGGGGCCGAGCCTCAGGTGGCGGGCAAGCCGTTGCCTCCCATGCACCGGGAGACGATTCTGCGCACCGGTGCCGAGCGGCCGTTGGTGGTCGGGGACCGGCTGGACACGGACATCGAGGGGGCGTTCAACGGCGAGGTGGACTCGCTGCTGGTGCTGACCGGCGTGACCGGCGGCGCCCAGTTGCTCGCGGCGCCGCCGCAGCACCGGCCGACGTATGTGGACGCGGATCTGCGGGGGTTGCTGACCGGGCAGCCGGAGGTCGTGGCCGAGGCGGACGGCTTCCGCTGTGGTGGCTGGAAAGCGACCGCCGGTGCCGAGCGGCTGGAGCTGGACGGCGAGGGTGAGGCGCTGGACGGGCTGCGCGCGCTGTGTGCGGCGGCCTGGACATCGGCCGGCGAGGGTTCGTGCGCGCTGGACGCGGGGAAGGCGCTGGCCAGGCTGGGTTTGTGAGCCCTCGTTCGATACCGACGCGGCATCGAAAGCGCATGGGAGGGTAGGCTAACCTAACTGCGTGTTGGTCGACAGTCCTCCCGAACAGCGCGCGGAGACCGCCCCCGCGCCCCCAACCCGCCGGGCGATACGTCCTCTTGGGCTTCTCCTTTCCGCCATCGTGCTGGTGCTCGTCGCGCTGGCGAGCATCGCGGTCGGCGCGAAGGACCTCTCCCTGGCCCAGGTCTGGCACGGCCTGTTCCAGGACACGGGGACGTACGGCGACGTCGTCGTCGACGACCGGGTCTCCCGGACCGTGCTGGGGCTGCTCGCCGGTGCGGGGCTCGGGCTCGCCGGGGCCGTCCTCCAGGCGCTCACGCGTAATCCGCTGGCCGATCCCGGACTGCTCGGGATCAATGCCGGTGCCTCCGCCGCGGTCGTCACCGCCATCTCCTTCCTCGGCGTCACCTCGATGAGCGGCTACATCTGGTTCGCCTTCTTCGGCGCGGCCGCGGTCGGGGCGCTGGTGTGGTTCCTGGGCGGCAGCCGGGGTGCCACGCCGGTGCGGCTCGCGCTCGCGGGCACCGCGATCAGCGCCGCGCTCTACGGCTATCTCCAGGCCGTCATGATCATGGACGACGCGGCGCTCGGCCGGATGCGTTTCTGGACGGTGGGTTCGCTGTCCTCGGCGACCGACTCGACCATCAAGCAGGTCCTGCCGTTCCTGGTGGTCGGCATGATCCTCGCGCTCGCGCTGGCCCGGCCGCTCAACGCCATGTCGATGGGCGACGACACCGCCAAGGCGCTCGGCGCCCATCTCAACCGAACCCGGGCGCTGTCCATGCTCGCCGCCACCGTGCTGTGCGGCGCCGCGACCGCCGCCTGCGGCCCGATCGTGTTCGTCGGCCTGATGGTGCCGCACGTCGTGCGCTCCTTCACCGGACCCGACCTGCGCTGGATCCTGCCGTACGCGGGTCTGCTGTCGCCCGTGCTGCTGCTCGGCGCCGATGTCATCGGCCGGGTCGTCGCCCGGCCCTCCGAGGTCCAGGTCGGCATCATCACCGCGATCATCGGCGGTCCGGTGTTCATCCTGCTCGTACGACGGCGGAGGACGGCACAGCTGTGAAGACCAACCGTGCGGTGCGGACCCCGGGCGGACTCTCGGTCCGGCTGGACATCCGGGCCCTGACCGTCGTACTCCTGCTGCTGCTCGCGGCGTTGGCGGCGAGCGTGCTGCTGATCGGCACCGGGGACTTTCCCATCTCGGCCGGTGATGTGCTCAAGACGCTGCTCGGCGGCGGCGATCCGGGACAGGAGTTCATCGTCAACGAGCTGCGGCTGCCGCGGGTCCTGGTCGCCCTGCTGGTCGGGGCCTCGCTCGGGCTCGGCGGCGCGCTGTTCCAGGCCGTCTCCCGCAATCCGCTGGGCAGCCCGGACATCCTTGGTCTCGGCCAGGGCGCGACGGCCGGTGCGCTCACGATGATCGTGCTGTTCTCCGGGAGCGCGAACCAGGTCACGATCGGCGCGCTCGTGGGCGGCCTGGTGACCGGTCTGGCGATCTATCTGCTCGCCTGGAAGCAGGGCGTGCACGGATACCGGCTGGTCCTGGTCGGTATCGGCATGTCCGCGATCCTCACCGCCGTCAACGGCTATCTGTTGACCGTCTCCGACATCGTCGACGCGGCTCGCTCGGTCGTCTGGATGACCGGCTCGCTCAGCGGCCGGGACTGGGAGCAGGTCTGGCCGCTGCTCGCGCTGTGCGCCGTACTGGTGCCGCTGGTCCTCGCCAATGCGCGCGGGCTGCGGATGATGGAGATGGGCGACGACGTCTCCCACGCGCTCGGCGTGCGCGTCGAGCGCGTACGGGCGCTGCTGATGATCTCCGCCGTCCTGCTCACCGCGGCCGCCACGGCCGCCGCCGGGCCCGTCAGCTTCGTCGCGCTCACCGCCCCGCAGCTGGCCCGACGGCTGACCCGGTCGCCGGGACCGAACCTGCTGCCCTCCCTGTGCATGGGTGCGGCCCTGCTCGTCGTCGCCGACTGGGCCTCGCAGCGCCTGTTCGGCGCCGACCAGATGCCCGTGGGCGTGGTCACCGGCGTCGTCGGCGGCGTCTACCTGCTGTGGCTGCTGGTCAGCGAACGCCGGGCGGGCCGGATATGAGCGCCACCGCGCACCCCGACAGCGGCACCGCGCACAAGAACACCCCAAGGAGCACCGTGAACCGCCTGTCCGCCGAGAATGTCACCCTCGCCTATGACCAGCGGGTCATCGCCGAGCAGCTGTCGGTGGAGATCCCCGACAAATCCTTCACGGTGATCGTCGGCCCGAACGCCTGCGGCAAGTCCACGCTCCTGCGGGCGCTGTCGCGGATGCTCAAGCCGAACCAGGGCCGGGTGCTGCTGGACGGACAGGTCATCCAGTCGATGCCGGCGAAGAAGGTCGCCCGCACCCTCGGTCTGCTGCCGCAGTCGTCCATCGCGCCCGACGGCATCACCGTCGGCGACCTGGTCGGCCGTGGCCGCTACCCGCACCAGGGCATCCTGCGCCAGTGGTCCACCGAGGACGAGCGCGTCGTCCAGGAGTCGATGCGGCAGACCGGGGTGGCCGAGCTGGCCGAGCGCTACGTCGACGAACTCTCCGGCGGGCAGCGCCAGCGCGTGTGGATCGCGATGGCGCTCGCCCAGCAGACCCCGCTGCTGCTCCTCGACGAGCCGACCACCTACCTGGACATCCAGCACCAGATCGACGTCCTCGACCTGTGCGCGGAGCTGCACGAGGAGCAGGGCCGCACGCTGGTCGCCGTACTGCACGACCTCAACCACGCCGCCCGGTACGCCACCCACCTCATCGCCCTCAAGGGCGGCGAGGTCATCGCGGAGGGCGCGCCGAACGACATCGTCACGGCCGAGCTGGTCGAGGAGGTCTTCGGGCTGCGCTGCCAGATCATCGAGGACCCGGAGACGGGTACGCCGCTGGTGGTGCCGGCCGCGCGCAAGGCACGTACGGTCAAGGCTTCCGCCTGAGCTGGAGAAGCTCCTGAGTCAGAGAAGCTTGCGCAGGACGAGGAGGTCGCGCACGCCCGCGTGCAGCTTCACCCGTCCCGAGCCCCAGGCCTTGGCGAAGTGCAGCTCGCCGCCGACCAGCGCGACCAGGTCGTCCCCGGTCATGGCCAGTCTGATCTGGGCCTTCTCCGACGGCGGGCCCTGGATCGTGTCGTGCACATGGATCCGGCCCCCTTGGAGGCGGCCGGCGAAGGTGACGTCCAGGTCGGTGATGTGGCAGCTCACCGAGCGGTCCAGGGCGGCCGCCGTGCGGACGTCCCCCTCGGCGTGCTGCATGTTGTCCGAGAGCTTTTCGAGTGCGGCGCGGCACTCTTCGATCGTGGCCATCGCGGTCGACGGTACCGCAGCGCTTCGGGGTAGCGTCTGGGCATGAGCGACGCAGTCCCCGAGACGGAGACTCCCCAGGAGGCGGTGGAGCCGGCGCACGACCCCGCTGCCCCCGCCCCTTTGAACGTGCCCCGCACGCCCACCGGCAACGCCGAGGTCGACGCCCAGCTGGAACGGCTGGCCGACGCCGACCACCTCGCCACGGACGGACATGTCGAGGTGTACGAGGATGTACACCAGGGGCTGCGCGACGCGCTCACCGCGCTCGACGCCCGCCCGGGACCTCCGGCGCCCCCGTCGTCTTCGTCGTATGGCAGTAGGAGCTGAACCGAACGTGGCAGGAGTCGCACGTCGCCGTCTGGACGCCGAGCTGGTCCGGCGGAAGCTCGCGCGCTCGCGCGAGCACGCAAGCCAGTTGATCGCCGCCGGGCGGGTCACCGTCGGCAAGACCGTCGCGACCAAGCCGGCCACCCAGGTGGAGACCGCCGCCGCGATCGTCGTCTCCTCCGACGACAGCGATCCCGAGTACGTCTCGCGCGGCGGCCACAAGCTCGCCGGCGCGCTGGCCGCCTTCGTCCCGCAGGGGCTCCTCGTCAAGGGGCGGCGGGCGCTGGACGCGGGGGCGTCCACCGGCGGCTTCACGGACGTACTGCTGCGGGCCGGGGCCGCGCACGTGGTCGCCGTGGACGTCGGTTACGGCCAACTCGCCTGGACTCTCCGGAGTGATGAACGCGTCACCGTCAAGGACCGTACGAACGTACGCGAGTTGACGCTCGAAGCGATCGATGGGGAGCCAGTGGATCTTGTGGTCGGGGATCTGTCCTTCATCCCGCTCGGACTGGTGCTGCCCGCCCTTGTGCGGTGCGTGAAGCCGGACGCCGATCTGGTGATGATGGTCAAGCCGCAGTTCGAGGTGGGCAAGGAGCGGCTGGGCAGCGGGGGTGTGGTGCGCAGTCCGGAACTGCGCGCCGAGGCGGTACGGGGTGTGGCACAGCGGGCCTGGGAACTGGGGCTCGGGGTGCGGGGGGTCACGGCGAGTCCACTGCCGGGGCCGTCCGGGAATGTCGAGTACTTTCTCTGGCTGCGGTCCGGGGCACTGGCGCTGGACCCGGCCGACGTTGACCGTGCAGTGGCGGAGGGGCCGCGTTGACACAGAACCGAGCTCGTACTGTTTTCCTGCTGGCCCACACCGGTCGCCCCGCGGCGATCCGCAGCGCGGAGCTGGTGGTGAAGGGGCTGCTGCGGTCCGGTATCGGGGTGCGTGTGCTGGAGGCGGAGGCCGCCGATCTGCCGCTGCCGGAGAGCGTGGAACTGGTCAAGGAGGCGACTCCGCAGTGCCTGGACGGCTGCGAGCTGCTGATCGTGCTCGGGGGTGACGGGACGCTGCTGCGCGGCGCGGAGTTCGCTCGGGCGTCCGGGGTGCCGATGCTGGGCGTGAATCTGGGGCGGGTCGGGTTCCTCGCGGAGGCCGAGCGGGACGATCTGGACAAGGTCGTCGACCGGGTGGTCACCAAGGCGTACGAGGTCGAGGAGCGGATGACGGTCGATGTCGTCGTCCACCAGAACGGCGACATCGTGCACACGGACTGGGCGCTGAACGAGGCGGCGGTGCAGAAGGCGGGCGCCGAGAAGCTGTTGGAAGTGGTGCTGGAGATCGACGGGCGGCCGGTCACCGGGTTCGGGTGTGACGGGATCGTGCTGTCGACGCCCACCGGTTCCACCGCGTATGCCTTCTCCGCCGGTGGGCCTGTGGTGTGGCCCGAGGTCGAGGCGCTGCTGATGGTCCCGATCTCCGCGCATGCGCTGTTCGCCAAGCCGTTGGTCACGTCGCCGGACTCCGTGTTGGCGGTTGAGGTGTTGCCTCATATTCCGCCGGGGGTTCTGTGGTGTGACGGGCGGCGGACTGTCGAGTTGCCGCCGGGGGCGCGGGTCGAGGTGCGGCGGGGGGCTGTGCCGGTGCGGCTGGCCCGGCTGCATCACGCTTCGTTCACGGATCGGCTTGTTGCGAAGTTTGCGCTGCCTGTTTCCGGGTGGCGGGGGGCGCCGCACTAGATCTCCACTCCCGTGGGTGACAGGGTGCCTCGCGTCCTGGCGGCCCAACCTCGTATGGTCTTGTCCGTGCTGGAAGAGATGCGGATACGGTCGCTCGGAGTCATCGATGACGCGGTCGTCGAGCTGTCGCCCGGGTTCACCGCGGTCACGGGTGAGACGGGTGCGGGCAAGACCATGGTGGTCACCAGCCTCGGGTTGCTGCTCGGTGGGCGTGCGGATCCGGCGCTGGTGCGGATCGGCGCCGAGAAGGCGGTGGTCGAGGGGCGGGTCACCGTGCCCGAGGGCACCTCGGCCGTCGTCCGGGCCGAGGAGGCCGGGGCCGAGCTCGACGACGGGGCGCTGCTGATCAGCCGTACCGTTTCCGCCGAGGGACGGTCGCGGGCCCATGTGGGTGGGCGCAGTGTGCCGGTCGGGCTGCTCGCCGAGCTGGCCGACGATCTGGTGGCCGTGCACGGGCAGACCGACCAGCAGGGGCTGTTGAAGCTGTCCCGGCAGCGGCAGGCGCTCGACCGGTACGCGGGGGACGCCGTCGCGGTGCCGCTCGCCAAGTACGGCGAGGCCTACCGGCGGCTGCGGGCCGTCGCCACCGAGCTGGACGAGATCACCACACGCGCGCGTGAGCGGGCCCAGGAAGCCGACATGCTGCGCTTCGGGCTCGACGAGATCGCGGGCGTCGAGCCGCGCGCCGGTGAGGACGTGGAGCTGGCGGAGGAGGCGGAGCGGCTCGGGCACGCGGAGGCGCTGTCGTCCGCCGCCACGGCCGCTCACGCGGCCCTTGCCGGTAATCCCGAGGACCCCGAGGGCATCGACGCCGCCACGCTCGTCGCGGGTGCGCAGCGGGCGCTGGACGCCGTACGGTCGCACGATCCGGCGCTGGCGGCGCTCGCCGACCGGATCGGGGAGATCGGGATCCTGCTCGGCGATGTGGCGGGCGAGTTGGCGGGGTACGCCGACGACCTCGACGCGGATCCGCTGCGGCTGGCGGCCGTCGAGGAGCGGCGGGCGGCGCTGACGGCTCTGACCCGGAAGTACGGCACCGATGTCGCCGCCGTGCTCACCTGGGCCGAGGAAGGCGCGGCACGGCTGACCGACCTGGACGGCGACGACGAGCGGATCGACGAGCTGACCGCCGAGCGGGACGCGCTGCGGGTCGAACTGGGTGGTCTTGCACAGGCCCTGACGGACGCGCGGACCGAGGCCGCCGAGCGGTTCGCGGCCGCGGTGACCGCCGAGCTGGCTTCGCTGGCGATGCCGCACGCGCGCGTGTCCTTCGACATCCGGCAGAGCGAGGACCCGGAGGGCGTGGAGGTCGGCGGGCGTGCGGTCGCGTACGGGCCGGCCGGTGCGGACGAGGTCGAGCTGCTGCTCGCCCCCCATCCTGGGGCGCCGCCCCGGCCCATCGCCAAGGGGGCGTCCGGTGGTGAGCTGTCCCGCGTGATGCTGGCCGTGGAGGTCGTGTTCGCGGGGACGGATCCGGTGCCGACGTATCTGTTCGACGAGGTCGACGCGGGCGTCGGCGGCAAGGCCGCGGTCGAGATCGGGCGGCGGCTGGCGAAGCTGGCGAAGACCGCGCAGGTTGTCGTCGTGACTCATCTTCCGCAGGTCGCGGCGTTTGCCGACCGGCAGTTGCTGGTGGAGAAGACCAACGACGGTTCGGTTACGCGGTCCGGTGTGAAGGTGCTGGAGGGGGAGGAGCGGGTCCGGGAGCTGTCTCGGATGTTGGCGGGGCAGGAGGATTCGGAGACTGCTCGGGCGCATGCGGAGGAGTTGTTGGCGACGGCTCGGGGGGACGGGTAGCGCCTATTCGGGGGTGCGGATTGGTTGTTCGGCGGCTGCGGGTGTGTGGGGGCTGGTCGCGCAGTTCCCCGCGCCCCGATAGGCATGCTTGGGTTGCGGGATGATCAGTCGTGCTGTCCTCACCGGCCTTCTCACCCGCGCCAGTCTTTCCCTTCTCCGTGCCCAGGCCCCCGGCCGTGGGCAGCGCTTGAACCACGCTGGGCGGGCCCTCGACCTGCATGCCGGGCCCGCTAGCGCCTTGGCCGGTGCCATCGGTATCGCTCAGCTCAAGCCCGGCGTCGGGGCTGCCGTGCTCGTCGCCGGGGCCTGTGGGGCGTACGACGATGTCTTCGGTGCCGGGGATCCGCGACGTGGGTTTCGGGCGCATCTGTCCGCGCTCCGGGACGGTGAAGTCACCAGCGGTGCCGTCAAGTTGTTCGGCGTCGGGGCGGCCGGGCTGCTCGCGGGTGCGCTGCTCAAGGAGCGGGCCGTGGACAAGCTGCTCGCCGGGGTGGTCGTCGCCGGTACCGCGCACTTCGTCAACCTGGTGGACGTACGGCCGGGGCGGGCCGTGGGTGCGGTGCTCGCCCTCGGGGCGCCTGGACTGCTGCGGGGCGGTGCCGCGCGGGAGTTGAGCGCCGCCGCTATGGGGGCCGCCGCTGCCGTGCTCCCGGACGACGTCGGCGAGCGGTCCATGCTCGGTGACACGGGGGCGCACGCGCTGGGTGCGGCCCTGGGCGCCGCGATCGTCGCGGGTAACGGGCGGGCCGGGCTGGTGGCGCACGCGGCGGCGGTCGTGGGCGCGGCGGTGTACGGGGACGCGGTGAGCGAGGTGGCGCGGTCGGGGGCTCGGCCCGCGCTTCAGTGCGCTGCGAACACCCGTACCATCGCTCACCCGAGTGGGTGAGCGGACGGCACTTCCGGCCGTACCCGTCACGGTTCCC
This sequence comes from Streptomyces davaonensis JCM 4913, assembly GCF_000349325.1. Taxonomy (GTDB): domain Bacteria; phylum Actinomycetota; class Actinomycetes; order Streptomycetales; family Streptomycetaceae; genus Streptomyces; species Streptomyces davaonensis. Next base: position 7,573,478 of record NC_020504.1, read on the forward strand.
GTGAACCCCGGCATTGCCGGAACGGCCGCGCGTCCTGGCATCCTTGGCAGTGCATGTCGTACGCGCAGGGATCCACGCGGTTCACCCCCTCCGCTCGATCCTTCTGTACTTTCTTCGTGACCGCCCGACCCCGAACCAGGAGCCTGGCCACGTGACCCCCGTGAGCAGCCACTCACCGCACGGCCAGTCGCCGCTGCGCACCGTGCAGGTGCTGGGCGGAGGCAACGCCGGCAGCAGCGTGCATGTGCGATCGCTGGCCTCGGGGCTCGTGGCGAGAGGCGTGCGGGTCACGGTGTGCGCCCCCACGGAGGCCGATCACCTCTACGACTTCAGCGGGGTCGGCGCCGAACACGTGGATGTGCCGCGCAGCAGCGATCCCGGTTCCGTCGCCGCGCTCCGGGCGGCCTGCGCGGACGCCGACCTGGTGCACGCGCACGGGCTGCACGCCTCCTTCCGTGCCGTCCTCGCGCTGAGCGGGCGCCGTACGCCTCTTGTGGTCACCTGGCACGACCGCGCGTATGCCGAGGGTGCCCGCGCCCATCTCGTACGGCTGCTGGAGCGGCGGGTCGCCAAGGCGGCGTCCGTCGTGCTCGGCACCACCTCCGCGCTCGTGGACCGGGCCCGGCGCACCGGTGCGCGGGACGCCCGGCTGGCCGCCGTGTCGCTGCCCGGACCCCGCCGTACCGCCGAGAACGAGCACGCCGACACCGAGCGGCTCAGCCCCAAGGTGCGGGCCGAACTCGGGGCCACCGGGCGCCCGTTGCTGATCGCCGTCGGATCTCTCGACCGGCATCGCGGCTACGAGGTCCTGCTGGACGCCGCGCGCGTATGGCGGCGCCTGGATCCCCTGCCGCTCGTCGTCATCGCGGGCGAGGGTCCGCTGCGGGGCGAACTCCAGCGCCGTATCGAGGAAGAGGGGCTGCCGGTGCGGCTCATCGGGCGGCGCGACGACGTGCGCGAGCTGCTCGCCGCCGCCGATCTCGCCGTGCTGCCCAGCCGTTGGGAGGCGCGGTCCGTGCTCGCGCAGGAAGCCCTCCACGCGCGCGTGCCGCTGGTCGCGACCGAGGTCGGGGGGCTGCCCGAACTCGTCGGCGACGCCGCCGAACTCGTGCCGTACGGCCATCCGCAGGCCCTCGCCGAGGCCGTCGTAGGACTGCTCGGTGACCCTGATCGGTGCGAGCTGCTCAGGGAGCGGGGGGTGCGGCAGGCGGCGACCTGGCCGACCGAGGACGAGACGGTGGCCCAAGTGCTCAGTGTGTACGACGAGTTGACCCAGCCGCGGCCGTTGATCTAGGGAACGTGGCGGCGGGCGCGCAGGGCGAGGCTCAACGCCAGTACCGCCTGGGGGTCGTCCAGGTCCGTGCCGAGCAACTCGCCGATGCGGGCCAGGCGGTTGTAGAGGGTCTGGCGGTTCAGGTGCAGTTCGCGGGCCGTTTCCGCCTTGCGGCCCGCGTGGGCCAGATAGGTCTGGAGCGTCGGCAGCAGCGGGGGCTTGGAGCGGGCGTCGTGGTCGCGCAGCGGGCCGATCGCGCGGTCCACGAAGGCCGCGAGGTCGGGATGGTCGCGCAGCCGCCACAGCAGCAGGTCGATGTCCAGGCGGCGGGCGTCGTACCAAGGGCGGTCGGTCAGGCCCTGCGCCGCCGTGGCCGTCTCCGCCGCGTGCCGCAGGCTCGCCGAGGCCGCCGCCCAGCCGCCCGCGACGCCCACCACCACGACCGGCGGCTGTGCCCCGGGCCGCTGCATCCCGGCCCGTTCCACCCCGGCCCGCAGCGCCGCCGCGACCCGGTCCGCGACCGCCGAGCGCTCCGACTCCGAGCGCAGGCCCAGGAGAAGGGGGACCCGGCCCTCCACCGGACGTACGCCCAGCAGCACCGGAACCCCCACCGAGGCCAGCTCCTCGGCGACCGCGCGGGCCAGTACCGCCCAGCCGCCGCCCGGGGACAGCGCGTCGCCGAGGCGCATCACCACCGGGAGCAGGGGGCTGTCGCCCGGCTTGAAGCCCAGCACGCGTGCCTGCGCGGGCGCGTCCTCCGCGGCGATCCGTCCCTCGGCGAGGTCGGTGAGGAAGTCGCCGCGGCCCCGGGCCGCCAGCTCCTCCTCCTGGCGGGCCTGCATCAGGACCACGGCGAGGATGCCTGCGGCCCGTTCACCCGCGATCCGGTGCACCGGTGCCAGCGGACCCCGTACCGGGAGCAGCACCAGCCGTGCGCGGACCGAGCCCGTGCCCGGACCCCCGCCCGGCACGTCGACCAGGACCGAGCCCGCCGGCGGCGGCGCGTCCTTGTGCTGGCCGCGCAGGCCCTCCCACACCTGGAGCGGATCGGCGTTCTCAGGTCCCGAGCCGGCCGCGTACAGGAGCTGGCCGTCGGTGGTCTCCAGGAACACCGGGTTGTCGCTGAAGTCGGCGAGGATGCCCAGCACCTGGGGGATCCCGCCGCCGCCCAGCAGGGCCTCGGTGCAGCGACGGTGCACCTCCTCGGCGCGCTGGAGGAGCGCGTAGTGGCCGTTGACGATCTCGGTGTGGATCTCCTCGGTGACCGTCACGAACGGCACCTCGCGGTGCAGTTGGACCAGCGGAAGGCCGGCCGACCGTGCCGTGTCGACGAGGGCCGCGGGCAAGCGGGTGAAGCGCGGGCCCAGCTCCACCACCAGGGCGGCGATGCCCCGCTCGGCCAGCGTGCGGACGAACGCGCGCTGTTCGGCCGGGCGGGTGCCGAGGCCGTAGCCGGTGGTCAGCAGCAGCTCGCCGCCCTTGAGCAGCGAGGCGATGTTGGGCACCTCGCCGGCGTGCACCCAGCGCACGGTGCGCCCCAGCCGGTCGGCGCCCGCCAGGATCTCCGGGAGCCCGCCGCGCAGGCCGGGCAGCTCCAGTGCCCGCTGCACGGTGATCCCGGCGCCCTGGGTGTCGAATCTGCCGGCCCCGCCGCTGTCCTTGCCGCTGTCCATAGGCGGACGCTACCTGGGCCCGTGCCTCCGGGACATCTCCGGGCGGTGCGGCAGGCCGGTTGGGGTGCCCATGGCGGGGTAGCCGCGCCTGCATGGAATTCAGTGTGGTCGCCGTGGCGCGGGAGGACGACAGTGCGATCGAGGAGCCGTTGCGGGTGGCGCTGGCCGCCGACCGGCTCGGCTATCGGGAGGTGTGGGCGGGGGAGGGGCCGACCTGGGACTCCTTCGTCCTCGCCACGGCGATCGGGCGGTGCACCGAGCGGGTCGCGCTGACGGCGGGCCCGGTGCCGGTGTCGGTACGCGATCCGCTGACGATCGTGCGGGGCGCGGCCTCCTGCGCGGCGGTGACGGGCCGGTCGGTCGGGGTGGCGCTGGGTACGTCGAGCAAGCGGGTCGTGGAGGGGGTGCACGGGCGGGCCCGGGTGCGCCCGGCGGCGGTACTGGAGGAGTCGGCGGCGGCCGTGCGGGCGCTGCTGCCCGTCGCGCCGGGTGAGCCGGTCGTGCCCGGCAGCGGCTTCCTGCGTCGGCACCGGGCGCCCGGCGGTCCGCTCACCGTGGCGGCCTTCGGCGAGCGGGCCATCGGCACGGCGGCCCGGCACGCCGACCGCATGCTCCTCGACACGGTCTCCCCGGAACAGGTCCGCGAACTCCGGGCCGAACTGCACGCCGCGGCCGAGCGGGAGGGCCGTACGCCTCCCACGCTGGCCGCCTGGCTGCCCGCCGCGGTCGACCCCGACGCAGCGTCCCTGGCCCAGATCCTGCGCGGCATCGACGGGTACCTGACGGTGCCGGGCTACCGCGAGGTGTTCGCTGCCGCCGGGCTCGGCGAGGCGGTGCGGCGGGCGGCGGCGGGGGAGGAGCCGCGGGTGCCCGAGGCGGCGGCGGGCGTCATGGGCCTGGTCGGCGACCTGGACACCGTACGCGCGCGGGTGGACGCCTACGCGGAGGCCGGCCTGGACGAGATCGCGCTGGTCCCGGCGACGGCCGGGGATCCGGGCGGGGAAAGGACGCTGGCGGCGCTCACCTCGGCTTGATGTTGTGGTTGAAGCGGAACACGTTGTCCGGGTCGTACTGGCGCTTGATCTCCTCCATGCGCCGGTAGTTGTCCGCGCCGAGCCCGGCGATCACCCGGTCCGGGCCCTCCGTGCCGATGAAGTTGAGGTAGACCGCGCCCGTGCTCCAGGGCTGTGCGCCGGCCCGGACGTCCCGGACCCACTGGATGCCCCGCTCGTCGTCCGCCGCGTCCTCCCACATGCCGAAGGGGTGCGTGGCCCAGGGTGCGTCCCGGTAGGGCACCGGGAACTCGTGCGGACCGTCGGCGATGGCGCCGCCCTGCGGGAACACCACATGGATGGTCCCGGACGGCACGGGCATCGACTCGGCGCCCGCGCAGAACACGTCGACGTAGTCGTTCGGCAGCCCCGTCAGATACTCCGCCGACCAGTAGTTCCGCATGCCCGGCGGATCGTCGATCATGCACTGCGCGTCGACGTACGGTATCGCCCCGACGACGACCTCCACCTCGTGCGGCAGCGCCAGCAGCGGCTCGGCCACCTTGCGCATGTCCGCCTCGCCCCCGGCGTAGGTCAGGACCGCCGCGCACAGCAGGGTGCCCTGGAGGTGCGGCGGGCAGAACTCCTCGGGCGGGCCGGTGAGATACAGGACGCCGCCGCTCGCCTCGTTCGGTGCCACGGCGATCAGGTCGCGGTAGGTGCGTACGACCTCGTTCCCGTACTCCGGGAGGTACAGCAGGAACGCGAGGGAGAACTCGGGCAGTTCGTAGAGCTTCAGGGTGAGCGAGGTCGCCACGCCGAAGTTGCCGCCACCGCCGTGCAGCGCCCAGAACAGGTCCGGGTTCTCGTCGGCGCTCGCGTGGACCTGACGGCCGTCGGCGGTGACCAGTTCGACGGCGATGAGGTTGTCGACGGCCAGCCCGCTCCAGCGGTCCAGCCAGCCCGAGCCGCCGCCGAGCACGAAGCCGCCGACGCCGGTGGTGGAGACCCGGCCGCCGGTCGTGACCAGACCGTGCGCCTGGGTCGCGTGGTCCAGGTCGCTCATCGTCGCGCCGCCCGAGACCCGTACCGCCTCGGCCGCCGGGTCCACCGTGACCCCGCGCATATGGCGCAGGTCGACGACCAGACCGCCGTCGTTGAGCGCCGAGCCCGCCACGCTGTGGCCGCCGCCGCGCACCGCGATGTTCAGATCCAGATCCCGGGCGAAGCGCACCGAGCGCACGACGTCGGCCTCGTCCACGCACTGCGCGATGACGGCGGGGCGCTTGTCGATCATCGCGTTGAAGACGATGCGGGCGTCGTCGTAGCCCGGGTCGCCCGGGGCGAACACATCACCGCTGAGATCCTCGCGCAGCGCGGAGAGCGCCGCGCCCGCCTTCGAAGGGGAAGCCATGGCCGCCCCCTTTCCGGAAAGGGGGAATTGTCCGCTTCCAGCGTAGGCGGGCCCGGCCCGACAGGCTCGCTCAGGCGCTGCTCCCGCTACCAGGCGCGCATCGGCTCCCCGGACACCAGTCGCGAGACGAATCCATCAGGTCCCTGCGCGGGCTCGCCGAGCACGGTGACGCGGTGCATCACCCGGTCGACGTCCAGGTGCGCGAAGTCGGTGGGGGCGAGATGGCAGGTGCTGCGGTTGTCCCAGAAGGCCATGGAACCGGGCTCCCAGCGGAACCGGACGGTGTACTCGGCGCTGGTCAGATGCTGGAAGAGCAGTTCCAGCAGATGGCGGCTCTCCAGTTCGGTGAACCCGGTGATCCGGGTGGTCGAGCCGGGGCTGACGAAGAGCGCCTTCTCGCCCGTCTCGGGGTGGACGCGTACCACCGGGTGCACGGCGACCTGCGGGTCCTCGCAGTAGAGCTTGAGGATCTCGCGGTCCCGTTCGTCGGAGTGGCGCAGATGGACGGCGGTGAAGAAGGCGTGCTCCGCCGTCAGCCCGTCCACGAACTCCCGCAGCGGCGCCGACAGGCCCTCGTAGGCGGCGACCGTGTTGGTCCACTGGGTGTCGCCGCCGAAGTCCGGGGTCTTCTCGGCACGCAGGATCGACAGGCTGGGCGGATTGACCGCCTGGGTGAGATCGCTGTGCCAGCCCGCGAGCGGGGAGAGCCACTTGCGGCGGTAGTGCTCCTCGAAGTCGGCGCCGTAGCGCTCGGTGTCCCGCTTGGGGTCGACGGTGAGGATCTCCGGGTGGCCCTCGGGGTGGACGCCGTGCTTCTTGCCGGGGCGCCGGGTCAGCGCGCCGAAGCGGCGGCCGAAGGCGATGTGCTGGGCGTGGGTGAGGTCCTGGCCGCGGAAGAACACGACGCGGTGGGTCAGCACGGCCTGGCGGATCTCCGCCACGGTCGCCTCGTCGAGTTCCTCCCGCAGGTCGACGCCCGAGATCTCGGCGCCTATTCGGCCGGCGACCTGCTGGACGGTGATTTCGGTGAGCTGTGCGCTGGATGTCACGGAACTGCCTTTCATGATCGGTCGGACGCGTACGGTCGTGCGGTGCCACAGGCTCTAGGCCGCCTGCCCCGCCCACTGCGTCCACAGCGGCAGCAGGAGCAGTGCGACGAGCGAGCTCTTGACGACCAGGGCGGCGGACATGTCGACCCCGACGTCGTAGCGCTGGGCGAAGATGAACAGGTTCTGCGGCGCGGGCATGGCCGCGATCAGCACGAGGTAGCTGAGCCACTGGCCGTCGACGCCGAAGAGGTGGTGACAGACCCCGTAGGTGATCAGGGGCAGGGCGACGCACTTGAAGGCGATGATCCACACCTCCTCCAAGGTGGTGCCGCGCAGGTTCAGACCGCTGCCGCCGAGGTGCAGCCCGAGCGCGAACAGTGCCACCGGCGAGGCGCTGTCACCGACGAACGTGAAGCTGTCGAGGACCACCCCCGGCACCGTCACGGACACCAGGTTGAGCAGGATGCCCGCGTTGCAGGCGATGACCACCGGGGTCAGCAGCGAGGCGGTGACGGCCGAGCCGAGCCGCCGCGCCGGGCTGCCGACCCGGTCCGGGCGCCCCAGCTCCATGATCGAGATGATCACCAGGGAGAGGATGCAGACCTGGAACAGCAGCACCGGGAAGATCGGCGCCGCGTTCCCGAACAGCATGATGAACACCGGCACCGCGAAATAGGCGGTGTTCACCTGGACGGCCGCCATGATGCGCAGCGCCACCCCGCGCGGGTCGCGTACGCCGGTGGCTCGCGCCACCACTCCGGTGAGCACGGCTGCGGCGCCGGCCGCGGTCGCGTAGCCGGTGATGGCCCGCCAGTCGAACAGCGCCCCCAGATCGCTGCGGTAGATGTTCCCGAACAGGAAGCAGGGCACGGCGAAGAGGAAGGCGTAGTCCGCGAAGACCTTCGAACTCTCGGCCGGTACGACCTTCCGCCTGGCGAGGACGACCCCGCAGCCGAAGGCCAGCACCACCGGTACCAGCTTCTCCAGCGCCTCAACCGCTCCCATTGCACGTGCCCTTGCTCGTCGTTACCGGATGCGCATCTCGGCGCGTCCCTCGGTCAGCTCCCGGTATCCGGTGACGATCCTGCGCAGTACGTCATTGCCGCCGAGGGCGTAGTAGTGATCATCGATGCGGGCGACCGGCAGAATCTCGCAGGCGGTGCCGCACAGGAACGCGCCGTCCGCCTCGCCCGCGAACTCCGGCGGCAGATCCCCGACCGTGCAGTCGATGCCCTCGCGCTCGGCGATCGCCAGCACACACGCCCGGGTGAGGCCCTCGATGGTGCAGCGGGTCGTCGGGGTGTGCAGCGCGCCGTCCTTGGTGAAGAACAGGTGCGCCCCGGTCGCCTCGACGAAGTTGCCGCGGTCGTCCAGGAGCAGCGCGTCGTCGAAACCGGCCCGCAGCGCCTCGTTCTTGCTGACCGTGCCGATCATGTAGTTGCCGGCCGCCTTGCTCTTGACCGGCGCGAACTCGGGCGAGGGCCGCCGATAGCGGCCGGTGACCAGGGAGATGCCCTTCTCCAGGGCGTCCGCGGCGGCGTAGTAGCCCTCCGGGAGTTCCCAGGCGGCCACCGAGGTGTGGATGGAGGTCTTCAGCGCCGCGGTCTGGATGATCTCCGAGCCGCGCCAGGCGTTCATCCGGACGTAGCCCTCGGTGATGCCCGCCTCGGCGACGACCGCGAGGGTCGCCTCGTACAGTTCGTCGTCGCCGTACTCGAGGGCGAAGTCGAGGACGCGTGCCGAGGAGCCCAGCCGGGCGATGTGCTCCTTCAGCAGGAACGGCGTGCCGCCGTAGACGCGGATGCCCTCGAAGATGCTGGACGCGTAGTGCAGTCCGTGGCTGAGCACATGGAGTCTGGCGTCGGCCCAGTCCACGAGGGTGCCGTCGTACCAGATCTTCCCGGTGCGCTGGTCGAAGGGGAGCACGGTGTGCCTCTCAGAGAGCGAGGTCGAAGAGCGGGTGCTGGAGGTCGCCGACGAGGGCGACGAAGCGACGCTGGTGCCGGGTCAGGCTGCGCACCGAAACCCCGTGCAGGGCAAGGCGGTTGATGGGGTACAGCACCAGGGTGTTGCTCTCGTAGGGGATGGTGGTGACCTCCTCGACATAGCTCGGGTCGATGTCGAAGCGGTTGTCGCCGTACTCGGAGGCGCTGGTGTGGAACTTGTGCGCCCCGGGCCGGTACTTGTACAGGACGAGGTCGCCGCCGACCGCGTCGTCCTCGGGCAGCCGCATGTAGAAGAGGCCGCCGAAGAGCTTGTACGGCTTGTCCACGTGCGGTCCGCGGTAGCTGGACGGCTTGCCGGTGACGGCCGAGCCGATGACGGCCGTGCAGTCCAGGAGGATGTCGTGGGTCTCGAAGCTGTCCCGGTGCCGGCGGCCCACACGCAACTCCCGCAAGGGGCCGGTCTGTTCCTCCGCGTCGGGGAGGTTGGCGAGCAGGTCCTCCTGGAACAGGTCGAGGAACTCCTCGTAGAAGGCGGGCGAGCCGTGGTAGGTGACGAAGTCCTTCCACACCTGGGGCATCGCCGGGTCGTTCAGGATCAGCTCGGACATGTAGTTGTAGCGCTCGTTGGAGGTGATCGGCTTGCCGATCCGCTCGCCGATGTACTCGACGGTCGGCATCGACTCGGCGAGGGCGTCGTAGAGGTCCCGCGGCAGCGCGTCGCGGATGACGACGTGCGGGAACGGGTCGCGGCGTATGTCGTCCTTGGTGACGCCCGCCAGCAGGGACGTGACGGCGGGCGTGGTCCGGGTCGTGTCGGTCATCGGCGGGTGCCTTCCGTGAGAGGGGCGGGGTCGAGACTGCGTGCGGAGAGCCAGGTCTCCAGCATCAGAAGGGACCAGAGCAGCTCGGCGGCGTGGGCCGCGGGGCTCTCGGTCTGGGTGCGGAGGACGTCCTGGACCGTGTCCCTGCGGACGTAGTCGCGGCAGCGGGCGCCGGGTCCGAGCAGCAGGTCGCCGATCATGTCGTACAGGGCCTCGCCCGGCTTGATCATCGCGGTGACGGGCAGGGTGAACGGCTGCTTCGGCCGCTCCACGATGCCGCGCGGCACCCAGCGCCGGGCGGCCTCGGCCACCGGTGCCTTCACGGTGTCGCCGGCCACCTTGACGTGTGCGGGCAGCGCGTGGGCCAGGCGCATCACGGACGGCTGGAGGAAGGGGATCCGGGCCTCCACCGAGTGGGCCATGCTCAAGTGGTCGACGCGGCGCAGGATGTAGTACGGGAACCGCTCGAACTGGTCGTAGCGCAGCAGCGTCTCCAGCTTGCCCCGCCGCCCCGAACGCACCCGGCGGTCGAGCTCGTCGCCGCTTCGGTCGCCGAAGTACCCGCCCGCGGTCCGGACATGGGCCAGATAGTCGGGCGTGTAGAGCCGGTCCAGGGCCGCCGTGTCGGCCGCGGCCATGGTGCCCTGGTAGGTGCGATGCCAGGAGGCGGCGCCGTCCCGGTCGGCCTTGACGAACCGCGCGTACCCGGCGAAGAGTTCATCGGCGCCGTCGCCCGTCAGGGCCACCTTGAAACCGGCCTGGTGAACAGCCTCGAACAGGGCGAACGTGCTGAGGCTGTGCGGGGCGTTGTTGGGCTGGTCCAGGTGCCGGACGAACCGCTCGACCAACTCGGGGAAACCTGCCGGGTCCAGCAGTACCTGGTGATGGGCGGTGCCGCAGTGCCGGGCCACCTCCGCGGCATGGTGCCGTTCGTCGGCGGGCCAGTCGCCGTGGTAGGCGATGTTGAACGAGGCCACGTCGGACACCAGATGGGCGGCGAGGGCCGTGGTGTAGCTGGAGTCGAGCCCTCCGCTGGTGATGACGCAGACGGGCACATCGGCGTCGACCATCCGGCCCACCTCGGCGCGCAGCAGTTCGTCCAGCAGCTCCGCCGCGGCGGCGACGGTCGGATCACCGTCCGGCCAGTGCGGATCGGCGGGTTCGAGTGGGGTGTGCGTGACGGTCGTACGCCCGTCCGCGAACCGCAGCGTCGAGCCGGGCTCCAGCGTGTGCACCCGGGAGTAGACCGTGCCCGGCCCCCAGACGGCCTTGCCGCCGAGGTAGCGGTCGACGGCGAGTGGGTCGAGCTCGTCGGGGAAGTCGGGGAACCGGCTGAGGGCCTGGAGTTCGGAGGCGAAGCGCAGGCGGCGGCCGTCGGCGGACAGGTAGTAGTAGAGCGACTTCATGCCCGCGTGGTCGGTGAAGAGCTTCAGCGTGGGTTCCGCGCGCTCGTCGACCAGCGCGATGGCGAACATGCCTTCCAGGCGGGCGGTGAACGCGTCCCCGTACAGCTCGTACAGCGGCAGCAGGACGTCTCCGTCGCAGTGACCGTCGTCGAAGGCGTAGCCCCGGGCGGCGAGTTCGGTCCGCAATTGCCGGTGGTTGTAGATCTCACCGTTGAAGACGCAGGTCAACTGGCCGCGCGCGAAAGGCTGGTGGCCCGAGTCGACGCCCTGGATGGCCAGCCGGTTGGTGCCGAGCGTCCAGCCGTCGCCGTCGCGGCGGGTCTGTTCGTCCGGCCCGCCCGGAAGCATCGCCGCCGCAACCGCGTCGAGTACGTCGGATTCGGCGCGTTCGCCTCCGAAGCAGCCGTAGATGCGGCACACGGGTCAGGCCTCCTTCCCGGGGAGCCCGGGGAGCCCGGGAACCCCGGAGACGGCACCCGCGAGGTCCGTGGCGCGGGCGCCGCTCTGGCGGGCCTGCGGATAGTGCCGGGCGAGGAACTCGGTGACGATCTCGACCTGCCGCAGGATGTCGTCGAGCTGGGCGGGGTGGGGCTGACACCGTGGCCGTCGAGGGCGCTGTTGCCCGTCTTGAGGTGCACGGGCGCGGCGGCCCGCACGATGTCGGGGGCGTCGTAGGTGCGGATGAACCCGCCGGACATCCGGGGGTTGTCCACATGGCAGTCCAGCGGGATCAGGACCGCCTGCCGCAGCGCCGCGATCATCGGCAGCGTCAGATCGCGCACCGGGTTGAAGCTGTTCGCGCCGAGCATCTCCAGCATCTGCGCCGAGGCCGGGTTGCCCTGGCCGCAGTGCGCGGAGACCTTCAGATGGATGTCGGCGGGCAGTTCACCGGAGCTGCGCAGCCGCCCGAGCACCCACAGCAGCCCCTCGTCGTAGACGACGAAGCCGCGCACGCCCAGGCCGATGCCGCGCTTGACGTCCTCCACGGCCCGGACGATCTGGTCCTGGCCGCGCAGCCGGTAGCCGATGCGGGAGCCCTCGGGGGTCTGCACGCCGCCGCCGATGTCGTAGGTGGCGCGCGGCCCGACCGACATGAGGATCTCGGTGCCGTACTCCTTGCCGAGCGCGACATACGTGCCGATCTCGCGGGCCGTGTGCCGGTACATGCCGCGGGTCTCGGTGATCCGGTTGATGGTGAAGCCCCGGCGGCGGCTCTCGCCGAGCAGGGTCTCGGCGGCCTGGACGGTGTTCACGGTGGGCACCTCGATACGGAAGTGCCCACCGTCGGGGAACGTCCTGTCGGAGCGCGGAATGCGCTCCAGGTCGCCCAAGGGCAGGCCCAGCCGGGCGAGTTGCCTGCGGGTCTGGTCGTAGAAGGCGGTCGGGGCCATTATCTGGTCACCTCAAAACCGAGTCGGTCGGCCATGCTCGCGACGATGTCCTCGGCGATACGGATCGATGTCGCGCGGTCGGCGTGCACGACCTGGACCTCGCCGAAGTTGCCGAGGTTCCCCCGGCAGGGCAGGAGCGTGTCGCCGTCGGGGAAGCGGACGGTGAAGGAGTGCAGGGTGTCGCCGTGCTCGGCGGTGGCCCAGTCGAGGTCCGGTACGCGGCGGGGCCTCGGCACGGTGTCGGCGGCGCCGAACCAGCGGACGGTCGCGTAGTGGCTGAAGGCGCTCGGGCCGCGCTCGATCTCCTCGCCCATGTGGATGCGGACGAGGAGTTCGAAGATGTCGCCGCCGCCGGCCAGTCGGAACAGGTTCGGCAGGCAGGACCCCATCAGGCGCGGGTTGACCTCGATGAGCCGGGGCGTGCCGTCCGCGCCGAGCATGATCTCGACGTGGAAGATGCCGAGCCGCAGCCCGAGCGCGCCGACGACGGCCTCGGCGAACTCCATCACGCGGTCGTGGTCGTCGGCGCTGATCCCGGCGGGGATCGTCGTGCCGGTCTCCAGCGCCTCGTGGCGGTGCCAGGTGGAGCGCTCGCTGACCGCCAGACGGAGGAACCGGCCGTGGGCGAGGCCGATCTCCGCGGAGAGGAATCGTCCGCTCAGGTACTCCTCGACGAGGATGCCCGCCGCGTAGACGCCCGCGTCGGCCAGGCCGAGGATCTCGGCCAACTCCCGCTCGTCGGCGATGACATGGGCGCCCTCGCTGCCGGAGCCGCGGGCCGGTTTGACGACGACCGGGTAGCCGGTGGCGGCGGCGAAGGCGGCGGCCTCCTCGAAACCGTCGACGACGGTGTGCCGGGTGCTGTCGACCCCGGCCGCCGCGAGGATGTCCCGGCAGCGGTCCTTCTGCTTGGCGGCCTCGGCCGCGGCGGCGTCGGTGAACGGTATGCCGAGTTCCTCGGCGATCCGCGCGACGGGGACCACCAGCGCGTCCACGGTGGCGACGAACCCGTCCACCGGCCGCTCCCGGTGCACGGCCCGGACACAGGCGCGCAGGGCGTCGAGGTCGGTGGCGTCCTTCAGGACATGGACCTCGTCGACGAACTCGCCATAGGGAGAGGCGTCGAAGTCGATGTTCTGGGCCTGCTCCATCAACTGCGAGCGGATGAGCGTCACATGGTGGCCGAGCCGCTTGGCCGCCTCGAACGCCGGGGCGTTGCCGGCCTTCCAGGTCACGAAGACCACATGCCGTGCTGTCAGGGTCATCGGGTTCTCCTCGCGAACCGCTGGCCGATCCGGACGTAGCCCGGAGTGGCGGTACCGGGTGTGGGAATGAAGGAGATGGAACCGGCGAGGATGTTCTTCTCGGACATGGAGCTGAATCCGCCCGCGCCGGACAGGACGAGGTCGCCTTCGTCGAGGCACCGCCACGCGCCGTCCGGCTGCCGCTCGGAGTAGGCGTAGCGCAGATGCTCGGCGCCGCGCTCCACCTGGAGCCGGTAGCCGTCGGAGGCGTAGAGCCCGGCGCAGTCGTCGAGTTCCATCTCGAACGGGCGCCCGGTGCGGATGAGGCCCTCGCCGGTGAAGGTCCGCAGCAGGTCCTCGTAGAGGCCGAACGCCGGGTAGGCGTTGGCGAGCAGGAGCAGGAAGGAGCGCTCCTCCGGGAAGATCTGGATGAAGTTGTGGTGGCCGCTGCCGTTGGAGTTGAAGCCGAAGGCGGTCGGTCCGAACATCAGCCAGCCGAGCCCCCAGGCGTGCATGAAGTGATGGCCGGGGACGGGGACTTGGGGGGTGCGCATCTGCCGCGCCAGCTCGGCCGACAGCAGCCGCTCACCGTCGGCGGTGACACCGTCGTCGACGGCGAGCCGGGCGATCTTTGCCAGGTCCGCGATCGTCAGGCAGACGGAGAAGGACCCGGCGGCGTCGTCGGCGATGGTCTGCTTCGGCGGGTCATGACGTACGTACTGCTTGACCTTCTCGGTCCATATGTAGCCGGTGGAGACGGCACGCCCGTAGTGCCCGCCCTCGGTGCGGGTCTCCGGGATCTCCTTGATGCCGAGCGGAGTGAGCATCAGCTCGTTGACCGCGCGGCGCCAGGGAATCCCGAGGAGCCGCTCGATCAGCGCGGCGACGATCGAGGTGCCGACCGCCGAGTAGGCGAAGACCTCACCGGGCTCGAAGAGCTGGCCGTAACCCTCCAGGGAGTCCAGATAGGTGTCCAGGTCGGGCAGGTCGGTGTCGTGCCAGACCTCGTAGGAGTCATCGACGCCGCTGGTGTGCGACAGCAGGTGCCGCAGGGTGACCTCGACGGTACGGCCGTCGCGGCGCCGGAAGGCCCGCGGCAGCAGCTCGTTCAACGGCTCGTCGAGGCCGACCAGGCCCCGGTCGACGAGCCGGAGCGCGACGAAGGCCAGCATCGCCTTGCTGATGCAGGTGACGCGCTGCCGGGTCCGGGGACCGTACGGGGTGCGCGAGTCGGTGTCGGTGACGCCGTAGTACGTCAGATCCAGCCGGCCGTCCAGGAACACCGCCGTACTCGCGCCCGGAACACCGTGGCCGCGGGCGGATTCACGGAGCGTCTCGGCGACGGCGCGCAACCGCGCGGGAGCGTCAGCGGGGGCCTCGTCGGCGGCCTGTTCGCGGGTACGTCGCAACAGTTCCGCCTGTTCCGCCAGGGTCCGGTGGCCGTAGATCTCGGCCACCCGCACGGGCCGCCCGGCGGTGTCGGAGAGCCGGGCCGCGAGCAGCGTGGCCAGCAGGGAGTGCCCGCCCACGGAGAAGAAGTCCAGGTCGGGCGAGATCCCGGACAGACCGAGGAGTTCGGACCACACCCGGGCCACGCTCGCCTCGTCGGGGTCGTCGCCGGTGAAAGTTGTGGCGGGGTCCGTGCCCCAGTCGATCGGCCGGGCGGCGAGGGCCTTGCGGTCGACCTTGCCGTTGGGCAGGCGGGGCAGCCGCTCCTCGACCAGGATCTTGGCGGGCTGCATGTAGTGCGGCAGCTTGGCCCGCAGATGGGCGGACATCGCCTCGGTCGTCACCTCGGCGCCGTCCAGGCCCACCCAGCAGACCAGCCGGGTGTCCGCGCCGCCGCCCACGGCCAGCGCCGCGACGTCCCGCAGACCCACGACCTCGCGCAGCACCGACTCGATCTCGCCCAGCTCGATCCGGAAGCCGCGCACCTTGACCTGGTTGTCCTTGCGGCCGAGGAAGCGCAGTTCGCCGTCCTCGGTCCAGCGGGCCAGATCGCCCGTACGGTACAGCCGGCCGCCCGGCACCGGGCCGAGACGGTCCGGGGCGGGCACGAACGCGGCGCCCGTGCGCTCGGGGTCGTTGATGTAGCCGTCGGCCAGCCCGTCGCCGCCGAGGTGGAGTTCGCCGGTGGCGCCGTGCGGAACGGGCCTGCCGTCGGCGTCCAGCAGATACGCGACGGTGTTGTGGACCGGGACGCCGATGGTGGGGGCCTCGTCGGTGGGGCCGGTGAAGCACTTCCACGTCGAGTACGTGGTGTCCTCGGAGGGCCCGTACAGGTTGTAGAGCCGCTCCACGTCCGTGGTGGCGAAAGCGGCGTTCACCAGCTCCTTGGAGAGCGGCTCCCCGGCGACGTTGAGCACTCGCGTCGAGGCAGGCACCGCCGCGCGCTGGAGCAGCACATTCAGCGCGCTCGGCACGGTGTTGACCAGAGTGGGGCGCAGCCCCTCGTCCTCCGTGAGCGCGAGGACGTTGTCCACGACCACGACACAGCCGCCGCGGGTGAGCGGGGCCCACAACTCGTAGACCGACAGATCGAAGTTGAGGGAGGTGGAGAACAGCACCCGGGCCAGGTCCTCGGCGCTGTAGGTGGCCTCGGACCAGGCCAGGAGCGCGAGGACATTGCGGTGGCTGATCACCACGCCCTTGGGTATGCCGGTCGAGCCGGAGGTGTAGATGAGGTGGGTGGTGTCCTCAGGGCCGACGGTGACGCCCGGCGGTGTGTCGTCCTCGGCGGACGCCTTCTCCCACAGCTCCGGCCACGACAGCGCGGTCGCGGACACTCCGGCGAGCCAGTCCGGGGCCGTGTCCCCGTCATGGACGACGGCGGCCATGTCGGCGGTCGCGGCGATGGCGGTGAGCCGGTCGGCCGGATAGGCCGGGTCGAGCGGGACGTAGGCGCAGCCCGCCTTGTGCACCGCGAACAGCAGCGCGACAGCGTGGTGGGTGCGGGGCAGGGAGAGCCCGATCCGGGAGCCGGGACCGATCCCACCCGAGGCGAGCGCACGCGCCAACCGGTTCGCCTGGCGGTCGAGTTGGCGGTACGTCAGGACAGTGCCGTTGAATTCGACGGCGGGGGCGTCGGGGGTACGGGCGGCCTGCGCCTCGACGAGGGCGTGCAGGGTGGTGCCGCGGTCGTAGGGGAGGGCGGTGGCGTTGAACTCCTGCGACAGGCGGCGGCGTTCGGGCTCGGCGAGCAGGGCCAGGTCGCCGACGGGCGCCTGCGGGCGCCGTACGGCGTCGTCGAGCAGGGTGTCGAGGTTGGCGGCCATGCGCCGGATCAGCTCGGGAGTGAAGAGCGCGCGGTCGTAATGCAGAGTGAAGCCGGCGAGGGTGATCTCCAGGAGGAGCGCGAAGCCCTCCGCGACGGGCGCGGTGCCGTCGGAGTCGACGGTGCCGACCCGCAGACCGTCGCCGAGATCGGCGGGTCCGCCGCCGCGGGCCGCGTCGCGGTACCGCTCGCCGAGGGCGGAGGCCAGCCCGCCGAGGGTCAGGCCCTGAACGTCGTACGACCGCACGGCCCGCCCCGCCCGCGCCAGCACGATGTCGTCCTGCCCGCTGTAGCGGTGGACGAGCACGGTGAAGGCGGCATGGACCAGGTCCGTGGGCCAGGACCCGGAGGACCAGGAGTGCGTCCCGATGCCCTGTGCCGAGGTGGCGTCGTCACGGATGGGCAATTGCAATGCCGGTGCCGCAATGGGTGAGTAGGCGGAGATCGAGTCGGCGGAGATATCGCCCACTGTCATGGTGGTCCTCTCCTCTTTATTGATTCTCGGGCCGTGCGCATGCGCCCATAATCGAGATGAGCCGAATTACGGCCGCGCCGGAAGAAGTGTCGGGAGAATGCCGGAATTCCGACGGCTCAGGCCGCGACGTAATCAGCCGCGGCCTTTCCGCTGCGCAGCGCCCATTTCGTCACGACCGGCATGGCGGCCCCGACCAGCGCGAAGCCGACGGCCATGACGATCCAGCCGAGGGTTCCGTGCTCGATCACGAGCCAGGTCAGCAGCGCGGGAGCGATCATCTTGCCCAGGTCGGCCCCCATGGCGTACGTGCCCTGGTACTGGCCCTGGGCGTGCTCGGGCGCCAGACCGAACGACAGGCCCCAGCTCCCGGCGGACTGCCGGATCTCGCCCAGCACATGGGCGAGCGCGCCCAGCAGGAGCAGCGCGCCGGCGACCCGGGCCGAGGCGTCGCCGGTCAGCGAGAACACCAGGCAGGCGACCGCGATGCACCACGACCCCGAGCGCGAGGCGCGGGCGGCCGCGGGCGGTTCGTCCGTCCCGCGCGCGGCCCTGACCTGGAGCAGCACCACGGCGACGGTGTTGGTGAGCAGGATGGCCGCGATCATCCACCGCGGGGCGTCGGTGCGGTCGAGCACCCACAGCGGCAGGACGACGTCGAGCAGCAGATTGTGCATGGACAGCAGCCCGTCCAGCACGATGAAGGTCAGATACGGCCGGTCCCGCAGCACGATCAGCGCGGGTCCCGGCCGGGCCGGCTGCGCGGGGACGGCGGGCAGCAGCAGGGTGAGCAACCCGGTGGCCAGATAGGTGGCTGCGTTGAAGACGACGGCCCCTTCGTACGCCGCGACCGAGTCGACGGCCAGCAGCAGACCGGCCAGTGCCGCGCCCACGGAGACGCTGACATTGCTGGTGGCCCGCAGATAGGCGCGTACGGTGACGCGTTCCTCGGGCGGAACCAGGCCCGCCACCATGGCCATCCGGGCGCTGCGGCTCGCGCTGTAGGCGACGGCCTGCACGCTGACCACGGCCACGTACATGGCGAAGCCGTCCACCGCGAGCAGTGCCGCGGTCAGTGGCCCGAGGGCGATGAAGGACCAGATCTGGACGGAACGCGGTCCGACCCGGTCGGCCAGGTGGCCGGTCGGGGTGGAGACCGCCAATGCCACGCCGGCGGCGATGCCGACGCCGACGCCGAACTGGCCGGGCGTCAGGTCCAGGACGGTGATCGCGTAGATGGCGTTGAGCGCCATCCAGAGGCCCTGGCCCAGGGTGTGGACCAGGGTGATGCCGGTGAGGACGCGCGCGGGACCCTGTGCCGGGAGCAGCCTGCTCAGCATGGCCGCGCCGCGCTCTCTTTTTCTTCCGCGCACGTCAGGATCGCTAACATGCCCCACACCTCTCGTCCAGCGCCATTGCCAGCGACAAGATTCGGGTATTTCCCCGTTGATTCGCGGCCGAGATTGTCGGCCTTGCGGGATCTATCGAAACGGGGTTTCCGCGCGGCTGTCCAGGAATACACCTGTGGTGCGGGTCACATTCGAGCAACTCTGTAGACAGGCTGAAGCCCGAGGAAAGAATTCAGGATTCAGCCGCCGTATGCTCCGGAAGCCGTGAGACGCAGGGCGGTGTCGATCAGCGGGACGTGGCTGAACGCCTGCGGGAAGTTGCCGACCTGGCGCTGGAGGCGCGGGTCCCATTCCTCGGCCAGCAGCCCGAGGTCGTTGCGCAGCGACAGCAGCTTCTCGAAGAGCTTGCGGGCCTCGTCGACCCGGCCGATCATCGCCAGGTCGTCGGCCATCCAGAACGAGCAGGCGAGGAAGGCGCCCTCGTCGCCGGGCAGACCGTCGACGCCCTCGTCCTCACCCTGCGTCGGATAGCGCAGGATGAAGCCGTCCGGCGTGGACAGCTCGCGCTGGATCGCCTCGATGGTCCCGATGACGCGCTTGTCGTCCGGCGGCAGAAAGCCCATCTGCGGGATCAGCAGCAGCGAGGCGTCCAGCTCCTTGGAGCCGTAGGACTGGGTGAAGGTGTTGCGCTCCTTGTCGTAGCCCCGCTCGCACACGTCCCGGTGGATGTCGTCGCGCAGTTCGCGCCAGCGGTCCAGCGGGCCGTCCGCGTCGCCGGACTCGATCAGCTTGATGGTGCGGTCGACCGCGACCCAGGCCATGACCTTGGAGTGCACGAAGTGGCGGCGCGGGCCGCGCACCTCCCAGATGCCCTCGTCCGGCTCCTGCCAGTGGTCCTCCAGATAGCGGATCAGCTTCAGCTGGAGCAACGAGGCGTAGTCGTTGCGGGCCAGACCCGTCATATGACCCAGGTGCAGCGCCTCGGTGACCTCGCCGTACACATCCAGCTGGAGCTGGTGCGCGGCGCCGTTGCCGACCCGGACCGGCGCGGAGTTCTCGTAGCCCGGCAGCCAGTCCAGCTCCGCCTCGCCCAACTCGCGCTCACCGGCGATGCCGTACATGATCTGGAGGTTCTCGGGGTCGCCGGCGACCGCCCGCAGCAGCCACTCGCGCCAGGCGCGGGCCTCCTCGCGGTAGCCGGTGCGCAGCAGCGAGGACAGGGTGATCGCCGCGTCCCGCAGCCAGGTGTAGCGGTAGTCCCAGTTGCGGACGCCGCCGATCTCCTCGGGCAGCGAGGTGGTCGGCGCGGCGACGATGCCGCCCGTCGGGGCGTAGGTGAGCGCCTTCAGCGTGATCAGCGAGCGGATCACGGCCTCGCGGTAGGGGCCGTGGTACGTGCACTGCTCGACCCACTCGCGCCAGAACTCCTCGGTGGCCTCCAGCGACTGCTCCGGCTCGGGCAGCGGCGGCGGCTGATGGTGCGAGGGCTGCCAGGAGATGGTGAACGCGATCCGGTCGCCCGGGGCGACGGTGAAGTCTGAGTACGTTGTCAGGGACTTGCCGTAGGTCTCCCGGTCGGTGTCGAACCAGACCGAGTCCGGGCCCGCGACGGCCACCGTACGACCCTCGTGCTTGTGCACCCACGGCACGACCCGGCCGTAGGAGAACCGCATCCGCAGGGCCGAGCGCATCCGGACGCGGCCGGAGACGCCCTCCACGATCCGGATCAGCTGCGGGGCGCCGTCGCGCGGGGGCATGAAGTCGATGACCCGGACCGTGCCGCGCGGGGTGTCCCACTCGGACTCCAGGATCAGCGAGTCCCCGCGGTAACTGCGCCGGGCGGCGGTCGGCGGCTCCGCGTCCGCCGCGTGCGCGGGCCCGAGCCGCCAGAAACCGTGCTCCTCGGTGCCCAGCAGACCGGCGAAGATGGCGTGCGAGTCGAAGCGGGGCAGGCACAGCCAGTCGACTGTGCCGTCCCGGCAGACCAGTGCCGCGGTCTGCATGTCTCCGATGAGTGCGTAGTCTTCGATGCGCCCGGCCACGTGCAACTCCAGTCGAACGGCCACGTCACCCCCCAAGGCAGAAGGGGGCGGTCGCTAGTGCGGTCAAGGGGTCGTTGTAATGCGTCGTTGAGCGGTGAAGCAAAGCAGCCGCTCCGCCGTGAGGCAAAACGTCAACTGCTGCTCAACGAACTGACGAGCTCGCGTTGTTCCGGTGGTACGGGCGGGGGTGGTGCCGTCTTGCCGGTCCGGCTCGGCAGTGAGTGTCCGAGCAGGATACGACGCACGTAGATGATCTGCGTGCCGCTCCGGGCAACGTGGATGGGCCGAACGGGTGAGCAACGGGTGAGAAACCGGTGCACCCGTGTTGCTCCGTGTCGGCGTGTGCGCAGAGCGTGGCCGGAAGCCATCGCCCCGCGGCGCTGATACCCTGGTAGCCCGTGGACCGGTGGGAGAAAAACCCCCGAACCGCAGCGACGGCAACTCCGGACTCTCCGGTGAAAACGCCGCACCGCACCCCAGACCGCGACCACGGGAGCCCCCCTTTGGCCATGCCGCCCGCTGCTTTTCGAAACAGCACAGCCACGACGACCAAGCACATCTTCGTCACCGGGGGTGTCGCCTCCTCGCTGGGCAAGGGCCTCACCGCCTCCAGCCTGGGCATGCTGCTCAAGGCGCGGGGCCTGCGCGTCGTCATGCAGAAGCTCGACCCGTATCTCAACGTCGACCCCGGGACGATGAACCCCTTCCAGCACGGTGAGGTGTTCGTCACCAACGACGGCGCCGAGACGGACCTGGACATCGGACATTACGAGCGCTTCCTCGACCGTGACTTGGACGGCTCCGCCAATGTCACTACAGGACAGGTCTACTCGACGGTGATCGCCAAGGAGCGGCGCGGTGAGTACCTGGGCGACACCGTGCAGGTCATCCCGCACATCACCAACGAGATCAAGCACCGCATCCGCCGGATGGCGACCGAAGAGGTCGATGTCGTCATCACCGAGGTCGGCGGCACCGTCGGTGACATCGAGTCGCTGCCGTTCCTGGAGACCGTCCGCCAGGTCCGGCACGAGGTCGGCCGTGACAACGTCTTCGTCGTCCATATCTCGCTCCTGCCGTACATCGGCCCCTCGGGAGAGCTGAAGACGAAGCCGACCCAGCACTCGGTTGCGGCTCTGCGGAACATCGGTATCCAGCCGGACGCGATCGTGCTGCGCTGTGACCGCGAGGTGCCCACCGCGATCAAGCGGAAGATCTCGCTGATGTGCGACGTCGACGAGGCCGCCGTGGTCGCCTGCCCCGACGCCCGCTCGATCTACGACATCCCGAAGACCGTGCACGGCGAGGGCCTGGACGCCTATGTCGTCCGCAAGCTGGACCTGCCGTTCCGTGACGTGGACTGGACGACCTGGGACGACCTGCTCGACCGCGTCCACAACCCCGACCACGAGATCACCCTCGCCCTGGTCGGCAAGTACATCGACCTGCCCGACGCCTATCTCTCGGTCACCGAGGCGCTGCGCGCGGGCGGCTTCGCCAACAAGGCCCGGGTGAAGATCAAGTGGGTCACCTCCGACGACTGCAAGACCCCGGCCGGCGCCAAGGCGCAGCTCGGTGACGTCGACGGCGTCTGCATCCCCGGCGGCTTCGGCGACCGCGGTGTGCTCGGCAAGGTCGGCGCGATCAAGTTCGCCCGCGAGAACAAGATCCCGCTGCTCGGTCTGTGCCTCGGCCTTCAGTGCATCGTGATCGAGGCGGCCCGCAACCTCGCCGACATCTCCGACGCCAACTCCACCGAGTTCGACCCGGCGACCTCCCACCCGGTCATCTCCACGATGGCCGAGCAGCTGGACATCGTCGCCGGTGAGGGCGACATGGGCGGGACGATGCGGCTCGGCATGTACCCGGCCAAGCTGGCCGAGGGCTCCATCGCGCGCGAGGTCTACGACGGCAAGGAGTACGTCGAGGAGCGGCACCGGCACCGCTACGAGGTGAACAACGCCTACCGCGCGGAGCTGGAGAAGAAGGCCGGGATCCTGTTCTCCGGCACGTCGCCGGACGGCAAGCTCGTGGAGTACGTCGAGTACCCGCGCGACGTCCACCCTTACCTGGTGGCGACGCAGGCGCACCCCGAGCTGCGCTCGCGCCCGACCCGCCCCCACCCGCTGTTCGCGGGCCTGGTGAAGGCGGCTGTCGAGCGCAAGACGGGTAAGTGACACAAGGGTTGTTACGGTGACCGGGGTGTGTGCGTTCAGGACGCGCGCACCCCGGTTTCTACATGTGGGGAAGGGCAAGGCATGACGATCAAGGACACCCCGGCGGAGTGGGAGATCCGGGCGACGCAGACCCCGTTCGTGGGCAACAAGACCTCCGTCCGCACGGACGAGGTGGTCATGCCCGACGGCAGCGTGGTCCGCCGCGACTACCAGGTCCACCCGGGTTCGGTCGCCGTCCTCGCCCTCGACCACGAGGACCGGGTGCTGCTCATCAAGCAGTACCGGCACCCCGTACGGCACAAGCTCTGGGAGATCCCGGCCGGGCTGCTCGACATCCCCGGCGAGAACCCGCTGCACGCGGCCCAGCGCGAGCTGTACGAGGAGGCGCACGTCAAGGCGGAGGACTGGCGGGTGCTGACGGACGTCTACACGACGCCGGGCGGCTGTGACGAGGCGGTACGGGTGTTTTTGGCCCGCGATCTGTCCGAGGCGGAGGGCGAGCGGTTCTCCGTCGAGGACGAGGAGGCCGACATGGAGCACGCGCGCGTGCCGCTCACCGAGCTGGTCCGGGGCGTGCTCGCGGGGGAGCTGCACAACAACTGCCTCGTGGTGGGCGTGCTCTCCCTGGTCGCGGCGCGGGCGGGAGACGGCCTGGAGGCGCTGCGTCCGGCGGACGCCCCGTGGCCGGCTCGCCCTTTCGAGGCCTGATCACGTACCGACACTCCATGGTGTGACCATCGGCTGATCCGATCGGGCGATGTCGCCGCCGCGCTCCACACGGCTCGTCGCAGAGCGTGAACTAGGCTCTGAAACATGCCCGTACCGGAATCCCGGCGGGCTTGCGCGTGCGGTGGGACGGGAGTGTGGCCCGTGACGGATCAGGCGGTGGACACCGGTGGCGTCCGGGTTTCGGTCGATGGGCAATTCCTGGGCCGGACACGGGAGTTGAAGGGGCTGCTCGCCGATATCGAGCGGGCGGGTCTGGACACCATCTCCGGTAAGAAGGCACCCCGCGCGAGGGTGCTGCTCATCGCCGGCCGCCCCGGCTCCGGCCGCACCTCCCTCGCCGAGGAACTCGTACGGCAGGTGGCGGACCGTTACGGCGACGGCGTGCTGCGCGCCCGGCTCAGCGAACCCGACGGCACCCCCGTCCCCGTCGACTCCGTCGCCCGCGATCTGCTCACTGCCCTGGAGCAGCCGACCCCGGCCGGTGCCGCCGAGGACGACCTCACCGCGGCGCTGCGCGAGGCCCTCGCCGACCGCAAGGTCCTGCTGCTCCTCGACGACGCGGCCACCGCCGAACAGGTCGACGCCCTGCTCCCCGAGACCCCGGACTGCCTGGTCGTCGCCGTCTCCGCCGGGCCGCTCACCGGGATCTCCGACGTCCGCCCGTGCACGCTCGGCGGACTGGACACCAAGTCGGCGGTGGAAGTGCTGTCCCGGCACGCGGGCTCGGTCCGGATCACCGTCGACCCGCGCGCCGCCGAAGGGCTGGTCGAGGAGTGCCAGGCGCAGCCCGCCGCGCTGATGCTGGCCGGCGGCTGGCTCGCCGCCCGCCCCAAGGCCGCCGTCGCCGACCTCGCCAAGCAGCTGCACGCCGAACTCGACGAGGACACCGCGGGCACCCCGCTCGCCCGGGTCTTCCGGCTCGCCCACGCCGCCCTGCCCACCCCGGCCGCCCGGATACTGCGACTGCTCAGCCTCGCCCCGGCCGGCCTGGTCGACCCGCACACCGCCTCCGCCCTGGCCGGCTGCTCGGTCAGCGGCGCCCGCACCACCCTGGACGACCTCGTCGCCCTCGGTCTGCTGCGGGCCGTGGAATCCCCCCTGCCCCAGTACGAGGTACCCGGCTGTCTGCACCCCCTGCTCAAGGCGCTCACCGAGGTGCACGACCGGGCCGCCGAGCTCCAGCTGGCCCGCGCCCGGATGCTGGAGCGGACCGTACGGCTGCTCCAGTCGTGCCGGGCGATCACCGAGACCGACAGTGCGCAGGCCCGCGAGAAGCTCCTCGGCATGCCGCGCTCACTGCGCTTCCCGAACCCCCGCGCGGCGGCCGACTGGCTGCTCATCCGCAGGCCCGCCCTGCTCGCCGCGGCCCGCCTCGCGGTCGCCGACGGGGAGCTGGACACCCTGGCCCGGCGGCTGATGTCCCAGCTGGTGCGGGCCATGGTCGCCCACTTCGGCACCCAGGCCGCGGCCGGGGACCTGTACGGCATCCACGGCATGGTGCTGGACGTGGCCGAGCGCCGGAACCTGCCCCGCGAGCGGTCCGCCGCGCTGCTGAACCTCGGTGACCTCGACGCCCGCACCGGGCGGACCCGGGAGGCGCTGGCCCGCTATCGGGCCGCCCTGGACGCCGGACGCGAGGCGAACGACCCGTACGCGACCGGCCGGGCGATGGAATCCGTAGGCGGGGCCCATCTGGAGCTCGGGGACTACGACCGGGCCGCCGACTGGTTCGGCCGGGCGCTGGCCCAGCGGCTGGCCCGGGACGAGCGCGCCGACGCGGCCCGCCTCTACGGCCGGATCGGTGCCGCGCACACCTTCGCCGGCCGCTACGGCGAGGCGCAGCGCAACTGGCGCGCGGCCGTCGCCGGACACCGCCGCGTGGGCGATGTCGGGGCCCACGCACGGGCGTTGAGCGAGCTGGCCCGGGTCCAGGAGTACGCGGGCCGGCCCGAGGAGTCGCTGCACACCTGCCAGGAGGCGGTGGAGTGGGCGCGGCGCGCCGAGGACGTACGGCTCCAGGCCGCGCTGCATCTGCGGCTGGCCGACACCCTGGAGCATCTCGGGGACTCCGCCGCGGCTCGACTGCACCGCGGGGCCGCCGAGCGCATGCTGGGTGAGGAGCTCCCGGAGGGGGAACCCGAGCCAGAAGAGAGCCCCGCAGAGAGGTAGGGCCTACGAAATCCGTAGTGCATCGACTGAAGATTGGTGCAATGAAAGGCTAGACAGCGGGAACACCTTCATTAGACTGGCTCTGCCGCACCTTCTCCGCGGTGTCTCCCGGTGTGCCCGAGCATGCCTGGGTATGTCTTGTAATGCCCCACACCCTCTGAGCCAAGGACCGTGATCGACGTGAAGGTCGGCATCCCCCGCGAGGTCAAGAACAACGAGTTCCGGGTGGCCATCACCCCCGCCGGCGTGCACGAGCTGGTGCGCAACGGCCACCAGGTCGTCATCGAGCGCGGCGCCGGCCTCGGCTCCTCGATCCCGGACGAGGAGTACGTGGCGGCCGGTGGCCGGATCCTGGACACCGCCGACGAGGTGTGGGCCACCGCCGACCTGCTGCTGAAGGTCAAGGAGCCCATCGCCGAGGAGTACCACCGCCTCCGCAAGGACCAGACGCTCTTCACCTACCTGCACCTGGCCGCCTCCAAGGAGTGCACGGACGCCCTGATCGAGTCCGGCACCACCGCCATCGCCTACGAGACGGTCGAGCTGCCCTCCCGCGCGCTCCCGCTGCTCGCCCCGATGTCCGAGGTCGCGGGCCGGCTGGCCCCGCAGGTCGGCGCCTACCACCTGATGCGCTCGGCCGGCGGCCGCGGTGTGCTGCCCGGCGGTGTCCCCGGCACGCAGCCCGCGAAGGCCGTCGTCATCGGCGGCGGTGTCTCCGGCTGGAACGCCACCCAGATCGCCGTCGGCATGGGCTTCCACGTCACGCTGCTCGACCGCGACATCAACAAGCTGCGCGAGGCCGACAAGGTCTTCGGCACCAAGGTGCGGGCGATCATGTCCAACTCCTTCGAGCTGGAAAAGGCCGTCCTCGACGCCGACCTCGTCATCGGCGCGGTGCTCATCCCGGGCGCCAAGGCCCCGAAGCTGGTCACCAACGAGCTCGTCTCGCGCATGAAGCCGGGAAGTGTCCTTGTCGACATCGCGATCGACCAGGGCGGCTGCTTCGAGGACTCGCGTCCCACCACGCACGCCGAGCCGACCTTCCAGGTCCACAACTCGGTCTTCTACTGCGTCGCCAACATGCCGGGTGCGGTGCCCAACACCTCCACCTATGCGCTCACCAACGCCACGCTGCCGTACATCGTCTCGCTGGCCAACAACGGCTGGGTGGAGGCGCTGCGCCGCGACGCCGCGCTCGCCAAGGGTCTCAACACCCATGACGGCAAGGTCGTTTACCGCGAGGTCGCCGAGGCGCACGGCCTGGAGCACGTGGAGCTGGAGACGCTCCTCGGCTGACCGGCCGACCTCGGCGAACGGCTAAGTCACCTTTTCGTAAAGGCGATACGTCAACACGGATCGTCAACGTCGCCCACCCGGCCGGACCTTGCCCGACAAGGTCCGGCCGGATGTGTGTATGGTCACTTTGCGACGCTCGGTCAACTCGCCTCGAACGTAACGCTTCGACCGATTCGCACACCGGTGAAACCCACTGTGCGACGGCCGTACGCCCTTGACAGAGGGATGTTTCATTGCCGACACATCCTGCCGGGTCCGGCGGATTGTGTTGCTGCGGACGCCCGACACGCCATAGAGTCGCCGACTGTCGGCATGGTGCCACGCTGACCTTGTCTAGAAGTTTCCTGGTCACCAAGGAGGTAAGACGACTTGTGAATGAGTCGACATTTTCTCCCGGGGGTGGTCAACCAGGAAGCCCTGCGCGGGGCCAGGCTCCCGCGGGGTTCGAGGCTGTCGGCTCCGTCGCGGTGCGCACCTTCGCAGCCCACCAGAGTCACCAGCAGACCGGCGTGACTCTGTCAGCACACCAGAGCATGGATGGCCATCACGTGAACGCCATGGCCGGCGACGGAAGTGGCGCGCCCCACAACCACTTCGCCGACTACGACGAACTGCCCGACGGGCACTTCTACGATCCCGATGCGGAGTACGAGCCGGACCCCGAGTACGCGGCCACGCTCGCGCCCGACGCCGCACGCCAGCGTCGCGAGCGCGTGGGCCCGACCGGACGCCCGCTGCCGTACTTCCCGATCCCGGGTCCGCTCACCGACCACGGACCGGCGAAGATCATCGCGATGTGCAACCAGAAGGGCGGCGTCGGCAAGACGACGTCGACCATCAACCTGGGTGCCGCGCTCGCGGAGTACGGACGCCGGGTCCTGCTCGTGGACTTCGACCCGCAGGGCGCGCTGTCGGTCGGACTCGGTGTCAACCCGATGGAGCTCGACCTCACGGTCTACAACCTGCTCATGGAGCGGGGCATGTCGGCCGACGAGGTCCTGCTGAAGACCGCGGTCCCGAACATGGACCTGCTGCCGAGCAATATCGACTTGTCGGCGGCGGAGGTCCAGCTGGTCTCCGAGGTCGCGCGCGAGTCGACGCTCCAGCGCGCCCTGAAGCCGCTGATGGCGGACTACGACTACATCGTGATCGACTGTCAGCCCTCGCTCGGCCTGCTCACGGTCAACGCCCTGACGGCCGCGCACAAGGTGATCGTGCCCCTGGAGTGCGAGTTCTTCGCTCTCCGTGGTGTCGCGCTGCTGACGGAGACCATCGAGAAGGTCCAGGAGCGGCTCAACCCGGAGCTGGAGCTCGACGGGATCCTCGCCACGATGTACGACTCGCGTACGGTGCACAGCCGTGAGGTGCTGGCCCGTGTCGTCGAGGCCTTCGACGATCACGTCTACCACACGGTCATCGGGCGCACGGTCCGCTTCCCGGAGACCACGGTCGCCGGTGAGCCGATCACCACGTACGCCTCCAACTCCGTCGGTGCCGCCGCCTATCGCCAGCTCGCCAGGGAGGTGCTCGCCCGGTGTCACGCCGAGTGAGTCTGCCGGGGGCCGACGAACTGTTCCGTACGACAGGGGGGATGGCGCTCCAGGCGTCCACCCCCCGGCGAGGGGCCAACGGCGAGGCCCGGGTACCGGCTCCCGCGGGAGAGAGCGACGGTGTCGCCGCGGAGGACGCGCCGCAGTCCGTGCCCGCCCAGGGCGGGGACGGCGAGGGCGCCGAGCATGTCGCGGCGGACGCGGAACCGGCGGAGTCCGGGGAGTCCCGGAGCCGGGCCGCCGCCGCGGAGCGGTCCGGGCGGCGGCAGGGAGCGCAGGAAGGTTCTGGCGACGCCTCGGGCTCGGCGGCCCAGCGCAAGCGCGGACGGGCCGCCAACCGGCGGCCCAGCGGGCGTGAGCGGCACGACGAGAAGATCACCGTGTATGTGTCCGCCGAGGAGCTGATGGACCTGGAGCACGCCCGTCTTGTGCTCCGCGGTGAGCACGGTCTCGCGGTCGACCGCGGGCGGATCGTCCGGGAGGCGGTGGCCGTGGTGCTCGCCGATCTGGAGAGCCGCGGGGACGCGAGCATCCTCGTACGACGGCTCCGCGGGCGGTAGCGGTAGCCTGCGGGGGCTATGACCTCGAACGATGCTCCCGTCCCCGGCGCCGGTACCTCCGGCGGTCGGCGGCGTGCCCTGGGGAAGGGGCCGGGGGCCGTCGCGTCGGCGGAACCGGTGCCGGAGGTTGTGCTTCCTGAACCGGAGCCCGAGCCCGAGGTTGTCGAGCCTGAGCCCGAAGAGCTCGAAGAGCCAGAGGAATCCGGTGACTCCGACGACTCCGACGACTCCGACGACGGAGTCTTCAAGGTCCGGCTCGCCAACTTCGAGGGCCCCTTCGACCTGCTGCTCCAGCTGATCTCCAAGCACAAGCTGGACGTCACCGAGGTCGCGCTGTCCAAGGTGACCGACGAGTTCATGGCGTACATCCGGGCCATGGGGCCGGACTGGGACCTGGACGAGACGACCGAGTTCCTGGTCGTCGCCGCGACTCTGCTGGATCTCAAGGCGGCCCGGCTGCTGCCCGCCGCCGAGGTCGAGGACGAGGGCGACCTCGCCCTCCTCGAAGCACGGGACCTGCTCTTCGCGCGGCTGCTCCAGTACCGCGCGTACAAACAGATCGCCGAGATCTTCAACCGGCGGCTGGAGGAGGAGGCCCGGCGCTACCCCCGTACCGTCGGCCTTGAACCGCACCACGCCGAGCTGCTGCCCGAGGTGGTCATCAGCATCGGGGCGGAAGGATTCGCCAGGCTCGCCGTCAAGGCGATGCAGCCCAAGCCCAAGCCGCAGGTCTACGTCGACCACATCCACGCCCCGCTGGTCAGCGTGCAGGAGCAGGCCGGGATCGTGGTGGCGCGGCTGAAGGAGCTGGGCGAGGCAAGCTTCCGCGCGCTCGTCGAGGACACCGACGACACGCTCACCGTCGTGGCCCGCTTCCTGGCCCTCCTGGAGCTGTACCGGGAGAAGGCCGTGGCCCTCGACCAGGAGACCGCCCTCGGCGACCTGATCGTGCGCTGGACCGGCGGGGAGGGGGACGCCGAGCCCGTGGTCACCGACGAGTTCGACCGGCCCCCCGAGCTGCCCAAGGACGAGGAGAAGAAGTCGTGAGCGAGGAGATCAGCGGTCTCAGCACTGTCGCCGACCTCGATCTCAAGCCCGCCCTGGAGGCCGTCCTCATGATCGTGGACGAGCCCGCGACCGAGGAACACCTGTCGAAGGTCCTGGAGCGGCCGAAGCGGCAGATCACGAAGGCGCTGCGGGAGCTGGCCGACGAGTACGCGATCCAGGGGCGCGGCTTCGAGCTGCGGCACGTCGCCGGCGGCTGGCGGTTCTACAGCCGTGCCGCGTACGCACCGGCCGTCGAACGGTTCGTCCTGGACGGCCAGCAGGCCCGGCTCACCCAGGCCGCGCTGGAGACCCTCGCGGTGGTGGCGTACCGGCAGCCGGTCAGCCGCAGCCGGGTCTCGGCGGTGCGCGGAGTCAACTGCGACGGTGTGATGCGCACCCTCCTCCAGCGCGGTCTGGTCGAGGAGGCGGGCACGGAACCCGAAACAGGTGCGATCCTGTACACGACGACGAACTACTTCCTGGAGCGGATGGGCCTGCGCGGCCTGGACGAGCTCCCGGAGCTCGCGCCCTTCCTCCCCGAGGCGGAGGCGATCGAGGCCGAGACCCAGGAGGCCGTACCGTCGTTCGATCCGGACGCTCCGGATTCCGAGGACGCAGACGACAAGACGACGGAACTTTGATGCGAAGCAGCGGCAGCGGCAAGAGTGGTGGCACCGGCGGACGCGGTAACTACCGCGGGGCCGGCAACAACCGGGACCAGAAGCAGGGCGGCCAGGGCGGCCGGCCCCGCAAGCCTCGCCCCGAGGAGCGCCGCTACGACGTCGGCCCCGGCGCCTCCCCGGACGGCCCGAAGTCCGGGCGCGGCGGCGCGGCGCGCGGTGGTGCGAAGGGCGGCCCGAAGAAGCCCCAGCCGCAGCGCGGGCGTACGGCTCCGGCGCAGTCCCGGGAGTACGAGACGCGCGCCGAGGAGCGCAACCGGGAGCGGTACGCCGGCAAGAAGGACATCAAGCTGCCCAAGACCTTCCCGGGCGCCGAGCAGGAGGGCGAGCGGCTCCAGAAGGTCCTCGCGCGCGCGGGCTACGGCTCCCGGCGGGCCTGCGAGGAGCTGATCGAGCAGGCGCGGGTCGAGGTCAACGGCGAGATCGTGCTGGAGCAGGGCAAGCGGGTCGACCCGGAGAAGGACGAGGTCAAGGTCGACGG
The DNA here is from genome assembly GCF_000349325.1 of Streptomyces davaonensis JCM 4913. GTDB lineage: Bacteria > Actinomycetota > Actinomycetes > Streptomycetales > Streptomycetaceae > Streptomyces > Streptomyces davaonensis. The sequence goes on from NC_020504.1 coordinate 7,604,513, forward strand.
CCTGACCGTGGCGACGCAGTCGTACCAGTTCTTCTCGCTGAACAAGCCCGCCGGTGTCGTCTCCACCATGGAGGACCCCGAGGGCCGTCAGTGCCTCGGTGACTACGTCACCAACCGGGAGACGCGGCTCTTCCACGTCGGGCGGCTCGACACCGAGACCGAGGGCGTCATCCTGCTCACCAACCACGGCGAGCTGGCCCATCGTCTGGCCCACCCCAAGTACGGCGTGAAGAAGACCTACCTCGCGGCCATCGTCGGCCCGATCCCGCGCGACCTGGGCAAGCAGCTCAAGGACGGCATCCAGCTGGAGGACGGCTACGCGCGCGCGGACCACTTCCGGGTGGTCGAGCAGATCGGCAAGAACTACCTCGTCGAGGTGACCCTGCACGAGGGCCGCAAGCACATCGTGCGCCGGATGCTGGCCGAGGCCGGCTTCCCGGTCGAGAAGCTGGTGCGCACCTCCTTCGGGCCGATCACCCTGGGCGACCAGAAGTCGGGCTGGCTGCGCCGCCTGTCGAACACCGAGGTCGGCATGCTGATGAAGGAAGTCGATCTGTAAGTCCTCAGCACCGATGCCTTTTCGCCCTCTCGCCGGTCTGTACTCATGACCGGCGAGAGGAAGGGCCATGGTGGCGACGACGGACCGCGACGAGTTCGTGCGGCTGACCGACCCGTACCGGCGCGAGCTGCTCGCGCACTGCTACCGCATGCTGGGCTCGGTCGACGAGGCCGAGGACCTGGTGCAGGAGACCTATCTGCGGGCCTGGCGGTCCTACGACGGCTACGAGGGCCGCGCGTCCCTGCGGACCTGGCTGCACAGGATCGCCACCAACACGTGTCTGACGGCGCTGGAGGGCCGTGCGCGCCGTCCGCTGCCCACGGGGCTCGGCGAGCCCTCCCAGGCGCCTGAGGAGCCGCTGAGGGCCCCCGCGACCGACGTTCCCTGGCTCCAGCCGCTGCCCGACGCGCTGCTCGACCCGGCGTGGGTCGTGGCCGCCCGGGGGAGTCTGCGGCTCGCGCTTGTCGCCGCGCTTCAGCATCTGCCCGCGCGGCAGCGGGCGGTGCTCATCCTGCGGGACGTGCTCGCCTGGCGGGCGTCCGAGGTCGCCGCCGTGCTCGGGACCTCCACGGCGGCCGTCAAGAGCAGCCTGCAACGCGCGCGTGCGCGGCTGGAGGAGGTGGCCCCCGAGGAGGACCTCGTGACCGAGCCCCCGGGCGCCGCCGACCGTGAGGTGCTCGACCGGTACGTGGCCGCCTTCGAGAACGCCGACATGGACGCCCTGCTCGCCCTCCTGCGGGACGGCGTCGAGCTGGAGATGCCGCCCCACCTGGACTGGTTCCGGGGAGCCAAGGAGGTGCACCGCTTCCTGGTGGCGCGCGTGCACGAGAAGGGCGCCCTGCGGATGCTGCCCACGCGCGCGAACGGGCAGCCCGCGGTCGCGATGTACGTCCGCGGGACAGACGGCGTGCTGCGCCCGCACTCCCTCCAGGTGCTCACCGTCGAGGAGGGCGCGGTCTCCCGCATCACCGCCTTCCTGGACGCCGGGGTGTTCGGCCGGTTCGGGCTGCCCGGGAGCCTCGTATGAACCCCGGGGAGTTGCTGGAGCGTTCGCTCGCCTACGCCCTGGGCAGCGTCGCCGACGTGCGGCCGGACGGCCTCACGCGGGGCACACCGTGCACCGAGTGGGACCTCGCCGAGCTGCTGGGGCATCTCGACGACTCCGTGGACGCGCTGTACGAGGGGCTGACCGGCGGGCGGATCGGCCTGGTGCCGCGGGACGACCGTGCCTGCCGCTTCCGTACGCGCGCGTGCGCGGTGCTGGGTGCGTGGGCCGCGGGGCCGCCGGACCGGGTGCTGGTGGGTGAACGGCCGTTGGAGGTCCGGGTGCTGGCGGCGGTGGGCGCCGTCGAGATCGCCGTGCACGGCTGGGACGTGGCCCAGGCCAGTGGGCGGCCCCGGCCGATCCCGGAGGCCCTCGCGGCCGAGTTGCTGCCGATCGTGCGGTGCGTGGTGGCCTGGGAGGACCGGGGGGTGCGGTTCGCGGCGCCGATCGCCGTGCCGGAGGGAGCGCGGCCGCAGGCCCGGCTGCTGGGCTTTCTGGGGCGGCGCGATTCCTTTCCGGGGTGAGCCCGGTCTGCCTTCCGTGAGTGACCTCGACACCTCACGGAAGGCACGGACATGACCGAGACCCTCAAGGCCCCCCTCAGCACCTCGCGCCCCGACCGGGCGTCACCACCGCGCGCGTGGACGGTGATTCTCGCCGGACTCGGCGCGCTGCTGTGCTCGCTGGACGTCGTGGTCGTCGCCACCGCGCTGCCCGCGCTGCGCGCCGACTTCGGGGCGAGCCTGTCCGAGCTGGAATGGACGATCAACGCCTACAACCTGGCCTTCGCCTGTCTCACCCTGACCGGCGCCGCGCTCGGCGACCGCTTCGGACGGCGGCGCATGTACGTCGTCGGGCTCGCCGTGTTCACCCTCGCCTCCGCCGCCGCGGCCCTCGCGGGCGACACCGGCCAGCTCATCGGGGCGCGTCTGGTGCAGGGCGCCGGGGCCGCCGTACTGCTGCCGCTCACCCTGACCCTCATCAGCGAGGCGTTCCCGGCCGAGAAGCGGGGCGTGGCGATCGGCGTGTGGGGCGGGGTGACCGGGCTCGGGGTGGCCGCCGGGCCGGTGCTGGGCGGGGCCGTGACCGAGGGCCTGTCCTGGCAGTGGATCTTCTGGCTGAACGTTCCGATCGGGCTGGTGATGATTCCCCTCGCGGCCAGGAAGCTGCACGAGAGCTACGGGACCCGGCCCCAGCTCGACATCGTCGGCCTGGTGCTGGCGGCCGTCGGACTGACCGGGCTGGCCTGGGCGCCGGTGCGGGCGCCGGAGGCGGGCTGGGGGAGCGCCGAGGTGCTGGGCGCGCTGGCGGTCGGGATCGTGTTCGTGGCCGCGTTCCTGGGGTGGGAGCGCCGGGGCGCCCGGTACCCGATGCTGCCGCTCGGTCACTTCCGCAACCGGGGCTTCTCCACCGCCAACGCGGCGGCCTTCCTGCTCTTCGCCTCGCTGCTGGGCGCGCTGTTCATGATGACGCAGCTGTTCCAGTTCGGGCTCGGCTACTCGCCCCTGGAGGCGGGCGTGCGGATTCTCGTCTGGAACGCCACGCCCCTGCTGGTCGCGCCCATCGCGGGCGCGCTCGCGGACCGGTACGGCACCCGGCCCTTCATGCTGGGCGGCCTGGCCCTCATGGGCCTCGGGCTCGGCCTGCTGGCCTGGCAGGTCGAACCCGGCGTCGGCTACGGCAGCCTCGTCGCGCCGCTGATCATCGCGGGCGTCGGCATCTCGTTCACGTTCCCTAGCGTCGCCAACGCCGTCACCTCCTCGGTGCCGCTGACCGAGGCGGGCGTCGCGGCCGGCGTCAACAACGCCCTGCGGGAACTCGGCGGGGTCTTCGGCGTCGCCGCCGTCGCCGCGGTCTTCACGACGTACGGCGGCTACGGCTCACCGGCCGCCTTCCTGGACGGGGCGGCGCCCGCGCTGTGGGTGTCGGCGGGGATCGCGGCGGCCGGGGCCGCGGTGTCGGTGTTCGCGCCCTCGCGGCACCGGACGGAGCTTGATTCCTAGCCGGGGGTTGCCACTTCACATCCACCTTCTTTATAGTCGTAATGACTATTAAAGGAGGCGGATGTGGAGTACGACAAGCACGCCTACGAGCCCTTCGCCGTCACCGTCGACCTCGCCGTCCTCACGCTCCGCTCCGGCGCCCTGCATGTGCTGCTCGTCGAGCGCGGACAGGAGCCCTACACCGGGCACTGGGCGCTGCCCGGTGGCTTCGTGCAGCCGGACGAGTCCGCGGAGACCGCGGCCCGGCGTGAACTCGCCGAGGAGACCGGCCTGTCGGATGTCTCCGGGCTCCATCTGGAGCAGCTGCGGACCTACAGCGAGCCAGGCCGCGACCCCAGGATGCGGGTCGTCTCGGTCGCCTTCGCCGCCCTGCTGCCCGACGCGCCCGACGTGCACGGCGGCAGCGACGCGGCGGACGCCCGCTGGGTGCCGTACGACAAGGTCGGGCCCCTCGCCTTCGACCACGACCGGATCCTGGCCGATGCCCATGAACGCGTCGGCGCCAAGCTGGAGTACACCTGCCTCGCCACCGCGTTCTGCCCGCCCGAGTTCACCCTGGGCGAGCTTCAGCAGGTCTACGAGGCGGTATGGGGCACCGCCCTGGACCGGCCCAACTTCCGCCGCAAGGTGCTCGCCACGGAGGGGTTCGTCGAACCGGTCTCCGGCGCGTCCCGGCTCACCGGCGGCCGCGGCAAGCCCGCCGCGCTGTACCGCGCGGGCAACGTCACCACCCTCCATCCGCCGCTGCTCCGGCCGACTCCCGAAGGACACTCCGCATGACCGCCCTCACGAACAAGCGCGCCGCCACCGGGTCCCTGATCGGCCTCGCCCTCGGGGACGCGATGGGGTTCCCCACCGAGTTCAACGACGTGCCGTCGATCCTCGCCAAATTCGGGCCGTGGCGGGAGATGGACCTGCCCAAGAAGGCGATCGTCAGCGATGACACCCAGATGACGCTGGCCTTCGGCAAGGGGCTGCGGACGGCCATGGACCGGGGCGTGCTCGCGCCCAAGCGGCTGGAGCGGCCGGTCCGGGAGGAGTTCGTGAACTGGTACCAGTCGCCCGAGAACAACCGCGCGCCGGGCCGGACCTGCCTCGTCGCGTGCAACCTCCTCAAGACCGAGGGCCGCCTCTGGCAGGACGCCAGCCAGATCGACTCCAAGGGATGCGGCGCCAACATGCGAGTCGCGCCCATCGGCCTCGCCCCCGGACTCAGCGACGAACAACGCGCGGGCGCCGCCCAGTTGCAGTCCGCGCTCACCCACGGCCACCCCACCGCGCTCGCCGCCTCCGACCTCACCGCGCACGCCATACGCCTGCTCGCACAGGGCGCCGAGCCGACCGGCCTCGTCGGACTGCTGCGGTCGTACGCCTACGACAACCGCACCCGCTACCACCACACCTGGCTCGGCGACCTGTGGACCCGCAGCCACGACCCGAGCCCCGAGCACTTCATCGCGCGGGGCTGGGACGAGTGCCTGGGCGTCCTGGAGCGGCTACAGGAAGCCGTGCGGGAGGGGTCGGTCGAGACCGATCCGTGCCTGGCCACCGGGGAGGGCTGGATCGCCGAGGAGGCCATGGCCACCGGGCTGCTGTGCTTCCTGCTGTTCGTCGACGAACCGGTCACGGCGCTGCGCCGGGCCGCCTACTCCTCCGGCGACTCCGACTCCATCGCATGCCTCACGGGCGCCTTCGCGGGGGCATACCTCGGGACCGATGCATGGCCCCGGGAGTGGGCGGACCGGATCGAGTACCGGGGCGACCTGCTCACCCTCGGCGCGCTCTGGGACGCTTAGCGGATGATCGACGCCCTGGACATCGACCTCGCGCCCGTCGTCGCCGAACAGCCCGACCCGGTGCTCTTCGCGACCGTCTCCGGCGCCCATCTGTACGGCTTCCCGTCCCGGGACTCCGATGTGGACCTGCGGGGCGTGCACCTGCTGCCCACCGCCGACCTGCTCGGGCTGCGCGAGCCCGCCGAGACCCGGTCCCGGATGTGGGACCGGGACGGCGTGGAGATGGACCTGGTCACCCACGACCTGCGCAAGTTCGTCCGGCTGATGCTCCGCCGCAACGGCTACGTCCTGGAGCAGCTGCTCTCCCCGCTCGTCGTGCACACCACCGACGCGCACCGCGAGCTGGCCGCGCTCGCCCCCGGCGTCCTCACCGGCCACCACGCGCATCACTACCGGGGCTTCGCGAACACCCAGTGGCGACTGTTCGCGAAGACCGGGGAACTCAAGCCGCTGCTCTACACCTTCAGGGTCCTGCTCACCGGCATCCATCTGATGCGCAGCGGCGAGGTGCAGGCGCATCTGCCGACGCTCCTCGGCGAGGTGGCCGAGGCGCCCGGCTGTCTGCCGGAGCTGATCGCGGCCAAGACGGAAGCCGAGCACGGGGCGGCCGAGGTCGAGCACGCGCGCGTAGAGGCCGACGCAGAGCGGCTGCACGGGCTGCTGGACGAGGCCCAGGCGGCGTCAGCCCTGCCCGACATGGCCAGTGCCCACGACGCCCTGCACGACCTCGTCGTACGCGTACGGCTTGACGGCTGAGGCACGGCGGACGCGCACGAGGAAGTCCTCCACGCGCCGCCGGTCCGGCTCGGCGGGCAGCGGGCTGCGCTCGGCGGCCCGCTCGGACTCCTCCGCCAGCCGGGTCATCCACGCCTCGACTTGCGGCCACGGGACCTCGCCGCGCTTCACGCTCAGCAGGGGCTCGCGCTGATCACCGACGTCGATGGTCAGCTTGCCGGTGCGCAGCAGATCGCGGACGCTCATCAGCAGGCGCAGCAGATGCATGGCGTGCTTCCAGCGCGGGGCGCCGTGGTTGCGGACGTCCGCCTCGAGCTTCTTGCGCTGGCCCACGGCATAGCGCGCGAACGTGTCGTGGGTCTGCCGGGACAGGAACGCGCCGCGCAGCTCGATCAGCTCGCGGCCGGTGTCGTCGATGTGCTCCACCAGCGGGGAGTGCAGACACTCCAGGATGTTGGGGTTCGCGCGCAGCGCCAGCTCGCAGAAGCGCTCCAGCTCCCAGCTGAACTGCTCCTCGGCCGGGCCCTCGATGTGCGTGGGCGGCTTGTCGAAGCGCCAGAACAGGGGAGTGGGGGCGAGGAAGACGCCCCGGCGGTCGGTGTCGCTGCCGTCCGTGGCCAGACCGAAGGCACGCGAACCCATGATACAGGCGTAGACGGTGTGGTCGTGGACCAGGGTCTCGGGATGCATGACCCGGAGCGTACGGGGCTCCTCACACCAGGCGGATCGAATTTCCGTCCACGGTGATCTTCTTCTCGGGCAGCGGTCGGGGCGCCGGCGGACTGACCACCGCACCGTCCGTGATGCTGTACTTGCTGCCGTGGCACGGACAGTTGATCGTGCCGTCCGAGACGGTCGAGACCGTGCACTGCTGATGCGTGCAGATGGCGGAGAAGGCCTTGAACTCGCCGTCCTCCGGCTGGGTCACCACGACCTCCTCGCCCTTGAAGATCTTGCCGCCGCCGACCGGGATCTCATCGGTCGTGGTCAGCTCCTGGCCGCCCGCCTCGGGGCTCTCAGGGCTCTCCGTGGTCTCGGCGGTCTGTTCAGTGGAGTCGGAGCCGCTGTCATCGCCTGAGTCGCCACAGCCCGCGACGAGTGCCGCTGCGCCCGTGGCGAGAAGGATGGTGCGCCGCTTCGGACTGATGGTCATGGCGTCACTCCGAAATGGGTCGGAAACGGTGAGGACCAGGAACAACAGCATCTTGGCACCGAAAGCACCGAGGAAGAAGGAACCCGGGAGGGAACTAGGCTGGATGCGCACAGAGTCGATCTGTGCAACCGATCCGTGCAGTCGATCCGTACAGAGCAAGGGAGCCAAGCCGTGGCGGTACGAGCGGTCCGGGGCGCCGTCCAACTCGACGTGGACGAGGCCGGCCACATGGACGAGCGGGTCGGGGCCCTGCTCACCGCCGTCCTCGACCGCAACGGCCTGACCACGGACGACCTGATCAGCATCTGGTTCACGGCCACGCCCGATCTGCACAGCGACTTCCCGGCCGCCGCCGCCCGCAAGCTAGGCATCGTGGACGTGCCCCTGATCTGCGCGCAGGAACTGGACATCGAGGGCGCCATGCCCCGCGTGGTCCGGGTGCTCGCGCACATCGAGTCCGACCTCCCCCGGACCGAGGTCGCCCATGTCTACCTCGGTGCCGCGGCCGCCCTGCGCAAGGACATCGCCCAGTGAGAACCGCACTCGTCATCGGCACCGGCCTGATCGGTACCTCCGCCGCCCTCGCCCTGATGAGCCGGGGCGTCATCGTCCACCTCGCCGACCACGACCCGGAGCAGGCCCGCACCGCGACCGCCCTCGGGGCGGGCACGGACGAGGCGCCCGAGGGCCCGGTGGACCTCGCGATCGTCGCCGCGCCGCCCGCCCATGTGGCCGGGGTGCTCGCCGACGCCATGCGAAGCGGTGTGGCGCGCGGCTACCTTGACGTGGCCAGCGTCAAGGGCGGGCCGCGGCGGGAGCTCCAGGCGCTGGGCCTCGACCTGTCCGCGTACCTCGGCACCCACCCGATGTCGGGCCGGGAGAAGTCCGGGCCGCTGGCCGCGAGCGCCGACCTCTTCGAGGGCCGACCCTGGGTGCTGACGCCCACCCGGGACACCGACACCGAGGTCCTCAACCTCGCCCTTGAACTGGTCTCGCACTGCCGGGCCGTCCCGGTCGTCATGGACGCGGACGCCCACGACCGGGCGGTGGCGCTCGTCTCCCACATGCCGCATCTGGTGTCCAGCATGGTCGCCGCGCGCCTGGAGCACGCGGAGGAGGCGGCCGTACGGCTGTGCGGGCAGGGCATCCGGGATGTGACGCGGATCGCCGCGTCCGATCCCCGGATGTGGATCGACATCCTCTCCGCCAACCCGGGGCCGGTCGCCGACCTCCTCGCCGATGTCTCGGCAGACCTCGACGAGACGGTGCAGGCGCTGCGGGCGCTTCAGTCCTCGGACGAGGCGAAGCGGCGGGAGGGCAGCGCGGGGATCGAGGACGTACTGCGCCGGGGCAACGCCGGGCAGGTCCGGGTGCCGGGCAAGCACGGCTCCGCGCCCCGGGCGTACGAGGTGGTGGCGGTGCTCATCGACGACCAGCCCGGACAGCTGGCCCGCATCTTCGCCGACGCCGGCCGGGCCGGGGTCAACATCGAGGACGTCCGCATCGAGCACGCGACCGGGCAGCAGGCCGGTCTGGTGCAGCTGATGGTCGAGCCGAACGCGGTGCCGATACTGACGGCGGCTCTCCGGGAGCGGGGCTGGGCGATCCGCCAGTGACGCGCGCGTCCGGACGAGTGATGCGCACCCAGTAACCTTGTGCGGGGCGCGATCGCGTCCCGCCCACCCCTCCGAAGCGCACCAGGAAGGTGTCCCCCCGTGGAAAACGGCGCCGCCCAGCCCGTGATTGTCGCCATCGACGGCCCCTCCGGCACGGGCAAGTCGAGCACGTCGAAGGCCGTCGCGGCGCAGCTCGGCCTGAGCTACCTCGACACCGGCGCCCAGTACCGGGCGATCACCTGGTGGATGGTGACCAACGGCATCGACATCGATGACCCGCACGCCATCGCCGCCGCGGCCGGAAAGCCGGACATCGTCTCCGGCACCGACCCGGCGCACCCCACCATCGCCGTCGACGGCACCGACGTCGCCGCCCCGATCCGCACCCAGGAGGTCACCTCCCAGGTCAGCGCGGTCAGTGCGGTGCCCGAGGTGCGGGCCCGGATCACCGAGCTCCAGCGCTCCATCGCCTCCGGCGCCGAGGGCGGCATCGTCGTCGAGGGCCGGGACATCGGCACGACCGTGCTGCCCGACGCCGATCTGAAGATCTTCCTCACCGCCTCCCCGGAGGCCCGCGCCGCCCGTCGCAGCGGTGAGCTGAAGGGCGCCGACGTCCACGCCACCCGCGAGGCCCTGATCAAGCGGGACGCCGCCGACTCCTCCCGGAAGACCTCGCCGCTGGCCAAGGCCGGGGACGCGGTCGAGGTGGACACCACCGAGCTCTCCCTCGCGCAGGTCATCGAGTGCGTCGTGACGCTCGTCGAGGAGAAGCGGGCCGGAAAGTGACCGAGCTGCCTTCGGTGCGGGGTGCCGAGGTCGGGCGGCGCATCGGCGTCGGCCTGATGTACGGGCTGTGGAAGCCGCGCGTACTGGGCGCCTGGAAGGTGCCCGCGAGCGGCCCGGCGATCCTCGCCGTCAACCACTCCCACAACATCGACGGCCCCATGGTCATGGGCGTGGCGCCGCGGCCCACGCACTTCCTGATCAAGAAGGAAGCGTTCGTCGGGCCGCTCGACCCCTTCCTGACCCGTATCGGCCAGCTGAAGGTGGACCGCACGACCACCGACCGCACCGCGATCACCCGGGCGCTCGGCGTCCTGGAGAGCGGTGGCGTCCTCGGGATATTTCCCGAGGGCACCCGGGGCGAGGGCGACTTCGCCTCACTGCGCGCCGGGCTCGCCTACTTCGCGGTCCGCAGCGGCGCGCCGATCGTGCCGGTCGCCGTGCTGGGAAGCACCGAGCGGCCCGGCCGGTTGATGAAGGGGCTGCCCGCGCTGCGCTCCCGCGTCGACGTCGTCTTCGGCGACCCGTTCGACGCGGGCGACGGCAGCGGGCGGCGCACCCGCCGGGCGCTGGACGAGGCGACCGAGCGCATCCAGAAGCAGCTGACCGAGCACCTGGAAAACGCCAGGCGGCTCACCGGCCGCTAGGCGACACTTGAGTAGTGGATCACCCGAAATCCGGGAGTTCCACCGATCACCACACTGAACGAGGTACGGACTTCATGAACGAGCAGATCCACTCCGAGGGCTCGGGCGAGGCGCACGACCACGGAGCACTTGGCGATGCCGAGTACGCGGAGTTCATGGAGCTCGCCGCGGAAGAGGGCTTCGACCTCGAGGACGTCGAGGGCGCCATCGAGGCGGCGGGCCACGGTCCGCTGCCCGTCCTCGCCGTCGTCGGCCGCCCCAATGTCGGCAAGTCGACCCTCGTCAACCGCATCATCGGGCGCCGCGAGGCCGTCGTCGAGGACAAGCCCGGCGTCACCCGTGACCGCGTGACCTACGAGGCCGAGTGGGCCGGACGCCGCTTCAAGGTCGTCGACACCGGCGGCTGGGAGCAGGACGTCCTCGGCATCGACGCCTCCGTGGCCGCGCAGGCCGAGTACGCCATCGAGGCCGCCGACGCCGTCGTCTTCGTCGTCGACGCCAAGGTCGGCGCGACCGACACCGACGAGGCGGTCGTACGACTGCTGCGCAAGGCCGGCAAGCCGGTCGTGCTGTGCGCCAACAAGGTGGACGGCCCGAGCGGCGAGGCGGACGCCGCGTATCTGTGGTCCCTCGGCCTCGGCGAGCCGCACCCCGTCTCCGCGCTGCACGGCCGTGGCACCGGCGACATGCTGGACGCCGTCCTGGAGGTGCTGCCGGACGCGCCCGAGCAGACCTTCGGCACCGCGATCGGCGGCCCGCGCCGGATCGCCCTGATCGGCCGCCCGAACGTCGGCAAGTCCTCGCTGCTGAACAAGGTGGCGGGCGAGGAGCGCGTCGTCGTCAACGAACTCGCGGGCACCACCCGGGACCCGGTCGACGAGCTGATCGAACTCGGCGGTGTCACCTGGAAGTTCGTCGACACGGCCGGTATCCGCAAGCGCGTCCACCTCCAGCAGGGCGCCGACTACTACGCCTCGCTGCGCACCGCCGCCGCCGTGGAGAAGGCCGAGGTGGCGGTCGTCCTGATCGACGCCTCGGAGAACATCTCCGTCCAGGACCAGCGCATCGTGACGATGGCCGTCGAGGCGGGCCGCGCCATTGTCGTCGCCTACAACAAGTGGGACACCCTCGACGAGGAGCGCCGTTACTACCTGGAGCGGGAGATCGAGACCGAGCTCGGCCAGGTCGCCTGGGCGCCCCGGGTGAACGTCTCGGCGCAGACCGGCCGCCACATGGAGAAGCTGGTCCCGGCGATCGAGACGGCCCTCGCGGGCTGGGAGACCCGAGTTCCCACCGGACGGCTCAACGCCTTCCTCGGTGAACTGGTCGCCGCCCACCCGCACCCGATCCGGGGCGGCAAGCAGCCCCGCATCCTCTTCGGCACCCAGGCCGGCACCAAGCCCCCGCGGTTCGTGCTTTTCGCCTCCGGCTTCATCGAGGCGGGCTACCGGCGCTTCGTCGAGCGCCGCCTGCGCGAGGAGTTCGGCTTCGAGGGAACCCCGATCCATATCTCGGTGCGGGTCCGCGAGAAGCGCGGCCGGAAGAAGTAGTCCTGAGCAGCAGTACAACGACGAAGAGGGCGGCCCCGACCGGGACCGCCCTCTTCGTCGTTCAGATGTTTCTGCGGGGGACGGGCTGCAAGGCCGGATGGCTGCCGGTCGCCTGTGGCCCGATGTGTCCGACGCGCTGCCACTGCGACTGCCGGGCACTGTGCGCGCCCGCGCTGTAGGCGCTGTACGAGCTGCTGAAGGACCCCGGCCGGTGCCCGCCGTAGGAGCCCGTACTGTGCGGGATGTTCCCGAAGGCGGTGAACCCCAGCTCCTCCTCGCCACTGCGGTCACCCGGCAGCGTACGGAAGGACTTGACGTACTCGGCATAGAGCGCGTCGTAGATCGGCGTGGCCGATGGAGAAACATCGTATGCGTGCACGTATGTCCAAACGACGGTCCCGTGCAAGGGATGCGGTCGTGAAACGTGCTTTGGGGGCGCGGGGAACTGCGCGACCAGCCACCAACAACCCGCAGCCGCCGCGGAACACGCACCCCCCGCCCCTCAGGCGATTTCAGGTGCCGGCAAGAGGCAGAGCAGACGCGACCAACTTCCCATTGGCCGCGGCCTTGTCGAGAGCGTCCCGTAGCAGATCCTCACGCGGCTGCCGCCCGATGGACCCCACCGGCGCCGCGAACATCAGCACCTGCTGGTGCTTGTTGGCCGCCGCCCGCCACCCCTCGGTCACCTGAAGCGGCTGGTGCGCCTGCCACCAGGCCACCGGCTGCCCCCCGTTGGTGCCCGGCTGGAGCACCGCGTGCAGCTGGCCCATGGCGAGCAGCACCGACCAGCCGTGCAGCACGGGCGGCACCGCATCGATCGCCGTGACCGGCATGAAGCCCTGCTCGATCAGCAGCGGCAGGAAGTCGTCGCCGATGGCGGTGGAGCCGGGCCGGACGATGGGCCCGGTCGGCTCCACGACCAGCGCCGGGTGCAACTCCCCGGCGATCAGCACCAGTCCGCTGGTCACGCCGAGCACGGCCTGCTCGGGGACGACCTTGTCCGGCTCCAGGTCGACGGTGTCGCCGGTGATGGACCGCACCGCCCCCTGGAGCTGCTCCTCGGTGACCTGGACGACCTGCGAGGGCAGGCAGGTGGCGTGGGCGAAGGCGAGGACGGCGGTCTCGTCGCCGATGAACAGCACGGTGCTGGTGCGCTCCTGGCCGGAGTCGCCCGGGGTGCGGCAGGAGGTGCAGTCGTAACTGCCGGGGGCGTTGTCTCCGGCGAGCAGCCGGTCGGCTTCTTCGTCGCCGATCTCGGCGCGTACCTCGTCGCTGACGTCGAGCATGCGCGGCACGGGTGGCTCCCTCGGGATGTGTACGTGGCGCGGCCGGGTGGCTCCCGGCCCGTGAACCGGGTGGGTCCCGGGCTCATGAAGATGACAACGGCTGATCTGTGGCGGGAGTCACGCATCAGGGCGAACGGAATCGAACCATCCGTAGCGGACGGTCACATTGAGTGCGGAATCCGGTACTCACGGTCAAGTCCTTGGTGGGTCAAGGTAGTTGGTTCGGTGAAGTGAGTCACAGATCGACGAGCTGACTGGTCGACAAATCAGGAAATCGGCGAATGAAGTGGGTGGCCGGAAATCGCCGATACTCGCGGTAACGTCGAACTGGCCAGGAATGACAAGGAGTTGGTTGATACCGGGCAGCCATCCTCCCTACATTCCTCGGCCGTGTGCACAGAGCACCGCTCGGGTACGTCCGCCGGCCGCACCACCGTCAGTTCAGTTCATGAGTTCGACCCCACCGGCGGACGGGGCGGAGCGCGCCGACCGCGACCCAGTGCGCGGAGCGCGTCCCGCCTTGGGGGAGCCCGGGTCAGTCGGGAGGGAACTCCATGTCCGAATGTGCCGATACCACTCGCGACAACGCCCGTAGGACACGTACGACGGCGGTCCTCGCCGGGGCAGCCTTGCTTGCCCCGCTCGGACTGCTGGCCGCGACCGGCAACGCCGCCGCGGCGGACGGCGGAGTGTGGGACCGCATCGCCCAGTGCGAGAGCGGCGGCAACTGGCACATCAACACCGGCAACGGCTACTACGGAGGACTCCAGTTCTCCGCGAGCACCTGGAGCGCGTACGGCGGCGGCGCGTACGCGGCCACCGCCGACCGGGCGAGCAAGGACCAGCAGATCGCCGTCGCCACCAAGGTCCAGCGCGCCCAGGGATGGGGCGCCTGGCCCACCTGTTCGGCGCGCGCCGGGGCGTACGGCAGCGCACCCGCGGCCGGAACGGCGACGACCAAGGCGACTCCGCCGAAGGCACCGCAGGCGCCGGAGCGCTCTTCAGGGCACACCGACCGCGGCTCGTCCCGCGGTGACTACGTCGTACGGCAGGGCGACACCCTGAGCGGCATCGCCGCCCGGTACGGCACCACCTGGCAGCGGCTCCACGCCGCCAACAAGGCCGTCATCGGCGCCGATCCCGATGTGATCGTGCCCGGCCAGCGCCTCGACATCTAGGCGCGGCTCCCCCTCGGCCGGGCGCAGGGCCCCGCCCGTCGGTCCGCCGACCGGGTGGGGCCCCTCGGCGCACCGCCGCGCCGGGACGGGCACGCGCGCGTCGCTGCTTAGCGTGGGCCGATGTACCGCACGCCGATCACCCTCGCCGTCACGGCCACCCTGCTCGCCCTCGCCCCCGGCGGCGCCCACGCCGCGCCACCACCGCCCGCACCCGCATCCGGAACGCCGTCCACGCGCGCGCCGTACGCCTGCGCCAAGGACCAGTGGCCCTGGGGCTGTATCGCCGAATGCGAGAGCAGTGGCCGCTGGCACATCAACACCGGCAACGGCTTCTACGGCGGGCTCCAGTTCTGGCAGCCCACCTGGAAGGAGTTCGGCGGTCTGAAGTACGCCGCTCGCGCGGATCTCGCCACGCGTGCGGAGCAGATCCTGGTCGCGCAGGAGGTGCTGGCCGTGCAGGGCTGGGGGGCCTGGCCCGTGTGTTCGAAGCGGTACGGGCTCAAGGGCCGGATGCACACGGTGAAATCCGGTGACACGCTCTCCGCGATCGCCCGCAAGTACAAGGTCAAGGGCGGCTGGCCGGCCTTCCACAAGGCCAACAAGAAGACGATCGGCGCCGATCCGAACCGCCTGAAGCCCGGCATGCTGCTCGTCATTCCGAAGGCTTCGACCCGGTCCTCGGCGCTCTTCGGGCCGCCTGTGACGAGCGCCTGAGCTCGGCCGCCTCGCCGCTGAACACGACGGCGCCCCGGCGCAGTTCGTACACCAGCGCCGGGTGGTCGCCCAGGATCGGCGGCAGTCGTTGCTCGGCGAGGACCACGCAGGCGTCGAGGGCGGCGAGGAGTTCGTACGTACGGGTCGCCACCGCCGGGGACATGCCCTGCGTCGGTTCGTCGGCGAGCACCACGCGCGGGCGGGCCAGCAGGGCCCGGGACAGGGCGAGCATGCGCTGCTCGCCGCCGGAGAGGGTGCCTGCCCGGCGCGGGAGCAGGCGTTCCAGGCGGGGGTAGGCGTCCAGGGCCCTGTCGTAGGCGGGGGCGGTGAGTTCGAGGTTCTCGCGGACCGTGAGCGAGCCGAAGACCGCCTGACGTTCCGGGACCAGGCACAGGCCCCGGCGGGCGCGCTCGTACGCCGGTACGCGGGTCACGTCCACGCCGTCCCACACCACCGCGCCCGCGGACAGGGGGACGGTTCCGGCCAGGGCCCGCAGCGCGGTCGTACGGCCTGATCCGTTGCGGCCCAGCAGGACCGTCAGGCCGGGGGCGGCTGCGATCGTGACTCCGTGCAGCGCCTCCAACGGGCCGTAGCGCACGCGTGCGTGGCGCAGGGACATGGTCATACGGGGGTCTCCTGGGCGCCGAGTGTGTCCAGGACGTGGTCCGGGGGGCCGGAGGCGATGACGCGGCCCGCGGTCATGACGTGCACGACGTCCGCGAGGTCGGCGACGAGGTCGAGGTCGTGCTCGACGACGAGGAGCGCGGTGCCGTCGGCGGCGAGGGCCTTGAGGACTCGGGCCAGTGCGGTGATCTCCGCGGTGTCCAGGCCGGCGGCGGGTTCGTCGAGGAGGAGCACTCGGGGGCTGCCGGCGAGGGCTCTTGCGAGTTCCACCCGGCGGAGGGTGCCGGTGGGGAGGTCGGCGGCGGGGGTGTTGCTCAGGGGGGTGAGGCCCAGCAGGCGGAGGGCTCTTGCCACGGCTGTGGGGTCGGTGATGTGGCCTTGCTCTGCGCCTACGCGGACGTTTTCGGCCACGGTGAGGGAGGGGAAGACGGCGAGTTGCTGGAAGGTGCGGGCGATGCCGAGGCGGGTGCGGGTGTGGGCGGGGAGGTGGGTGATGTTCCGGTCGCCGTAGTGGATGTCGCCCTGGGTGGCGTGGAGGGTGCCCGCGAGGCAGTGGAAGAGGGTGCTCTTTCCTGCGCCGTTGGGGCCGACGACGGCGGTGATCCGGGCGGGGGGTACGTGGAGGTCGACGCCGTCGAGGGCTTTGAATCCGCCATAGGTTGCGTGCAGGGCGCGGGCTGTGAGGGCGGGCACCCGGTCTCCGGCCGGGTGGCGTTTCCCACCCGCACCGCCTGTGCGGGTTTCGACTGTGGGTGCCGGTGGCCCTGGTGGGGGTTCAGCGCCGTCGGCGGCTGCCGGTGGGCTGGGCTCAGATGGCCGCCGGAGGTGTCCCCGCACCGCCACCCCCCGCTCCGTCAGCCTCGCCCGTCGGCGGAGTTGTAGGCGGGTTGCCGCCCCGCGCAGCGCCTCGTACGGGCCGCCGGGGAAGCGGCCCAGCAACACCGCCAGTACGCCGATCAGGGCCGCTGCCACGCCGCCTCGGGCGCCCGCGTCCAGGCCGACCAGGAGGGCCGCTGCCGCCAGGGCGCCCAGGGTGCTGTCGGCGCCCAGGACCATGATCGCGGCGAACCAGAGGAGGCCGCGGACGGGGTCGTAGGCGGTGGGGTCGAAGGCGCGCAGGCCCATGCCGAGCATGCCGCCGCCCAGGGCTGCCAGCGCCGCGCCCGAGACGAAGGCAAGCAGCTTCAGGGAGGGGACGCGCACGCCCGCCGCTGCCGCGCCCGACTCGTGGTCGCGCATTGCCGCCAGGGCGCGGCCCGTTCGGCCCCTGCGCAGGGCCCTGGTCGCCAGGAGGGCCGCTGCCAGCAGGAGCAACTCCAGTACGTAGTACGCGCGGTCTCCCTCGAAGCCCGCCGGGCGGCCCAGGGACAGGCCCGACGTGGCGTAGGGCTGGGCGAAGACGAAGCGGCTGACGCCGACTCCCACCGCGAACGTCGCCAGGGCCAACGCCAATCCTCTGCGGGTGATCGCCGGCCAGCCCGTCAGGAGGCCCAACGGGGCCACCAGGAGCACCGCCACGGCCAGGGCCGCCAGCTCGGGCAGGCGCGGCAGGCCCGGGAAGCGGCCCGCCGCCAGGAGGGCCGTGAAGAGGGCGCCCAGGCCCGCGTACGCCGCCTGGCCCAGGGAGATCTGGCCGCCCCGGCCGGTGACCACGACCAGGGACAGCAGTACGACTCCCAGCGCCGGGACCTGGACCGACGTGTGGAGGTCCGTGCCGGCGAAGCCCAGGGGGAGGAGGAACAGCACCACCGCCACGATCCACGCGCCCGGAGGCGTGGGTACGCGCGCCGTCGCCGTGCGCGGGAGCGCGTCCCGGGTCCCGATGCGGGGGAGGGCCAGCGCGGCGATCAGCAGGGCCACCACGAACAGGTTCGCGCCGACCGCCTGGAGCAGCGGCTCACCCCAGCCCGACGGGTGCAGCCGCGTCAACTGGCTCTGCGCCACGCCGATGCCGAGGGCCGTCAGCACCGCCACCGGCAGGCTGCGCATCCGCGCCGCCACGGCTACCGCCACCACCTCCATCACCAGCAGCGGCAGTCCGTACGGGTCCAGGCGGACGTACGGCGCCAGCAGTACACCCGTCAGGCCCGCCGTGAAGGAGCCGAACGCCCAGCCCGCCGCGGCCACCCGGTCCGCGTCGATCCCGCCGAGCACCGCGAGTTGCCGGTCGTCCACGACGGCCCGCAGCTCCCGCCCGAACAGGGTCCACCGGATGATCGCCCCGACCACCGCGGCCAGCACCAGAGCCACCGCCAGCTGTCCCCAGGGGTCCGTCGACACCAGCAGCTCGGGTGCGTCGTCCCGTGCCCCTTGACCCCACAGCAGTGCCGCCCCGCCCACCAGCAGCACGAACACCCCGATGGACGCCACCAGCGTCTGCGCGGGGTCGCTGCCGAGGACGGACAGCGGACGGAAGACGAAGCGTTCCAGCGCCATGCCGATCGCCGGTGCCAGGAGCAGCAGGGTCACCGCGGCCCCCGCCCACAAGGGCCAGCCCCACTCCACCACGCACTGCCGCAGCACATACGCGCACACCATCGCGATGGCGCCGTGCGCGAAGTTGAGTACGCCGGTCGCGCGGTAGGTCACGACCAGCCCGATCCCGGTGAGCGCGGCGGCGCTGCCGACCGAGAGACCGGCCAGGGTGAGGTCGTACGTGAGCGAGGACATCAGTCGTCCGCTTCGGCGGGCTCACAGATCGGGCACGGGCCCAGTTCGCCGCTCCTCACCAGCTTCGCGTCGACCGGCACCGCCTCCGCCTTCCCGGCCACCAGCGGACAGTCCGCCCGGTGCCACAGCGTGCCGCCCGGCACCATCAGCAGATCCGCGCTGACCGCGAGCGGCGCCGTGGCCGGTTCCCCCACGGCCTCGACCGGTTCCGCGGCCACGAGCAGGCCGTACAGCTCCTCCACGCGCGCGGCGGCGAGCGCGTTGCGGCCATGGGTGAGCAGTACCGCCCCGGCGACGATCAGCGCGGCGCCGGGGACCGTGCAGGAGGCGAGATAGGGCAGCTGTCGCTCGGCGAACCGCTCGCCCGAGACGCCGTACCAGCCGAGCACGCACAGCACCGCGCCCGCGGCGAGGGCCGCCCAGCCGGCCCACAGGACGGGGTGCACGGTCCGCAGTCGGGCTGTCCGCATCTCAGGCTCCTCTGGCTTCACACGTCATATGTCTGTCCATGTCAGCCGATGGCTTGCACTATGCCTCCTGTGAGCTGACCCTGAAAGCACCGGGCGCACCCGGCCCGGACCGACACCCGGTGGTGAGCCAGATGGTTCTCGGGAGCGACCTCAGTCGGCGGAACACGGGACGCGGTACGGCGCTGGCGGCCGCCCTGCTGCTCTTCCTCGCCCCCGCCCTCGCGGCATGCAGTGACGACGAGGGAGGCGGCGGCGACACACCCCCGCCCTCGCCGTCGATCGAGCGCACGACGAGCGCCCCAGCCACGGCACCGGCCGACGCTGCCGCCGCCGAGCAGGAGGTCAAGCAGAACTGGCAGAAGTTCTTCGACCCGAAGACCTCCATGGAGGACAAGCAGACCGTCCTGGAGAACGGCGAGCAGATGGCGCCCGTGCTCCAGGCGTTCAGCGGCGACGAGCGCGGCGGACAGGTCGGGGCCCAGGTCACCGAGGTGGCCTTCACCTCGGCGACCGAGGCGGACGTGACGTACACGCTCACCCTGAACGGCGCCACCGCCCTGCCGGACGCCGCGGGGACGGCCGTGGAGCAGGACGGCACCTGGAAGGTGTCCGCCAAGACGCTGTGCGCGCTGGTGCAACTGAGCGGCAATGGCTCGGCCTCGCCGGTTCCGGGCTGCTGAGGCGGTGGCGGCGCTGCTGCTGCTCGTGCTGAGCGCGGCGTGCGGCAGTCGGCTGCCGGAGAGCGACTTCGAGGGCGGCGGCCGTACGACGCCGTCCGCGGCCGCCGAGCCGATCCGGGTCGGCATCATCACCAGCGCCACCAGCCCCGTCGGCGGCGACGCCTTCACCGGCCCGCGCGACGGCGCCAAGGCGTACTTCGAGCGGCTCAACGCGCGCGGGGGCGTCGACGGGCGGCCGGTCGAGGTGCGGCTGTGCGACGACGGCGGCAGCGGGGTCGGCAACAACGAGTGCGTGCACCGGCTCATCGACGAGGACAAGGTGGTCGCTCTGGTCGCCACCACGGCCCTCGACTACGCGGGCGCCTCCCTCGTCTCCCGCGCACGCGTTCCCGACATCGGCGGCCAGCCCATCGGCGCCGCGTACGACACCTGGCCGCATCTGTACGGCATCTACGGCAGCCTCGCCCCGCGTGAGGGCACGGTCGGCTGGGACGGCGAGCTGTACGGCGGCACCGAGGTCTACCGCTACTTCAAGCGCGAGCACGGTGCCCGCACCGCCGCCGTCGTCTCCTACAACCAGGCCGCGTCCGCCGCCTACGCGCGGCTCGTCGAGCGGGGCCTGAAGGCCGAGGGGTACGAGGTGATCACCGAGCAGGTCGACTTCGCGCTGCCCAACTTCCGCGCCGTCGCCGCCGATCTGAAGGAACAGGGCGCCGACCTCGTCTTCGACGCCATCGACAGCCACGGCAACGCCCGGCTGTGCGCGGCCATGGACGACGCCGGCGTCGAGCTCACCGCCAAGGTGACGAACGTACAGAACTGGACGTCCACCGTCGCCGACGACTACAAGGACGCCCCGCGCTGCCGCAACGCCCTGTGGGCGACCGGATCCAGCCGTAACTTCGAGGACGCCGGGCACCCGGCCGTACGGGAGTTCCGGGACGCGACCGAGGGGCTGAAGACGCACTCGCAGTGGCAGCTGGAGGGGTGGGCGGCCGCGCGGTGGTTCACGGAGGCGGCGCGGGCCTGCGCCGGGGAGGGCGTCACGCGCGCGTGCGTCGACGGCTGGATGAGCCGCAGCCAGGGCTACACCGCCGACGGCCTGCTGCTTCCGGTCCGCTTCGAGCAGTTGCCCGAGCCGCCGACGACGCGCCGGGCGTGTCTGTCGGTGGCCCGCTGGGAGGACGGGCGGGGCTGGGTGTCCCAGGGCGACATGGACCACACGTGCTTCGACGTACCGCAGTTGGCCTACACGCCCTGAGCCCGGGACGGCTATGACCGCAGTGACAGTGATGTGTCCATTTCTGTCACCTCAGTGCGCGTGAGTTGAGCATTGCGGACCGTTACTGTCCGGTTGCGCTGGCAGACTCGGCGCCATGTTGGACACCTCGGCACGACTGCTACGCCTGCTCTCGCTCCTCCAGGCCCACCGGGAATGGTCCGGCGCTCAACTCGCCGACCGCCTCGGGGTCACCCCCCGCACCGTGCGGCGGGACGTGGAGCGGCTGCGCGAGCTGGGCTACCCCGTCAACGCCAGTCCGGGCACCGGCGGCGGGTACCAGCTGGGCGCCGGCGCCGAGCTGCCGCCGCTGCTGCTGGACGACGACGAGGCGGTCGCCGTCGCCGTCGGCCTGCGCACCGCCGCCGGACAGGGCATCGAGGGCATCGGCGAGACCTCCGTACGGGCCCTGACCAAGCTGGAACAGGTCCTGCCCAACCGGCTGCGCCGCCGGGTCAGCGCGCTGAACGCCTTCACCGTGCCCATGCTGCGCGACCAGCCCTCCGGCGTGGACCCCGGAGTCCTCACCGAACTGGCCCATCTGTGCCGGGACTCCGAGCAACTGCGTTTCGAGTACCGCGGCCACGACGGCACGCTCAGCCGCCGCCGGGCCGAACCGCACCGCCTGGTGTGCACCGAGCGCCGCTGGTACCTGGTCGCCTGGGACCTCGACCGGGACGACTGGCGCATCTTCCGGGTCGACCGCATCACGCCCAGACCGCCGCACGGCCCCCGCTTCACCCCGCGCCGCCCGCCCGCGGACGACCTCGCCGCCTATGTCTCCCAGGGCGTCTCCACGCGCGCGTACGCCGCACGCGCCCTTGTCCGGCTGCTGGTGCCCCTCAGAGAGGCCGCCGAGCACATCTCGCCCTCCGCCGGGGTGCTGGAGCCCGAGGGCCCGCGAAGCTGTCTGCTGCGCACCGGCGCCGGCAACCTGGACGTGATGGTGATCCATGTGATGCTGCTGGGCTTCGAGTTCGAGGTGCTGGAGCCGGTCGAGCTGACCGACGCCATCAGGACTGCTCGGGACCGGCTTTCGCGGGCTCTGGAGCGAGCTCCCCGAACGTGGGGTGGTGCAGATCGAACGCCGGGGACTCCGAGCGGATCCGGGGCAGAGTGGTGAAGTTGTGCCGAGGCGGCGGGCAGGAGGTCGCCCACTCCAGCGAACGGCCGTAGCCCCAGGGGTCGTCGACCTCGACCTTCTTGCCGTACTTGGCGGTCTTCCAGACGTTGTAGAGGAACGGCAGGGTCGACAGGCCGAGCAGGAAGGCGCCGATCGTGGAGACGGTGTTCAGGGCGGTGAAGCCGTCGGCGGCCAGATAGTCGGCGTACCGGCGCGGCATGCCCTCCGCGCCCAGCCAGTGCTGCACCAGGAACGTGGTGTGGAAGCCGACGAACAGCGTCCAGAACTGGATCTTGCCGAGCCGTTCGTCGAGCATCTTCCCGGTGAACTTCGGCCACCAGAAGAAGAACCCGGCGAAGATCGCGAAGGCGACGGTGCCGAAGACGACGTAGTGGAAGTGCGCGACCACGAAGTAGGAGTCCGTGACGTGGAAGTCCATCGGCGGGGAGGCCAGGATCACCCCGGTCAGGCCGCCGAACAGGAACGTCACCAGGAAGCCCACCGACCACAGCATGGGTGTCTCGAAGGACAGCGAGCCCTTGAGCATGGTGCCGGTCCAGTTGAAGAACTTCACCCCCGTCGGCACCGCGATCAGGAAGCTCAGGAACGAGAAGAACGGCAGCAACACCGCGCCGGTGGCGAACATGTGGTGAGCCCACACCACGACCGACAGACCCGTGATCGCCATCGTCGCCCCGATCAGCGTCAGATAGCCGAACATCGGCTTCCGGGAGAAGACCGGGATGATCTCGCTGACGATCCCGAAGAACGGCAGCGCGATGATGTACACCTCGGGATGGCCGAAGAACCAGAACAGGTGCTGCCACAGCAGCGCACCGCCGTTGGCCGCCTCGAAGATGTGCGAGCCGAAGCGCCGGTCGGACTCCAGACACAGCAGCGCCGCCGCCAGCACCGGGAACGCCATCAGGATCAGGATCGACGTGAACAGCGTGTTCCACACGAAGATCGGCATCCGGAACATCGTCATGCCGGGCGCGCGCATCCCGATGATCGTGGTGAGGAAGTTGACCGCGCCGAGGATCGTGCCGAACCCGGACAGCGCGAGCCCCATGATCCACAGATCGCCCCCGATGCCAGGGGACCGCTCCAGGCTGTTGAGCGGCGCATAGGCGAACCAGCCGAAGTCGGCGGGCCCGGACGGCACTGCCAGCGAGCTGATCACGATCAGGCCGCCGAACAGATAGAACCAGTACGACAGCATGTTCAGCCGGGGGAAGGCGACATCGGGCGAGCCGATCTGAAGCGGCATCAGCTCGTTGGCGAAGCCCGCGAACGCCGGGGTCGCGAAGAGCAGCAGCATGATCGTGCCGTGCAGTGTGAACAGCTGGTTGAACTGCTGGTTGTTGATGAGCTGGAGCCCCGGCCGGGCCAGCTCGGCCCGCATCAGCAGCGCCATCAGACCACCGAGCAGGAAGAACAGGAACGATGTGATCAGGTACAGATGACCGATCTTCTTGTGGTCCGTGGTGGTCAGCCAGTCGACGATCACCCGGCCCTTGTGCTTGGTCAGCACGGGTCGTACCGGCGTCTGCACGGTCTGAGTGCCCATCGCTCGCTCGCCCCTTCGCTCGCCTGCCCCGGGCCCGCTGAAGCCCGCGCCGCGCGTGCCCGCGAGCCCACGCCATCATGCTCGCGCCGCCGCACGCTCCGACAGGGGGCGTACGAGGGGTCTGTGCCGCGGTGACGCAATTCCTGTGCGGCGTCAGTTCCCTGGAACCGTTGCGGAATCGGGGGAGAAAGGAGTCCGGGGGGAGTTCTCCCGGAACTTTCCGACGGCCTATTGGGGGAGCCGCCGCGACACGCGGGAATTACGTTCGAATGCCTGCGAAAGGCGTAGGGAACCGCTCGTACGTGTGACGCAGTTCCGGCGAAACGCGTGTCGTGATCCTGTGACAGAAGTGTGACCGGAGAGGGATGAGTCCCCAAGGTGCCGGCGCCCCTGGCCCAAGCCGCCGGACAGGGCCTAGCGTGGCGGCATGGCACCGATTCCGAAACCCCCCGCAGAGCCCCAGGACCAGCCCGACAGCTATCTCGGCCTGGCCGCCGACCGAGCCGAGCGGCTGGCCCGCGAACGCGGCTGGTCCACCGTCCGGTCACTGCCGCCGGGGGCGATCATCACCATGGAATACCTGAGCGGGCGCCTGAACTTCGAGGTGCGGGACGGCCTGGTGACCAGGGCCTGGAAGGGCTGAGCCGACCTACGACGACGGCCCCGGCTCCTCGGGAAGAGGAACCGGGGCCGTCGCTGCGGGGAGGTTGTGCGTACCGAGCCCCGCTGTCCCGCGTCGGCTAACCGCCCGTCAGGGGGCGGGCCGCCGAGGTCGTACCGCGGGTGCCGCGGTCGGTCTGGGGTGGTCTGCGGCTGCCCACCGGGGTGACCGGGGTGCGCTCCGAGCGGGCCGTGTGCGGGCCGGGTGCCAGATAGACCGGCGCCCTCGGCGAACGGGCCGTGGGGGAGACGTCCTGCGCCGACTCACGCGGCTTGAGCAGCACCGGGACCTCGACCGGGGCGGTCGGCACGGGTGCCGTACCGGCGCGGCGGGCCCGCATGCGGTCGCGCAGATCGAAGATCCCCGACTCGGCGCGGGCGATCAGCGGCTCGAACCAGGGCAGCGCGAGCAGGATCAGCAGACCGGCGGCCCAGCCGAGCAGCACATCGCTCAGCCAGTGCGTACCGAGGTAGACGGTGGACAGGCCGACGCCCAGCGAGGTCACCGCCGACAGCGCGGACAGCCAGCGGCGGGCCGCCGGGGTGGACGCCAGATACGCCAGGATTCCCCAGGTCACGACGGCGTTGGCGGTGTGGCCGCTGGGAAATATATCGCCGCCCAGCCACATCTCGTTGGAGCCGACGGTGGTCGCGTAGTGCGGTCCGAGCCGGCCCATGCCGAGCTTGGCGGCGCCCACCGTGACGTTCAGCAGCAGCAGGGAGGTGGCGAGCGCCAGCAGCGGCCGCAGCGTGTGCTGCCGCCAGGAGCGCCAGCCCAGCCAGGCCGCGATCATCACCGCGGTGGGGCCGCGCTGGCCGAGCACCACGTAGTAGTCGACGAATGCGTGGATCTCCGACCACTGCTGGTACGGCCGGAAGAACATGACCTGCCAGTCGAGTCGGACCAGCCACGAGGTGATGACCACGGCCCACACGATGGCGCCGTAGAAGGCCAGGGTCGCCGAGAAAAGGGCGACCCTGTGCCTGCTCATCTTCGGCACATCGATGTGGGCCGGCCGTTCCGGCTCACGGTCCAGCCTCGCGAACACCCGGTCCAGACGGGTGAGGTTTCGTTCGGTACGCACCCAATCGACGTTACAGCGAGTGAGCTCAGAACCCCGTCCATACCGCCGGTTTGTGATGACGATGTGATGTGGGATTCCTCTCAGAGAGCGGCCAATTTCCTACGACTTCGCAATCGGCGGCGGCCGCACCCTTCAATTCCTTTGATCATTCCAGCGCACGGTTTTATCTGGTTTATGAATTCGTTCACCGAAAGCTGGCTTTGAATTCTCCCGGCGATCATCGGGCGTACGGAACGGGTCACGGCGGACCGGAGCCGTTCAGCCAGAACGCCCCGTAGACCGCCGACGCCACCGCGATCAGCGCAAGGACCGAGGCCGACCTGCGTGTTCGGACCCGGGCCAGCGCCAGGGCGAGCGGCAGCAGCAGCGGGAAGGCGGGCATCAGCAGGCGCGGCTTCGAGCCGAAGTAGCTCGACGCGCACAGCGCGAGCGCGGTGACGACACCCGCGTACACCAGGAGTGGGAGCGGCTGGCCCTGGCGCACACAGACGACGTACAGCCAGACCACGAGGCCGACTCCGGCGATCAGGGCGAGTCCGGCGAGCGCCGAGGGAATCGACGTGAACTTGTCGGCGACGAAACGGGCGAAGGCATGGCCGCCGTCGAAGCCGTTGCGCCAGCCGGCCTGGACGTCGAGATAGCCGAGCGGGCCCTTGCCGGTGTCATGGCCGACCCACAGGACGTAGCCGGCGGCGCCCAGGGGCGCGAGCAGCATGCCGAGGGCGCGCCGGGTCGCGGACGCGCGGGGTGGGGGCGTGCCGCCGACGGGGGAAGGGGCGCGCACAGCGTTCTGCGCGCCGTCCGTGGGCGCCGAGCTTCGCTCCCGCACGAACGAGGCAATTCCGCCCGCCCACACCGCCGCCACCACGGCAAGACCGACCGGGCGGGTCAGCCCCGCCAGCAGGGCCAGGCTGCCCGCCGTCAGCCAGCGGCCGGTCAGCACCGCGTACAGCGACCAGGCAGCCAGCGCCGTGAACAGTGACTCGCTGTACGCCATCGACTGCACGATCCCGACCGGCAGCACCGCCCACAGCAGCACCGCGCAGACCGCGGCCCGGCTGCCGTACACGTGCTCGGCGACCGCGAAGATCCCCCAGGCGGCGGCGAGCGAGGCGAGTACCGCGACCAGGAAACCGGCGTCCGCGGCCGACAGCGGGCTGATCGCCGCGCCCAGCCGCTCCAGCCACGGCAGCAGCGGGAAGAACGCCAGGTTCGAGTGGACGTCGCCGTTCGGCAGCCGCACCTCGTAGCCGTATCCCAGCTCGGCGACCCTGGTGTACCAGAGCGAGTCCCAGCGGGCGGTCAGCAGGGTGTAGGCGGTCTTGTCGCGCGCCGCGCTCCACAGCGCCAGCGTGAGCAGGCCGAGCGCGCGCACGGCTGCGTACCCCAGCAGGGCCGGAGCCACCCGGCGCACGCGGGGATCGAGCCGCTGGGACAGACGCGGAGCGGGGCGCGCAGAAAGATCGGTCACGGGCTCGATTATCTGTGCGGCAGGGAACCGGACGGCCCGCCGGGGCGTGCTCGGCAAGGGGCAGGAAAGTGGCGTACGCCACACGTGTTCCGTCCGCAGTCTGAGAGGTCCGCCACTCGGCACCGGCGCGGACTCGCGTACGCTGACGAGTCACTCGCTTCGTTGCGCGGGCCGGGGACCACCGCTCCTCCCCGGCCGAGTCACGGGGAGTCCCCACCCCGTGAGCCCGCCGAAGGCGAGGGAACATCTGGGAGGTACGTACATGTCCGGGACGACCACGGCCGCCGCGCTGCGCCGTCGGGCGGCCGGGGCCGGTGCCAACCGCTGGGTCGTCCTCATGGTCCTGTGCGCCAGTCTGCTGCTGGTCGCCGTCGACGCCACCGTGCTGCATGTGGCGGTGCCCGCCGTCACCGAGGACCTCAAGCCCGGCGGCATAGAACTGCTCTGGATCGTCGACGTCTACCCGCTCGTCTGCGCCTCGCTGCTGATCCTCTTCGGCACGCTCGGCGACCGGGTGGGCCGCAGACGGATCCTGCTCCTCGGATACGGCCTGTTCGGCGTCGCCTCCGCCATGGCCGCCCTCGCCGACACCGCCCAGGTGCTGATCGCGGCGCGGGCGCTGCTCGGCGTCGGCGGCGCGATGATCATGCCGGCCACCCTGTCGATCCTCCGCCAGGTCTTCCCCGACCGGCGTGAGCGAGCGCTCGCCATCGGTATCTGGAGCGCGGTGGCCGCGGTCGGCGCGGCCGTCGGACCGCTGCTCGGCGGCTTCCTGCTGGAGCACTTCTGGTGGGGCTCGGTCTTCCTCGTCAACATCCCGTTGATGCTGGTCAGCCTGCCGGTGGGCCGACTGCTGCTGCCCGAGTCCAAGGGCGCCGCCGACGGCCCCTGGGACGTGGTGGGCGCGCTGATGGCGGCGGCCGGTCTGTTCGGGGTCGTGCTGGGCGTGAAGCGGCTCGGCGGCGGCGACATCGGGGGCGGCACCGCGGTGCCGCTGCTGGTGGGCGCGGCGCTGCTGGTTCTCTTCGTACGACGCCAGCGGCGCCGTAAGCACCCCCTCGTGGACCTGCGGATGTTCGCCCGTCCCGCGTTCAGCACCTCGGTGGGCTGCATCGTGCTGGCGATGCTCGCGCTGGTCGGCCTGGAGCTGATCGCGGCGCAGTATCTCCAGCTGGTCCTCGGCCTCTCCCCGCTGGAGACGGGCCTCAGGCTGCTGCCGCTGACCATCGCGGCGATGGGCGCGGGACTCGCCGGAGCGCGCATGCTGCGCCGGTTCGGGCCGCGCCGGATGGTGTGCGCCGGGTTCTGCCTGACGGCGTTCGCGGTGGTGCTGCTGACCGCGATGGGCGGCACCGACGACCCCGCGCTGATGCTCTCCGGGTTCGTGCTGCTGGGCTTCGGTCTGGAGACCACGCTGTTCGGGGCGTACGAGTCGATGCTGAGCGAGGCCCCGCCGGAGCAGGCGGGCGGCGCCGCGGCGATCGGCGAGACCTCCTACCAGCTCGGCGCCGGCATCGGCATCGCGCTGCTGGGCAGCGTGATGAACGCGGCGTACACGCCGGGTCTGTCGTCCGTGCCCGGCGTGCCCGCCTCGGCGTCCACGGCGGCCGGGCACTCGCTGGGCGAGGCCTACGAGGTGGCCGGGCAGCTCGGCGGCGTCGCCGGGGAGACCCTGCGCGAGGCCGCGCGGAACTGCTTCGTCCACGGGCTGCATGTGACGCTGCTGGTCAGCGCCGGACTGCTGCTGCTCGGCGCGGTGATGGCGCTGCGGCTGCCGCGGACCATGAACTGCGAGGCGGTGGCCGCTCCGGTGGAGGTCCCGGCGCCGCGGGAGGTCGCGGAGTCCCGGGTCACGGCCTGAGAGCCCTGGACGTGGTGGAGACTGCGTCGTAACGTCGGCCTTCAACCCGTGACTAGCACTGCTAGTTTTGAGCTGCCGGAGGGTCTCCCATGCCGTTGCCCCCGTTCGATCCCGCCGATCCGCTCGGGATCGACGATCTGCTGGAGCCCGAGGACCTCGCGGTCCGCGACACCGTCCGCCGCTGGGCCGCCGACCGCGTCCTGCCCCACGTCGCCGAGTGGTACGAGTCCGGCGAACTCCCCGTCATCCGCGAACTGGCCCGTGAGCTGGGCGGGATCGGCGCGCTCGGCATGTCCCTGAGCGGCTACGGCTGCGCGGGCGCCACCGCCGTCCAGTACGGCCTGGCCTGTCTGGAGCTGGAGGCCGCCGACTCCGGGATCCGCTCCCTGGTCTCCGTGCAGGGCTCCCTCGCCATGTACGCCATCCACCGCTACGGCAGCGAGGAGCAGAAGCAGAGCTGGCTGCCCCGGATGGCCTCCGGCGAGGTCATCGGCTGCTTCGGGCTCACCGAGCCGGACATCGGCTCCGACCCCGCCGCCATGCGGACGTACGCCAAGCGCGACGGCGGCGACTGGGTGCTGACGGGCCGCAAGATGTGGATCACCAATGGCTCTGTCGCCGGGGTCGCCGTCGTCTGGGCGCAGACCGAGGACGGCATCCGCGGCTTCGTGGTGCCCACCGACAGCCCCGGCTTCGCCGCCCCCGAGATCAAGCACAAGATGTCCCTGCGCGCCTCGGTCACCAGTGAGCTGGTGATGGACGAGGTGCGGCTGTCCGCCGACGCCGTACTGCCCGGGGTCACCGGACTGCGCGGACCGCTCAGCTGTCTCTCGCACGCTCGCTACGGCATCGTCTGGGGCTCCATGGGCGCGGCCCGCTCCTGCTTCGAGACGGCCGTCGACTACGCGAAGTCGCGGGAGCAGTTCGGGCGGCCCATCGGTGGCTTCCAGCTCACCCAGGCCAAACTCGCCGACATGGCGGTCGAACTGCACAAGGGGATTCTGCTCGCCCACCATCTGGGGCGGCGGATGGACGCCGGCCGCCTGCGTCCCGAGCAGGTCAGCTTCGGCAAGCTCAACAACGTCCGCGAGGCCATCGACATCTGCCGTACGGCACGGACGATCCTCGGTGCCAACGGGATCTCGCTGGAGTACCCGATCATGCGGCACGCGACGAACCTCGAATCGGTGCTGACGTACGAGGGCACCGTCGAGATGCACCAGCTCGTGCTGGGCAAGGCGCTCACCGGGCTCGACGCCTTCCGGTGAACCCCGAGGGGGCAGGGCCGAAGCGATCGGCCCTGCCTCAGCTCTGGTTGAAGAAACCGTCCGTGCGGTGCGCGGCCGGCTCGCCGTTGATGATCTCGGTGTCGGCCGGGGTCAGCAGGAACACCCGGGTGGACACCCGCTCGATCGAGCCGCGCAGACCGAAGATCAGGCCCGCGGCGAAGTCGACGACGCGCTTGGCGTCGGCGGCCTCCATGGCGGTGAGGTTCATGATGACCGGGACACCGTCCCGGAACAGCTCGCCGATGGCGCGGGCGTCCCGGAAGCTGTCCGGGGTGACCGTGCCGATCCGGCGGCCCCGCTCCTCGGCGACATCCGCGGCCACCTTGACCCGCGGGTCGGTGACCCAGGCATCCCCGGACTCGGTCCCTTCGGAGTAGTCGTCGTCGTAGTAACGCTCGTCATCGTTGTCGTCAACGAGGCCCAGCCAGGCACTCGCCTTGCGCACCGATCCCATGGACGCCTCCTCTCACAGCGGTCCTTCTTGCTTTCCGCATCCCTATGGTCATCCATGATGCGGACGGCGCGCCAAGTGGATAGACGCCGCGCGGGGGGTTTGTGACGTTACTGGTGCACAGCGCATACGTCGAGAGCCCAAGCGTGCCAAGGGCCGTGCCCCACATGGCTGCTGACTGTGAGTGAAATATGATTCTTCGCGGCGTATGGGTGAGTCGCGGAGCGTACGGGTGAAGCGGGAGGGCATGAAAGGGGCCGCGGGGACGGCCGGTACGATGCGGCCGCTCCATGTCGTACGAACCTCGGGGGAACGTCGTGTTCGGAATAGTGAGGCCCTGCCGCCATCGGCTGGGGGAGCGGTTCACCGGTCAGTGGATGGCTCATCTGTGCGGTCTGTGCCTGGCGTTGCGCGGGGACCACGGTCAGTTCGCGCGGGTGGTGACGAACTACGACGGGCTGCTGATCTCGGTTCTGACGGAGGCTCAGGCCGTCGGGAGCGACGGACTGCGGCGCACGGCCGGCCCGTGTCCGCTGCGCGGGATGCGCACGGCGTCCGTGGCGCAGGGTGAGGGGGCGCGGCTCGCGGCGGCGGTCTCGCTGGTGCTGGCCTCGGCGAAGGTGCGGGACCATCTCGCCGACGGGGACGGGCTGCTGGCGCGCAAGCCGGTGGCGCTGGCCGCGCGCCGGGTCGCGTCGAGTTGGGGAGCCGCGGGGGCGCGCAGCGGTTCCGCGGTGGGGTTCGACACCGGGCTGCTGGTCGACGCGGTGGACCGGCAGGTGGGGATCGAGGCGCTGGCGGGGCCGGGGACCTCGCTGCTGGTGGTGACCGAGCCGACCGAGACCGCGACGGCGGCGGCCTTCGCGCATACGGCGGTGCTGGCCGGGCGGCCCGCGAACGCCGAGCCGCTCGCCGAGGCGGGGCGGCTGTTCGGACGGCTGGCGCATCTGCTGGACGCCGTGGAGGACCGGGAGGCCGACGCGGCGTCGGGGGCGTGGAACCCGCTGACGGCGACGGGGGCGTCCCTGACGGAGGCGCGGCGGCTGGCCGACGACGCGGTGCACGGCATCCGGCTGGCGTTGCGGGAGGTCGAGTTCACCGATCCGAAGCTGGTGCATGTGCTGTTGGTGCACGAGCTGCGGCGGTCGGTGGACCGGGCGTTCGGCACGGCGTCCTGCTCGCACATGGCGGGGCCGTACGCGCCGCCCGGAGGGCCGGGCGGTCCGGGGTTTCCTCCGGAGCCGCCCCGGCGGGATCGGCGGGGGCTGCTCACGGGGTGCGCGGTCTGGCTCGGGCTGGCCTGCACCTGCCAGATGTGCTGCGGGACGTTCGAGGACCCCTGGTCGCGGCAGCGGCGGGAGGGGCTGTGCACCAACTGCGATTGCAGCGGGTGCGGGGACTGCTGCAGCTGCTGCGACTGTTGCGGCAACTGCTGCGGGGACGACGGCTGCGGCTGTGACGGCTGCGACTGCGGGTGCAGTTGCTGAAGCAGGTGGACCGAGGCGCGCGGATGTTTCCGTGCGCCTCTTGTGTGCGGGGCCCGGCGGGGTCATTCTCACTTGCGGTGCATGTCAGGAACACGCCATTTCGGCAGCGTCTCACGGGCCCCCACCCCGTAGGGCCTTCCGCTTCCCAAGAGGAGGACCAGTGAGAACCAAGCGCACCAGACTGCTCGCCGTCGCCGCAGGGCTCGTCGCCGCCACCCTGGCCGGCGCGCCGGGCGCGGCCGCCGGTGACACCGCTCCCCGCAGTGCGGCACAACTCGCCCAAGTCCAGGACGCCGTGGCGGACGCCGCGGTCGACGGGACCGCCTGGTACGTCGACGAGACGAGTGGCCGCGTCGTGGTGACCGCGGACAGCACGGTCTCCAAGGCCGAGACCGCCCGTATCAAGAAGGCGGCCGGCGCCGACGCGGGCGCCGTGCGGATCGACCGCGCGCAGGGCGTCTTCCGGCCGCTGCTCTCCGCCGGGGACGCCATCTACGGTGGCCAGTACCGCTGTTCGCTCGGGTTCAACGTGGTCAGCGGCAGCACGTACTACTTCCTCACCGCCGGGCACTGCGGCAAGTCGGTGAGCACCTGGTACACCGACCAGGCCCACAACACGCTGATCGGCCCGACGCTCGGGGCCAGCTTCCCGGGCAACGACTACGCCCTCGTCCGCTACGACAACACCGGCCTCAGCCACCCCGGCGGCTACTCCGCCGCGGACGCCTATGTGGGCGAGTCCGTCAAGCGCACCGGCTCGACCACGGGCACCCACAGCGGGACCGTCACCGCGCTCGACGTCACCGTTCGCTACCAGGGCGGCGGCACGGTCCGGGGCATGATCCAGACCACGGTCTGCGCCGAGCCCGGCGACTCGGGCGGCCCGCTGTACGACGGGACGAAGGCGCTCGGCATCACCTCGGGCGGCAGCGGCAACTGCCGGACCGGCGGCACGACGTTCTACCAGCCCGTTCCGGAGGCGCTCAGCGCGTACCGGGTCAGCGTCTACTAGGCCCTCCCTTCAGTTCCTCACCCGTTCCGCACGTCGGTTGAAGGCTGCACGGCCGAAAGGCGCCCTTGCGTCCACCGGCCGTGTGGCCGAATACTCCCCGACAGCGCGCTTGTCAGGGGCACGGCATGTTCGGAATCCGGATGAATCCGGCCCCTGGCTGCGCCTCACGGGCCCGAAACCCCACGAGGGCCCCCGACTTCCCATGTGGAGGAACGAAAAGTGAGGATCAAGCGCACCACTCCCCGCAGCGGTATCGCGAGACGGACCCGGCTGATCGCCGTATCGACCGGCCTCGTGGCCGCCGCGGCCATCGCGATCCCCAGCGCGAACGCGGCCGACACCCCCACCACCTTCAGCTCCACCGAGCTGAAGAGCGCGAGCAGCTCCGTGCTCAAGGCCGACGTGCCGGGTACCGCCTGGGCCGTCGACAGCAAGACCAACCGGGTCGTCGTCACCGTCGACAGCACGGTCTCCAAGGCCGAGATCGCCAAGATCCGGCAGCAGGCGGGCGGCAACGCCGACGCCCTCACCATCAAGCACACCTCCGGCAAGTTCCAGAAGTACATCGCAGGTGGCGACGCCATCTATGCGAGTAGCTGGCGCTGCTCCCTCGGCTTCAACGTCCGCAACAGCGCGGGCGCCTACTACTTCCTGACCGCCGGTCACTGCACCGACGGCGCGGGCACGTGGTACTCGAACTCCGGACGGACGACGGTCCTCGGCCCGACCGCCGGCTCCAGCTTCCCGACGAACGACTACGGTCTGGTGCGCTACACCAACACCTCGATCACCAAGTCGGGCACCGCCGGGAACACGGACATCACCCGTGCGGGCACCCCGAGCGTGG
Organism: Streptomyces davaonensis JCM 4913; assembly: GCF_000349325.1. Lineage (GTDB taxonomy): Bacteria > Actinomycetota > Actinomycetes > Streptomycetales > Streptomycetaceae > Streptomyces > Streptomyces davaonensis. The sequence continues at coordinate 7,638,157 of NC_020504.1, forward strand.
GCACCACCGTCACCCGTGACGGCTCCACCACCGGTATCCACAGCGGCCGGGTCACCGCCCTGAACGCCACCGTGAACTACGGCGGCGGCGATGTCGTCTACGGCATGATCCAGACCACGGTCTGCGCCGAGCCCGGCGACTCCGGCGGCCCGCTCTACTCCACGAGCGGTATCGCCTACGGTCTGACCTCCGGCGGCAGCGGCAACTGCTCCTCCGGCGGTACGACCTTCTTCCAGCCCGTCGTGGAGGCCCTCAACGCCTACGGCATGAGCGTCTTCTAGAAGCACCCGGGCGCAGCCGGCAGCGCATTCAGAGCCCCCGTACGCAACTGTCGTGCGGGGGCTCGCCCTTGTCCGGAGTGCGGAGTTACGGTCGAAGGAGACACCAGGTAGGCACCTGACAACCTGATGCGTCCACTTCGGACCCTGGGGGCCGTGATGGTCGAGGAGCTGGTGGCGACGGGAGCGGCGCTCGCGTCGGTCGGAGCGGTGTACATGATGGCCGCGGCGCGGGTCGTCAAACAGTACGAACGCGGAGTCGTCTTCCGGCTCGGCAAACTCCGTTCCCAGGTGCGCGAGCCGGGGTTCACGCTGATCGTCCCCGTGGTGGACCGGCTGCACAAGGTGAACATGCAGATCGTCACGATGCCGGTGCCGGCCCAGGAGGGCATCACCCGGGACAACGTCACGGTGCGGGTGGACGCGGTCGTGTACTTCAAGGTCGTCGACGCGGCCGACGCCCTGGTGCGGGTCGAGGACTACCGGTTCGCGGTCTCGCAGATGGCGCAGACCTCGCTGCGGTCGATCATCGGCAAGAGCGACCTGGACGACCTGCTGTCGGACCGGGAGAAGCTGAACCAGGGTCTTGAGCTGATGATCGACAGCCCCGCCATCGGCTGGGGCGTGCAGATCGACCGGGTCGAGATCAAGGACGTCTCCCTGCCCGAGACCATGAAGCGGTCGATGGCCCGGCAGGCCGAGGCGGCGCGGGACCGGCGGGCCCGGGTCATCAACGCCGACGCCGAGCTCCAGGCGTCGAAGAAGCTCGCCGAGGCGGCGCAGCAGATGGAGGCCACTCCGGCCGCGCTCCAACTGAGGCTGCTCCAGACCGTGGTGGCGGTCGCGGCCGAGAAGAACTCCACGCTGGTGCTGCCGTTCCCGGTGGAGCTGCTGAGGTTCCTGGAGCGGGCGGCGCAGCCGCCGGCGGTCGCCGCGGCGCCGGGGGCGGTCGCCGCGCCGGGGGTGGACGCCGCGCCACCGCCCGCTTCACAACCTCCGGCTGTCGAGCCCCTGTTGGAACCGGACCCCGAAGGGTCGGATTCAAGACAGGAGTAGACCTTACGCACTGCTTATCGGTTACTCGCACGTAGTGTTTGCAGTGCGAACCCGCCTGGGTGACCATGCACGGTCAAGGGTGCGGGGATGCGGTGTGACGGCCGTGTGTACGTCCTGAAGTCGACCTTGTGTGCCCCCTGTGAGGATCGGAATAGTAGGCGCCGATCAACCGGCACGGACGCGGCTTTTTGCTGTGCGCCGCCTCTGTGTCCGTACGCCTTCCGGTCCGAGAGGCCCCCACAGCCTCCGGTCCGACCCCCCACAGGAGGACGTGAGTTGAAGCACCGACGCATACCCAAGCGGCGGGCCGCCGCGGTAGGTGCGGGCATCGCCGCACTGGTGGCCGCGGGAGTTACCTTCCAGACTGCGAACGCCAGCGAGCCCACTGCGGCCGCCACGCCCGAGACCCTGTCGGTCAAGGCGGCCGGAAAGCTCGCCTCGACGCTGGTCCAGGATCTCGGCAACGCCGCCGCCGGCACGTACTACGACGCACAGAGCAAGAACCTCGTCGTGAACGTCCTGGACAAGGACGCCGCGGAAACCGTCGAGGAGGCCGGGGCCAAGGCCCGGGTCGTGGCCAACTCGCTGGCCGAGCTGAAGAGCGCGCGCGGCACGCTCAAGCAGGACGCGACGATTCCGGGCACCTCCTGGGTGACCGACCCGACGACCAACAGAATCGTCGTCACGGCCGACCGCACGGTCTCCGACGCCGAGTGGGCGAAGCTCGGCGAGGTCGTCGACGGGCTCGGTGGCACGGCGGAACTCCAGCGCACGAAGGGGGAGTTCAAGCCGTTCATCGCCGGTGGTGACGCCATCCTCGGTGGCAGTGGCCGCTGTTCGCTCGGCTTCAACGTGGTCAAGGGCGGGGAGCCGTTCTTCCTGACCGCGGGGCACTGCACCGAGGGCATCACCGACTGGCAGGACTCGAGCGGGAACGAGCTCGGCTCCAACGAGGTGTCCAGCTTCCCGGACAACGACTACGGGCTGGTGAAGTACACGGCGGAGGTCGAGCACCCGAGCGAGGTCAACCTCTACAACGGGTCCACGCAGGCGATTTCCGGTGCGGCGGACGCGACGGTGGGCATGGAGGTCACCCGGAGCGGGTCGACCACGCAGGTGCACTCCGGCAAGGTCACCGGGCTCGACGCCACCGTGAACTACGGCAACGGTGACATCGTCAACGGGCTGATCCAGACCGATGTCTGCGCCGAGCCCGGGGACAGTGGTGGGTCGCTGTTCTCCGGGGACAAGGCGGTCGGGCTGACGTCCGGTGGCAGCGGTGACTGCACCTCCGGTGGGGAGACGTTCTTCCAGCCGGTGACCGAGGCGCTGTCGGCGACGGGTACGGAGATCGGCTGACGGTTCCTGTTCGTCTTCGTCTACGCGAAGTCCCGTCCCGGGTGTGTGGGGGCGGGACTTTCGTGTGCGGGTGCGGGTGCGTTGTGGTTTTTGGGGTTCCCACCCGCACCACCCGTGCGAATAGCGTTGTCGGGTGCGGGTGGCCCCTGCGGGGGTGGGGCGCCGTCGGCGGCTGCGGGTTGGCGGCGGTGGTTGTGGGTGTTGTGGGGGTTATCCCGCCTCCGTTGGTGAGCGTTCGGCCTCTCGTCTCCTGCGTAGTTCCGACGCCAGCAGTGTGATGACGATGCCGGCCGCCGCCCAGGCCGACAGGACCAGTAGGGCGTCTGTGGTGTCGTTGCTGTCGAAGTAGGCGATCGAGCGGGCCACCCAGGTGCCGGCGCCCGGGGGGAGGGCGGGGCCGATCGCCTGCCAGAACGGGGGGAGCATCGGGTAGGGGAAGGCGCCGCCTGCGCTGGGGTTGCCGGCGATCACCACCAGGAGGATGGCCAGGCCGATTCCTACGATGCCGAACATGCCCTGGAGGGCCAGCGTGGCCGCGCCCACCGCGAAGGTGACCAGGGCGCCCAGGCCCCAGAGGGCTACCACGCTGCCCGGCAGCGCGTTCAGGATCGGGCCCACGATCACCGCGCCGCCCAGTCCGCCGACGATCGCCACCAGTGCCATCACCGACAGGCGGATCGCCGCGCGGCGCGGGTTGGCGGGGCGGGCGCCGCTGCTGATCGCCAGGATCGAGGCGCAGAGGTAGCCGCCCACGCACCAGCCGACGACCAGGTAGAACGCGGACAGTCCGTCGAAGTCCCGGGGGGAGGCCGGGGCCACGTCGACTGTTCTGATCGTTCGCTGTTGGGAGGCCTCCAGGGTGGTCAGATACTTCTCCAGCGTCGTGGCCAGGACCGTGCCGCCGCCGCTCGCGACCAGGAGTGTGTCGGTCGTCCGGGCCGGGTTGATGATCAGCGCCCCGTCGATGTCCCGGTTCATGATCTGCTCCCGCGCCGTCGCCTCGTCGGCCACCACGCGCGGGTCCAGCGGGGAGCCGGGCAGCCGGTCGAGACGGGTCACCGCCTGTTCGGCCGCGGCCTGCGGCGCGACCACGCCGAACGGCACGTCCTTCGGCTTCGGGTCGTGCAGGGCCCCCACGTAGGACGCGATGAACAGCAGCTGGAGGGCGAGCACGCCGAGGACGAGCAGCGTGGCGCGCGGGGTGACCGCGTCTTTCAGCTCGGCCAGAAAGCTGTTCTGTGTCATGTCCCCCACGGTCCGAGGCAGTGGACGTTTCCGCAGGTGGGAGAGGGCCGAACGGTTGTCGTACAGACGTTCTATTTTTGGTCTATGGTGGGGGTGAGGTAGTCGGGAACTGATGTTCGATATCGGAGGTGTGGATGCCCGGTTTCACGCATCTGCACACCGTCTCCGGGTTCTCCCTGCGCTACGGCGCCTCGCATCCGGAGCGGCTGGCCGAGCGCGCCGCCGAGCGGGACATGGACGCCCTCGCCCTCACCGACCGCGACACCCTCGCCGGCGCGGTCCGCTTCGCCAAGGCCTGCGCGAAGGCGGGGGTGCGCCCGTTGTTCGGTACGGAGCTGGCGGTGGAGCGCTTCGAGCCTGTGCGAGAGGGAAAGCGCCGCACTCCCGTTCGCGGGGGTGCCTTCATCGACGAGTCGACACCCCGGGTCTCCTTTCTTGCCCGGGACGGTGCCCGCGGCTGGGCCGACCTCTGCGGAATCGTTACGGCGGCGCATGCCGGCGAGGGTTCACCGCTGCTGCCCTGGGACGCCAACCGGGGCGACGGACTCACCGTCCTGCTCGGCCCCGACTCCGACGTCGGCCGCGCCCTCGCCGCCGGCCGCCCCGACCGCGCGGCCCGACTGCTGGCGCCCTGGCGGGAGGTCTACGGCGACGCGCTGCGCCTGGAAGCCGTCTGGCACGGCCGCAAGGGCACCGGACCCGGCTCGCTGCGGCTGGCCGCCCGTACCGTCGGATTCGCCGCCGAGCAGCGGATCCGGCCGGTGCTCAGCAACGCCGTCCGCTACGCCGACCCCGGCCAGGGCCCGGTCGCCGACGTCCTGGACGCCGCCCGCCGACTCGTCCCCGTCGACCCCACCAAGGAACTGGACTCCGGCGAGGCCTGGCTCAAGGGTGCCGACGCCATGCTGGACGCCGCCGAGCGGATCGTGGAGGCCGCGGGTTTCCGGCGGGACACCGCGCACCGGTTGCTGGAACAGACGCGGGCCACGGCCGCCGAGTGCCTGGTCGACCCCGAGGACGACCTCGGCATCGGCACCGTCCACTTCCCCGAGCCGCGGCTGGTCGGCGCGGGACGTCGCAGCGCCCAGCGGGTGCTCGCCTCGCGGGCGGCGGCGGGGATGGTGGTCAAGGGGTACGCCGGGAAGCGTTCCTACTGGGAGCGGATGCACCGCGAGCTGGACATCATCGCCTATCACGGGTTCGCCTCCTACTTCCTGACGGTCGCTCAAGTCGTGGACGATGTGCGGGGTATGGGCATTCGGGTGGCGGCGCGCGGCTCCGGAGCGGGCTCGCTCGTCAATCACCTCCTCGGCATCGCGCACGCCGACCCCGTCGAACACGGGCTGCTGATGGAGCGGTTCCTGTCCGAGCGGCGGCTGGTGCTGCCCGACATCGACATCGACGTGGAGTCCGCCCGCCGGCTTGAGGTCTACCGCGCGATCATCGACCGGTTCGGCACCGAGCGGGTGGCGACGGTCTCGATGCCGGAGACGTACCGGGTGCGCCACGCGATCCGGGACGTGGGCGCGGCCCTGTCCATGGACCCCGCCGACATCGACCGCATCGCCAAGTCCTTCCCGCACATCCGGGCCCGCGACGCCCGGGCGGCGCTGGAGGAACTGCCCGAACTGCGCGAGCTGGCCGAGGAGCTTCGGCGGGAAGGGGCGAAGTACGGGCGGCTCTGGGAGCTGACCGAGGCGCTGGACGCCCTGCCGCGCGGAGTCGCCATGCACCCCTGCGGAGTGCTCCTCTCCGACGCCTCCCTGCTCCGCCGTACGCCGGTCATGCCGACCAGCGGCGAGGGCTTTCCCATGTCGCAGTTCGACAAGGACGACGTGGAGGACCTCGGGCTGCTCAAACTGGATGTGCTGGGTGTGCGGATGCAGTCGGCGATGGCGCACGCGGTCGCGGAGGTGGAGCGGGCGACGGGGGAGAAGGTCGACCTGGACGCCGTACCGCCCGGCGATCCGGCGACGTACGCGCTCATCCGCTCCACCGAGACCCTGGGCTGCTTCCAGATCGAGTCGCCGGGCCAGCGGGACCTGGTCGGGCGGCTTCAGCCGGCTACCTTCCATGACCTTGTCGTCGACATCTCGTTGTTCAGGCCCGGTCCGGTCGCCGCCGACATGGTGCGGCCGTTCATCGAGGCCCGGCACGGGCGGGCGCCGGTCCGCTATCCGCATCCGGACCTGGAGGAGCCGCTGAAGGGGACGTACGGAGTCGTCGTCTTCCATGAGCAGATCATCGACATCGTCGACATCATGACCGGCTGCGGACGGGCCGAGGCGGACCGGGTGCGGCGCGGTCTGTCCGATCCGGAGTCGCAGGGGCGGATCAGGTTCTGGTTCGCGCAGCACGCGGCGGCCAGGGGGTATGACGCGGAGACGATCCAGCGGACCTGGGAGATCGTCGAGGCCTTCGGGTCGTACGGCTTCTGCAAGGCGCACGCGGTCGCCTTCGCCGTGCCGACGTACCAGTCGGCGTGGCTGAAGGCGCATCATCCGGCCGCCTTCTACGCCGGGCTGCTCACGCACGATCCCGGGATGTACCCGAAGCGGCTGCTGTTGGCGGACGCGCGGCGGCGGGGGGTGCCGATCCTGCCGTTGGATGTGAACGCGTCGGGAGTCGCCCACCGTATCGAACTGGTGTCCGGTATTTGGGGGCTGCGGCTCGCCCTCTCCGATGTGCACGGCATCAGTGAGGCCGAGGCGGCGCGGATCGCGGACGGGCAGCCGTACGCCTCGCTGCTGGACTTCTGGGAGCGGGCGCGGCCGAGCCGACCGCTGGCCCAACGACTGGCGCAGGTGGGCGCGTTGGACGCGTTCGGCGCCAACCGGCGTGATTTGCAGCTACACCTGACCGAGCTGCACCGGGGTGCGCGGGGCGCGGGAGGTGGCCAACTACCGCTGGCCGGTGGGCGGAAGACCGCGCCCGCAGGGCTGCCCGATCTGTCCTCCGCCGAGCGGCTCAGCGCCGAGCTGGGGGTGCTGTCCATGGACGCCTCGCGCCATCTGATGGACGACCACCGGGAGTTCCTGGACGAGCTGGGCGTGGTCGGCGCGCGTCGGCTGCGGGAGGCGCGGCACGGGGAGACGGTGCTGGTCGCGGGCGCAAAGGCGGCCACCCAGACGCCGCCGATCCGGTCCGGCAAGCGGGTCATCTTCACCACCCTCGACGACGGCACCGGCCTGGTCGACCTCGCCTTCTTCGACGACTCCCACGACGCCTGCGCGCACACCGTCTTCCACTCCTGGCTGCTGCTGGTGCGCGGCGTCGTCCAGCGGCGCGGGCCGCGCAGCCTCAGCGTGGTGGGCGCCGCCGCCTGGAACCTCGCCGAACTGGTCGAACTGCGCGCGGAGGGCGGGCTCGACGTGGTCGCGGCGCGACTCGCGGAGCCGGTGCCCGAAGCGGGCGAGGACTCGACCGGCGGTCGGCGCATCCATATGCCGACCGGATACGAAATGCATCCGTGGGCCGATCTGCGTCCCGCGGGTCAGGAGCCCTCGCAGACAAGGAAGTTGTGGCATCAGAGTCCGGGGAGTGCGGGATGACCATCCTCTGCGTACGTTTTCAGCTGCCGTCGATGTACGAGGCGGCCCTGCCCGGGCTGCTCGGGTTGCTGGAGGAGTTCTCGCCCGTCGTCGAGGCGTTGCCGCCGGACGGGGCGCTGGTCGATCTGCGGGGCGCCGAGCGGTACTTCGGGCGCAGCGCGGTGGAACTGGCCTCCGTGATCCGGGTGCGGGCGCTCGCGCTGTACGGCGTGGACTGTGTGATCGGGGCCGGGCCGGGGACGATGCTGGCCCGGATGGCGCTGCGGGACGCCCGGCCCGGGGTCACCTGTGTCGTGCCCGAAGCGCGGGACGGCATCGTGGAGTTCCTCGCGGACAAGCCGGTCACCGCGCTGCCGGGAGTCGGTACGGCGACCGCTCGCGTCCTGTGCGAGTACGGCCTGGACAGCCTCGGCCGGGTCGCCGCCGCGCCGCTGTCCACGCTGCAACGGCTGGTCGGGGCGAAGGCGGGGCGGGAGCTGCGGGAGAAGGCGAACGGGGTGGACCGCGGGCGGGTGGTGCCGAACGGTGCGGCCCGGTCGCTGATCACCGAACGGCCCTTCGACCGCGACGAGTTGGACACCGACCGGCATCGTCGTGCCCTGCTCTCCGCCGCGGAGGAACTGGGGGCGCGGCTGCGGGCGGTGGACAAGGTGTGCGGGACGCTGACGCTCACGGTGCGGTACGCGGATCGGTCGGCGACTTCGCGGAGTCGGGTCCTGAAGGAACCCACCGCGCATTCGGCCGCGCTGACGCGGGTGGCGTACGGCATGTACGAGGCGCTGGGGCTGCAACGGGCCCGGGTGCGGGCGATGACGCTGCGCGCGGAGGGCCTCGACCCCGCCGAACAGGCCTCCTACCAGCTCAGTTTCGACCCGGTCGACGAGAAGGTACGCCGCATCGAGGAGGTCGCGGACCGGGTGCGCGCGAAGTTCGGGCCCCGGGCGGTGGTGCCGGGGTCGTTGGCGGCGTGAGCGAATAGGGTGCGTTCATGAGCTGGCAGGGGCCGACCTATCGGGTCGTGGACGGGGAGAGGATTTACGGGGCCTGGTGTCATGTGTGGCGGTGGGTTCCGTACAGCGAGGAGTTTGTCGTCGAGGATCTGTGGGTCTTCGCGGACGGGGCCGTTCGCTGTCAGGAGCGGATGGATCTGGAGGAGTTGGAGGAGTTGCTCCGGTCCGGGTGGGTCACGGCCCGTGATCCCTATGCTCCCGAACGGCCGGCGGATGCGCCCAAGTGGCGCTCGCGCAGTCCGGAAGTGTGTACGCCGGACAGTTTCTTCCTTGAAGTCACCGACAAGGTTGAGGAGTTGAGCGGGCGGACGACCGCCTGGGATCGGCTTCAGGAGGCGATCAGGGGGTATCAGAAGGAGCCGTCCGAGTCCCGTCGCGAGCTGTTGCGCGAGGCCTATCTGGGCGTGCCCGCGCATGTGCGGATCTATGTTCTCGGAGACATGGATCGCCAGGACCGGCCCCTGCGGATTCTGCTCACCGACCTCGGTGAAGCCGTCGACGGGGACGGGCCCGTGGTCACCGCCGAGATGCACCGGGACGCCCTGGACTACTTCGACCGCCTTGATGACGACGACCGGGCGCACAAGGAGCGGATTGCCGTCCTGCACGCCGATGACCAGGACGTGCCCGGCCGCCCGACCCTTGTGTCCAACGAGGTCGTCTTTCCCCGGGGGTGGCCCGAGACCCCCGGGCTGTTCGTGCTGCGCAACGACTACCCCGTACCGATCGTGTTCGGCGGCCGGACCTACGCCTCCGTCCTGCACGGCTACTGGGCCCTCGCCGCGGCCGACCCCGCCGACCACGACCGCATCCGTGCCGCCGCCACCCCACGGGACGCCCACGAGCTGGGCGGACGGGCGGCGCGGCGGGACGGCTGGGCGGAGTTGCGGGTAGGCGTGATGGGTGAGCTGCTGCGGGCCAAGTTCGGTCAGCATCCGGGGCTGGCCGACGTACTGCTGGCCACCGAGGACGCGCGGATCCGTTACACCGGCTACGACGAGGCGCCGTACTGGACGGACGAACGCGACGGCCGGGGGCGCAACTGGGTCGGGCGGCTGCTGGAGCTGGTGCGCTCCGAGCTGCTGGTGGCGCGGGTCAGTTGGCCCACGGGGGAGTGATCCGGGTGCCGTCGGCCAGGTCCGCGGTCAGGCCGACGGACGTCGTCACCCAGGTCAGGGCGGTCTGATCGGTCGGGTTCTCGAGCGCGAGGGTCGAACCCGCGTTGATGATCAGGGTGTCGCCCGCCGAGATGTCGGTGGTGTCGCCGTCCAGGGTGACGCGCAGGCTGCCGATGAGGACGTGCAGGATCTCCTCCTTGCTGACGGTGTGCGCCGGGCCCTTCATGCCCGGCGGGACCTCGCCGCGCCAGGCGCACAGCTCCTTGCTGCCGGAAAGGGGTGTGGCGTACGAGACGAAACGGGCCCCGTGGATCTCGTGGGTCACGGCGTCGGACGAGCGGATTACGGGCATGGCTGTCCCCCAGAAATAGATGGTCAAGCTGCTTGACTACTTTTGCCGCTCCTATGGTCAAGCCGCTTGACCGGATCGTCAAGGGTGTTTGAATGCCCCCGTGCAGAACTCCGAGGCCCTCTCCCTGTCCTTCGCGCTGCTCGCCACCGCGGGTGAGCTGGTGCGACGTATCAACGACGGTGTCGTCGCGCGCGGTCATGAGGGGAAGTCCGCCTATGGATTCGCGTTCACGCGGATCGCGGCGGGCGGCGCCACCGTCTCCGAGGTCGCCGTGCATCTCGGGGTCACCAAGCAGGCCGCGAGCCAGCTGGTGGACGAGCTCGTGCGCAAGGGGTACGTCGAGCGGCGGCCCCATCCGCGGGACGCGCGCGCCCGGCTGCTCGTGCTGACCGAGCTCGGGTGGGCCAATACGCGGGCCGCAGAAGAGGCGGCGGCGGACGTCGTGCGGGAGTGGAGTGCGGTGTTGGGGGAGGCGGAAGTGGCGGAGCTGGGGCGCCAGTTGCTGCGTATCGCGCCCAAGGGGCCCATTCGTCCCTCTTGGTGACGGTTCGTCAGGCGTATTACATCAGTGGCCGACTACCACTGGAAGTTTTTACTGACGCGTAACTTCCCCCTTGAACTACTGGTCCGTAACTTTACATGTGAACCAGCATCCCGTGATCCGGATCACAGGGCGTAAGGCCATCGCAACTCCCTTGATCTGCAAGGAGATCACTCGATGCTGCCCTGGAAACGACTGCTCAGACCCGTGATCGCGCTGCTGCTGACCGCCGCGGTCGCCGTCGTCCCCGCCGCCACCAGCGCCCAGGCCGCCGAGGCGGCAAGCTCCGGCTGGAACGACTACAACTGCAAGCCGTCCGCCGCCCACCCCCGCCCCGTCGTCCTGGTGCACGGCACCCTCGGCAACTCCGTCGACAACTGGCTGGGCCTCGCGCCCTACTTGACCAAGCGCGGCTACTGCGTCTTCTCCCTCGACTACGGCCAACTGCCCGGCGTGCCGTTCTTCTACGGCCTCGGACCGATCGACAAGTCGGCGGAGCAACTGGACGCCTTCGTCGACAAGGTGCTCGCCGCGACCGGCGCCGCCGAGGCGGACCTCGTCGGTCACTCCCAGGGCGGGATGATGCCCCGCTACTACCTGAAGTTCCTCGGCGGAGCGGCCGAGGTGAACGCCCTCGTCGGCCTCGCCCCGGACAACCACGGCACCAGCCTGTCCGGACTCACCAACCTGTTGCCGTACTTCCCGGGCGCCGAGGACCTGATCTCCGCGGCCACGCCCGGACTCGCCGACCAGATCGTCGGCTCCGCGTTCCTCACCAAGCTGAACGCGGGCGGCGACACCGTGCCCGGGGTCAAGTACACGGTGATCGCGACCAAGTACGACGAGGTCGTCACGCCGTACCGCAGCGGGTTCCTGGACGGTGCGGACGTACACAATGTGCTGCTTCAGGATCTGTGTTCGGTCGATCTGTCCGAGCATCTGGCGATCGGGCTGCTGGACCGGATCGCCTTCCACGAGGTGGCCAACGCCCTTGATCCGGCGAAGGCCACCCGCACCACCTGTGCGTCGGTGTTCAGTTGACGCACCGCCGGGGTCTGACCAGCCTGAGCCGCCGGTCAGACCCCGGAGTCTCAGCGGCGGGTGCCGTCCGTGGCGCGTCGCCGCACCGACATGAACAGGGCGGCCGCGCCGAGCGCCAGCGCCGCGGCGCCGCCCATCGCGATGTACGAGGTGCTGCTGTCGCCGCCGGTCTCGGCGAGGTTCTCGGTGGTGCCGGCGGCCTTGGGCTGGTTGGCCTCGGTCTTTGCGACCGGCTCCGCCGAGGTGCTCGCGTCCTGGTCGCCGTGGCCGTTGTGCTCGACCGTCGACTCGTCGGCGCCGTCCTCGATCTGCTCCTCGGAGGGGGCGGAGGCGGAGGGCGCGGGGGTGGAGCCACCGTCGCCTCCGGTGCTCGCGCCGCCGAAGGTCACGTCCGAGCAGGAGTAGAACGCCTCCGGGCTGTCCGAGCGCTGCCAGACCGCGTACAGGACCTGCTTGCCGGACCGCTTCGGCAGGGTGCCGGAGAAGGTGTAGAAGCCGCCGGACGCGGCCGGGTCGGTGACCGTCGCCACCGGGTTCTGAAGGTCCAGGTCGTCCCAGGCCAGCGACTTGGCCGGGTCGAAGCCCTCCTTGGTGATGTACACCTTGAAGGTGCCCTTGTGCGGGGCGGTCACGCGGTACTTGAAGGTGTACGACCCGCTGCTGACGGCCGTGGCCGGCCAGTCGGCGCGGGCCAGGTCCAGGCCCTTGAAGGCGTCGCTGCCCGCGCTGCACAGCTTGCCGTCGGGGATCAGCTCCTGGTGCCGGCCGGCGGCGTCGCCGATCCGGATGCCGTTCCAGTCGTAGAGCGCCTGGGTGCCACCGGCCGCGACGGCCGCCTTGCACGCGTCGGACTTGGGGCTCTCGGGGCCCTCCGCGTAGCACTGCGAGACCCGGCTGACGGGGTCGCCCATCGAACCGTGCGCGGCCGCGGGCGCGGCGCCGAGCGCGGTCAGTACGAGCGGTGCGACGCCGACGAAGGCGACGGAGGCAGCGGTGGCGACCCTGCGGCGTGCGGGCATGAGGAACTCCTGGGAAACGGTCGTCGGTTGCTTGGCCGACCCTGTGGGGGGCGGTCAGCAAGCTAGCCCGAGAAAACCGTGAAATCGCCTGCTGGGAGCGGGCGATGGAGATCCTTATGGTCGCGTTAAGGGAGTACTGAGACTGAGATCAGGTAGCCGCGGCGCGCGGCTGGAACGAGGGGGTCGGACGTCAGCCGTCCGGCCACCAGGTTCTTGCGATGTCCTTGCGGATCTCAGGGCGTCCCGATGGACGCGCGTCGGTCTCCTCGCGGGACGTCCGGCGCGAGTCCGTCTTCTTCAGGGGCTTCTGCACGGTCATGCGGCGCATGGCTGCCTCCTTCAGTGCCTACCTGATTCCGCGTTCTCACGGAGGTAGACCCTTTGGGCGAGCGTTCCTCATCGATGCCGTTCTGTCAGTGGTGCGTGTCACTCTCGGACGTATGACGACAAACGGTGACGACAGGACAGCATCACGTACCGACTGGGACGCGGCGGCACCCTCCTTCGACGACGAGCCCGACCACGGCCTGCGCGACCCCGAAGTACGCCGCGCCTGGGCCGGCCGCCTGCGCGCCTGGCTGCCCGGACGGCCGAGCGACGTCCTCGACCTCGGCTGCGGCACCGGCAGCCTGTCGCTGCTCGCGGCCGAACAGGGACACCGGGTCACCGGCGTGGACAGCTCCCCGGCCATGGTCGACCTCGCCCGCGCCAAGCTCGCCGGGCGTGACGCGGCGTTCCTCGTCGGTGACGCGACGTCGCCGCCCGTCGGCGAGCAGCGCTACGACGTCCTCCTCGTCCGCCATGTGCTGTGGGCGCTGCCCGACCCCGGGCGCGTGCTGCGCCAGTGGCGGGGGCTGCTGCGGCCGGGCGGACGGCTCGTCCTCGTCGAGGGCGTGTGGGGGACGGTCAGCCCGGTCGGCATACCCGCCGATCTGCTCACCGGGCTGCTCGCCCCCATCGCCGGGGAGCTGCGTGTGGAGCGCCTGTCGGACGACGAGCGGCTGTGGGGGCGGGCCGTGGACGACGAGCGGTATGCGGTGGTGGCCTCGGTCCAGGTCCTAGGCCAGGAGTGACGTGAAGTCGCCGTTCAGGGCCAGGGCCTCCAGTTCGTCGAGGGCGGCCACGGCTGCTGCGGCCGCCTGTGGGTCGCGTTCTGTCAGGCCGCTCTCCTCGAACTCGTCCTCGTCCAGGCGTCGTACGTCTGTGCCGTCGGCGGAGCGCCACAGGTCCAGGTCCAGGTCCTCGACGATCAGCTCCGTGCCCTGGAGCGTTGCCGGGCGGGCGATGTCGCAGTACCAGCCCTTGAGGGTTCCTGTGGGGTCGCGGACCTCCATCACCGCGTACCAGCGGTCCCGCCAGTAGTACTCGGTGAAGACGTCACCCGGCTCGAAGCGTACGAAGCCGAAGTCGCGTGCCTGGTCGCCCGCGAAGTCGGCCCGGACGACGATTCGGGTGCCGTCGTCCTGGAGCAGTTCGGCGGGGTAACGGATCTTCGTACGACCCGCCTTGACGAGCACCACGTCCACGTGGCGTCCCTGGTCAGCCGAGTTCACGGACATACCGCACCTCCGTCGCGCAGATCTCGTACCCGAACCACTTGTTGATCGCGAGCATCGGCTCGTTCCCGGTGTCGTTGCCGGTGAAAGCCTCCGTGTACCCGGCCGCGCGGGCCCGGTGCAGGGAGTCGTTCTTGGCGAGTTTGGCCAGGCCCCGGCCGCGGAAGGCGCGGGCGGTGCCGGTCATGCCGGTGGTGTACCGGGTGCCGCCGTCGGTGCGGGCGGCCGTGAAGGCGGCGGGGCGGCCGTCGACCAGGGCGATCGTGGTCAGGTCCAGGTTGTTCAACGGGTGCCGCCAGGTGTTCTCCAGCCACCCCTCGTAGTCCGCCAGCTCGGCGGATCCGGCCTCGCTGGGCTCGTCCGCCGTCGTCTCCGCGTCCAGTTCGAAGATCGGGCGCGGATCGTCGGCGAAGTCGGCGGCCGGGCGAAGTTCCACGCCGGGCGGCAGGTCCTGGAGCGGTGGGAGTGTGCCGTTCGCCAGGTCGAGGCGCTGGAAGTGGGAGGAGCGGCCCGCCGTGTACCCGTGTGCCTCGGCGAAGGCGCGGTTGCCGGGCTCGTCCAGCACCCAGGCGAGCAGCCGGGTCGCGCCCAGGCCGGCCAGGTACTCCTCGGCGGCGCGGACCAGCAGCGTGGCGGCGCCCCGGCGGGTGCGGTCCGGGTGGACGTACACATTGATGAAGCCCTGGACCGGAGTCGGCGTCTCGTGCAGCAGACCGACCTGCGCGCTGCCGATGATCTCGCCGTCCTCCTCGGCGAGGAGCGGCCGGTAGCGGGCGTCCGGATGGAAGTGGGCCACGTCGTACGCGAGGGAGTCGGGGGTGATCACATAGAACGGCAGGGCACTGTGCCGGACGTGGGCGAAGCCCTCCAGGTCGGCTCTGACTTCGGGCTTGATCTCGCGCACCATCACTGTCATGTGGCCGCACGTTACGGGCGGTCCGTGTCCCCGTGCCTCTCATTTTCCGGTGGGTACGGGACAATCGGTCCGTGACCTTGAAGATCCACATCGATGACAGCGCGCCGCCGTACGAGCAGGTGCGGGCGCAGATCTCCGAGCAGGCGCACGCCGGGGTACTGCCGGTGGGGTACCGGCTGCCCACGGTGCGAGGGCTCGCCGAGTCGCTCGGGCTCGCCGCGAACACCGTCGCCAAGGCGTACCGGGCGCTGGAGACGGATGGGGTGATCGAGACGCGGGGGCGCAACGGCACGTTCGTGGCTGCCGCCGGCTCGGCCGCGGAACGGGAAGCGGCGGCCGCGGCGCAGGCGTACGCGGAGCGTGTGCAGCGGCTCGGGTTGGGCGAGGCGGAGGCCCTGGCCGCCGTACGGGATGCGCTGCGGGCGGCGTACGAGGACGACTGACGGCTAGGAAGTCGGTACCTGGTCGGGTGTCCTCGTCACCGTCAGCCCCGCCTTCGTCGCCACCCGTGCGAACGCCGTCGCATCCCGCACCGCCGCCCCGCCCGCGTCGTTGTTGAAGTACGCGTACACGTCCCGCCCCTTCGGCCACGTGTCCGCGATGCGTGTCGCCCACGTCCTCAGGGACTGTCCGCCGTAGCGCGGCCACGGGTGGGCCGCGCCCTCGTGGAAGCGGACGTAGCCCCAGTTCGCCGTGCGCCACAACGGAGTCGCCGGGCGGGATGCGATGTCCGCCCAGCACAGGGCCGCGTCATGGGACTGGAGGACCTCCCGGATCGTCCGCGTCCACCACGAGTCGTGGCGCGGCTCCACCGCCACCCGTGTTCCGGGCGGGAAGCAGGACAGGCACGCGTCCAGGAGACCGGCGTCGGCGTGCAGGGTCGGGGGGAGTTGGAGGAGGACCGGGCCCAGGTGGTTGACCAGGCCCTGGGCGTGGGTCATGAGGCGGTGCACCGGTTCCTCGGGGTCCCGCAGGCGCTTGATGTGGGTCAGGTAGCGGCTCGCCTTCACCGCGATCACGAAGTCCCCGGGCACCCGGTTCCGCCACGCCTCGAAGTTGTCCCGCGTCGGCAGCCGGTAGAAGGCGTTGTTCAGCTCGACCGTCGCGAAGTGCGCCGCGTACTCCTCCAGCCACAGCCGCATCGGGCACCCGGAGGGGTACAGGACCTCCCGCCAGTCCTTGTACTGCCACCCCGAGGTGCCGATGAACAGGGGCATATCACTATCAAAGCACCATCAATGCACTACAGGTACAGCCCCGCGTCCGCCCCGCCCCGCGGCTCCGGCAGCGACGTCGGGGACGTGCCCCGGCGCAGTGCGTACAGCTCCGCCAGCGTGGCGCCCTCGCGGCCCACGCCCTCCTCCGCGCCCAGCCAGCCCACCGCTTCCGACCTGGTCAGCGGGCCCACCTCGATGCGGGCCAGACAGCGGCCGGGGCGGACCACGGCGGGGTGCAGGCGCTCCAGGTCCTCGTTGGTGGTGACGCCGACCAGGACATTGCGGCCCTGGCCGAGCAGACCGTCGGTGAGGTTCAGCAGCCGGGACAGCGCCTGCCCTGCCGTGTGCTTGGCCTCGCCGCGGATCAGCTCGTCGCAGTCCTCCAGGAGCAGCAGCCGCCAGCGGCCCTTTCCGGTCCCGTCCTCCTCGCCGATCGCGATGTCCATCAGATAGCCGACATCACTGAACAGCCGCTCCGGGTCCAGTACGCAGTCCACCTGGCACCAGTCCCGCCAGGAGCGGGCGAGGGTGCGCAGCGCGGAGGTCTTGCCGGTGCCCGGCGGGCCGTGCAGCAGGAGGAGGCGGCCCGCGATGTCCTCGGGGGTCGTCTTCATCAGGCCGTCCATCGCGTCGGCCACCGGCGCGGTGTAGTTGGCCCGCACCTCCTCCCAGGTGCCCGCGGAGATCTGGCGGGTGGTGCGGTGCGGGCCGCGCCTGGGGGAGACGTACCAGAAACCCATGGTCACGTTCTCCGGCTGTGGCTCGGGCTCGTCCGCCGCGCCGTCGGTGGCCTGGTCGAGGACCTTCTTCGCCAGTTCCGCGGTGGTCGCGGTGACCGTGACGTCGGCGCCGCGGTTCCAGCGGGAGATCAGCACGGTCCAGCCGTCGCCCTCCGCCAGGGTCGCGCTGCGGTCGTCGTCGCGGGCGACGCGCAGCACCCGGGCGCCCGGCGGCAGCAGGGTCGCGCCGGAGCGTACGCGGTCGATGTTCGCCGCGTGCGAGTACGGTTGCTCGCCCGTCGCGAAGCGGCCGAGGAACAGCGCGTCGACGACGTCGGACGGGGAGTCGCTGTCGTCGACGTTGAGCCGGATCGGCAGAGCGTCGTGTGGGTTCGCAGACATGTCGCCATGATCCGGCACGAAGGCCCGTCGCGCACTGGATTTCCCCCGGAGGTCGTGCCTCGAAAACGCGACGGACCGTTCTTCGAAAACGCGACGGACTGTTCTTCGAGAACGAGACGGGACTGTTCACCGCAGAAACCTGCCCCCGCGCCCGTCACCCCCGTTACCGTTGCCCTTGATGGGACGACATGGGTGGAATTCGGGGGCACGGCGGTGGCGGCTCACCGCGCTGCTCGGTGTGGGCGTGGCAGCTCTGGCCCTGGTGGTGACCCTGCTCAACACGCTGCCCGGCAACGGCGCGAGCACCGAGGGCACCTCGCCCGACGGCGACAAGGTGCACGGCACCCCGGCCCCCACCACCGACGCGGCGAAACCCGAGGTGGGCTGGGGGTTTACGCACACCCAGTTCAGCGCCGACGAGGGCAGCGCGGCCGCGACGAAGCGGGTCGAGGAGCGGATCGCCGACAGCGGAGGGCTGCCGCAGATCCAGCACATCATGGGCTGGGGCGCCGACAACCCAGAGCCGGTTGAGGGGCGTTACGACTTCGAGGCCATGGACCGCCGGATCGACTTCGTCCGCGCCTCGGGCGGCACCCCGGTCGTCACCCTGTGCTGCGCCCCGGACTGGATGAAGGGCGGCGAGGCCGGGGTCGACAACACCGACTGGAGCCAGGCGGCCCTGGAGACCGCCCCGGACCCCGACCACTTCGACGACTTCGCCGCGCTCGCGGCGACGGTCGCCAAACGCTATCCGGATGTACGGCACTTCATCGTGTGGAACGAGTTCAAGGGCTTCTGGAACGACGCCGAGGCCCGCTGGGACCACGAGGGCTACACGCAGCTGTACAACCGCGTCTACCGGGCGCTGAAGAAGGTCAACCCGGAGATCATGGTCGGCGGCCCGTATCTCGTGATGGACAGCCTCGATCCGCGCGAGGAGCACGCCTCCCCGACCCTCAAGGGCAGTTGGGGCGCGATGGACCGCCGGGTGCTGGACGCCTTCTCCTACTGGAACGAGCACAAGGCGGGCGCCGACTTCGTCGTCGTCGACGGGTCCAGTTACACCCGGGACGACGAGCTGATCCCCGACGAGTTCGCGGCGACCGACAAGTTCACCGCCGTCGGCGAGTGGGTGCGCGAGCAGACCGGCGACGAACTGCCCCTGTGGTGGGCCGAGTACTACGTCGAGCCCGCCGACGGCGACGACAACCGGCACGAGTGGTCGGAGACCCGCCGGACCGGCGTGCACGCCGCCGGACTCATCGCCATGGCCAAGGGCGGCGCGGCCTCCGGCTTCTACTGGAACCCGGAGGCCGAGAAGGGCACCGAGTGCCCGGGCTGCCTCTGGACGCCCACCAGCGGCGCCGACGGCGGACGGAAACTGCCCATGTACGACCTGCTGGCCCGGTTCGCGGCCGAGTTCCCGCCGGGCACCGAGTACCGCGACCTGACCGCCGCGCCCCAGGTACGGGTGCTGGCGACGGACCGGACCGCCCTGGTGGTGAACACCCTCGACCGGTCCACGGAGGCGACCGTCGACGGCAAGAAGATCAAGCTGCGGGCCTACGAGGTCAGGTGGCTCAGCCGGTGAGCCACCTGAACCCCGGAAAGGCCTACTTGATCGTCAGGAACCGCTGCACCAGCGAAGCCAGCAGCACCGCCAGCAACGGCAGCGAGAACCAGAACGTGCTCTGAAGCCACCGAAGTTGACGCACGCTCGGCCGCACCGCGACCCGGACCACCTCGCGCGCCGTCAGCAGCACGATCAGCGCGAGCGCCGCCAGCGCCCCGACCACCGACCACGGCGTCCAGGTCACCTGCGGCCCGATCGGCCCGGGATCGGCCTTCGGCACCTCGCCGGCGGGCTGCTTGCGCAGCGCGTACATGGTCACGTCCTCGTTGACGAAGACCTTCTTCAGCTCCTGGCGCCGGTCCAGGTTCTCGATCAGCCGCGGTTCCCAGCTCTTCGCATAGCCGACGTCCATCCGCAGATAGGTGACCTGACTGCGGTTGATCATCAGATACGAGTTCGGACCCGCGTCCTTGAGCGCCTTGACCAGGCCCGACACCAGCACCGGATCGGTCGGTGCCAGGGTCGGCAGATACTCCACCTTCTCCATGTCCCGCGCGCCCCACGGCATCGACGGCGTCACGACGTTGACCGTGTCGTTGCTCAGCCACAGCAGCCGCAGACTCGGATCGTCATGGGCGTAGACGTACTCCATGGCGGCGACCTCGCCGGGTCTGATCCGCTCGAACGGCTCATTGCCCCAGCGGGTCACCAGGAAGCCGCCCATGAGGACCAGGCCCGCCAGGAACGCGGCCAACGGAGCGAGGCTCACCCGGTCCTTGTCGCGTTCCTTCGCGGTGACGCCGGTGCGCGGGAACAGCGCGAGGCCGGTCAGCAGGGCAGCGCCCGGCAGCGCGAACATGAAGACGCGCAGCGCCATTTCGCCGCCGTAGCTCTGCATGCCGAAGCCGAGGAACGGGACGAAGGTGAGGACCAGCAGGGAGCGTTCGCGGTACTGGTGATCGCGGCGGCGCCACCAGCCCCAGCAGGCCATCGCCATCACCCCGCCGGCCAGCAGCACCCGGGTGTACAGCACCAGCTTGTGGGTGGAGCTGCCGCCCTCGATCCGGCCGGAGACCGAGGAGGAGACATTGGAGCCGACGCCGCCGACGCCGCCGAACAGCTCGTCGAAGTGACCTGACCAGTACGGCTCCGCCATGAAGCCGATCCAGGAGACCACCAGCACCCCGAACAGGATGGGCAGTCCGCGCAGTTCGCTGCGGCCGACCAGTACAAGACCCGCCAGCACGCCCAGCATCACGAACGGGGTGAGCTGGTGGGCCGGGACGCTCGCCGCGAACAGCCCGATGACGACCAGCAGCAGCACCGCCCGCTGCCGCCGGTCCGTCGGCTCGACCTCCAGCTCGCCCGGCCGTACCTTCGTCCAGATCACCCGCGGCGCCCGGAACCAGACCAGCAGGATCGCCGCGAACACCAGATAGAGGAGATAGGTGAAGCCCTGCGGGGAGAAGTAGTCCTGGCCCACCCAGCCGCTGAGCACGAACACCCAGATGCCGGTCCAGCGGGCCCGCCAGCTCGCCCGCATCGAGCGGGTCAGCAGGAACATCGGGACCAGGTACAGCAGTTGCATCGTCAGCGGCCACCAGCGGATGACCTCGGTCAGATCCGAGATCCCGCAGGCCTTCGCCACGAACGCGGCCACCGCGAAGAACCCGGGCCAGCTCCAGCGCGCGTCCAGGTCCGGTACGGCGGACCCGGTGCGGTCGATGTAGTCCAGGAAGCCCAGATGCTGCCAGGCCGTGGCGAACCGCGGCTCGGTCTCGATCAGCGCGGGCAGGGCGTGCAGCGAGACCACGGTCGCCAGCAGGGTCACCAGCAGCAGCGCCCGGTGCTCGCGGCCCAGCCAGAGCAGCGAGGCGAACACGGTGACCAGCAGCCCGGCGCCGATCAGCGTGGACATGGGCAGCACCGAGATCAGCCCGAGCCCGCCCATCTCGTCCAGGTCGGCCTCGCCGAGCCGGAGCGCGGGCACCCAGTACAGCAGCAGCGCGGCGGTCAGCAGACAGCCGAGGACCACGCCGAGCCGGGTCGGCAGCAGCCCCGCACTGATGGGGGGCTCCTCCTCGGGCTCGCGCCGCTCCTCCTCCCGTACCGACTTCGGAACGTCCGGTACGACGGCCTTCTCCTCCGCCTCGAACGGCGCGTCCACCTCCGGCTCGCGCTTCTCGACGGGGAGCCCCACGGCCCACGTGGGCCGCCGCACCGCGGGCAGTCCGGCGGGCGGGGTGCCGGGGCCCGGCCGGACGTCGGGCCGGCGTTCCAGGTGGTCGAAGTCGACGTGGATGCCGAGGCCGAGGGTGTCGGAGTCCAGCGCCCAGGCGGGCCTGCGCGCGGGAGCTCCCTCCTTCGTCCCCAGGTCCGCGAGGTCACCGTCGGGCGCCG